>NZ_JBXAKV010000004.1:0-431114 GCF_058798795.1 Pseudomonas sp. GW822-FHT07A10
CATATAACACCCAAGCAATTTGCGCTTAAAAGCCAGATTGCGGTGTGTGAAGACGCAATGAACCGAAAGTTCGCACCATTCACAAAAGCCGCACAAACTATCGCATACCCAATTTGCTGAAGCGTCGAAAGACGGTTCGGTACCCGAATTTCTTGACGACCATAGAGCATTGGAACCACCTGATCCCATCCCGAACTCAGAAGTGAAACGATGCATCGCCGATGGTAGTGTGGGGTTTCCCCATGTGAGAGTAGGTCATCGTCAAGATTAAATTCCGAAACCCCTATCTGCGTATGCAGGTAGGGGTTTTGTTTTGCCCGCAGGAAAGTTTCTTTAGCCTGGATCATGGCTATATCTTTTTTATCGAGTATCGCAATATATAAAAATATACAGCGAGAATTCGTACAAAAGGAATGATCGATGACAACGGCTCTGAGCGGTAAAGAAGCAGTAGGCGAGCGTTACACGCTGGAAACGATGCGCCATGCGCAGCAGATGACCTGGAAGGCCATCGAACAGATTGCCCGGGTTGTTTCTCCCGGCATGCGCGAGTCCAAAGCCCAGTCACTGGGTAAACAGGTTCTGTCGGAACTTGGCATGGATCGCATCTGGCACCCGCTGCTGATCCGCTTTGGCGCCAATACGCTCAAGACGTTCAAACAGCGCTCCGATGGCGATCCTGTGCTGGGTGACGAAGATATTTTTTCGTCGACATGGGCGCGGTCTGGCAAGGGCACGAAGGTGATGCAGGGGCGACTTTCACCACCGGTTCCGACCCGGAAATGATCGCCTGTGCTGCGGCCTCTCGGGAGCTTTTCAATCGGGTCGAAGGCTTTTGGCGTAGCGAGCGGGTTTCCGGCATGGAGCTTTACCGCTATGCGGCTGACCAGGCGCAAGCCATGGGATGGAAGCTCAACCTCGACATCAAAGGCCATAGAGTCAGCGATTTCCCTCATGCGATTCACCGTGGTGGCGACCTCGGGGATTTAGACAAGTGCCCGACAAACGGCCTGTGGATTCTGGAAATCCAGATCGCCCACCCTGAACGCCCTTTCGGAGCGTTCTACGAAGACTTGCTTATCTGATCGAGGAAACCTCATGCCAAACCAAACAGGGCAACCGGTTCTGCTGTTCTCCTACGGTACTTTGCAGGACCGGGCCGTTCAGCTGTCCACCTTCGGGCGCGAGTTGAAAGGGCGCCTGGACAGCCTGCCAGGTTACAAGCAGAACCTGGTCGAGATAATCGATCCGGCGGTGTTGGCCGCTAGTGGGAAAACCCATCATCCGATCGTGCAGGAGAGTGGCGACGTGTCGGACGAGATCGCCGGCACTGTTTTCGAAATCACGGCCCAAGAGCTGGTCGCGGCCGACGAATACGAGGTGGCGGACTACAAACGCATCAGTGTGACCCTCAAGTCCGGCATCAGCGCTTGGGTCTATGTGCGAGCCTGATTGCTGGTAAGGGCGGCAGTAACTATGCGAGGGCAGACAGATTTGTCTCAGTTTCGCTGTAGGCTTCGCAGGGGATGACGACCGGAAGACTACCATCCTCCGTATCATCCCCCTGAAATCAAGACAGTGACTGACTATCAGCTCGCGTGACCTCCACCTCACCATTGGCCACGAGCCAGCGCAACAGTTCGGCTACTGACACCGTATGGCTACGCTCGATCCAGCGCACCACCGCCTGGCCGTAGTGTTCGGTGTAGCGACTGAGCACCAGTTGGCGGCAGTCCGCTGACAGGCGCAGGGTGATTTCCCGACAATGCAGATTGGCCGGATCTTGCTGGATTACCCGTTTCTGCAGAGTCAGGCTATTGCTTTCAGAACCCATCGGCCGCTGCTCCTGTGCACTGTGGGGTGGTGTGCTCTGACGAGCCTTGTTTGCCATCGGCTACGTAAGCGGCACGACGCTCGGCAACCACGTTACGCAGAGCGCCGTAGTAGTCCGGCAGTTTTTGCAGGCTGTCGGTCAACGGTAAGGCTTCTGCCCGACCATCGACGATGCCGCCGACAGTGCTGATAGTGGACAGCGTGTCCACGGTATCGCTGTTACTGCCGAACGGATCGACCACAAAGTCGAGCACGCGGCCGGCGGCGTCGCGACTGTTGGAGGTTCCGAGCAATGGCAGCTCGACGATCGGACCGTTGCCGATGCCCCACACGCCGAAGGTCTGGCCGAAGTCCGCATTGTGACGCGGGATACCGGCCATGCCGGAAACGTCGATCAAGCCCACCACCCCGACTGTGGTGTTGAGCACGAAACGCCCCATGGTATTGACCGAGCGCATCGGGTTGCCTTGCAGCAGGTCATTGATAAAGACCTTGGGCTCGCCGAAGTTCGCTACAAAGTTATGCACACCGGTCTGGAAAAAGTCCGGCATGTAACGATAGCCGCGAGCGACCGGCGCCAGAGCGTAGTCATCGAGCACCCGGTTAAACGCGAAGACCCCGCGATTGAGTGGTTCCGCCGGATCGTACACCGAATAGGCGACGTCGGCGCAGCTCACGTTGGTGGTAGACAGCGGTTGGCTGCTGCACCCCGTCAACCCTGCGGTCAGCACAGCAATCGAAGTATTACGGGCCAGCCAGGGAGCACACTTGAAAGGCAACATGGATGAGTCTCGGGAGGAATTCGCCGAGATACTGAGCCCCATGCCTTGCGCGAAGATGTCTGGTTTATTGCGGCGATGACGTTTTGTTGCAAGATTGAAATATATGACGCGCTGCCGTGAATGGTTTTAGATGGCGGTTCCATTCGCCCCCTTAAGTGACCTTCGGTGAACAGCCTTTTAATTGTGGACGACGACCTTGAAGTCCTCGATCTACTGAAAAAATTCTTCGTGCAGCACAGCTACAGTGTCGAGGTCGCCACAGACGGTGCGTCGCTGTGGGCGGCCATAGAGCGCCAGGCACCGGACCTGATCATTCTGGACGTGATGTTGCCCGGCGACAGCGGGCTGATCCTGTGTCAGCAACTGCGGATTCGATATGCAATGCCGGTGATCATGCTCACGGCCATGGGCGAGCTCAGTGACCGGGTGGTCGGGCTGGAGCTGGGCGCCGATGATTACCTGACCAAACCCTTCGACGCCCGTGAACTGCTGGCCAGAGTGCGCGCCGTGCTGCGGCGTGTGGACGAGCGTCGTCCGGTGCCGCAGGACAGGCCACGGCCGCTGATTGATTTCGCTGACTGGCACCTGGACGTCACTCGCCGTGAGTTGCGCTCGCCGGACAACGTGATGATCCCGCTATCGGCCGGTGAGTTTGACTTGCTGCTGGTCTTCGTCGAGCACCCGCAGCGCATTCTCACCCGCGAGCAGTTGCTGGACCTGGCGCGCGGGCATTGCCATGAGGCGTTCGATCGCAGCATCGACGTTCAAGTCAGCCGCTTGCGACGCAAACTCGAGTCCGATACCAAGCGCCCGGCAATGATTCGCACAGTGCGCAATGGTGGTTACCTGTTCACACCCAGCGTGACGCGGCGATGAGCTGGCTGAAGCGGATTCGCGCCCGAGACTGGCCGCAAGATACGGTGGCGCGCTGGATTGCGTTGACGATCATTCTGGCCATGCTCATTTCACTGGCGCTCAACGGGTTGTTTATCCAACTGGCCGGCGTGTGGGCGCGTCCGCCGCTGACCGAAATCGGCCTGCTGGAAAAAGCCGCCGCCATCACCCGCGTCATCGAGGCCGCTCCGGCGCCTCTGCGTCCCTCATTGGCGCAAGCCGCCAACGAGAGCGGCTTCACAATCACTTGGCACCCTGATCGGCACGATCTCAATCTGCCGACAGTGGAAGATCCGAAGTCCGACATCGGTTCGAGCATCCTGCAGCCGATGCTCAGAGCCCCTGACCGGCGCATCGAAGCCTATGAACCGGCCGACTGGAAGGAGCACACGGCGGACGCACATTACGCGCTGCTGATCGAGTTGTCCGACGCATCGTGGCTGATGTTCTCCGCGCCCTCGCGCAGTTGGGGGCTCGACGAAACGCCACGCTATCTGATCGTGATCCTGCTGGTGCTGATCTCCACCGCCCTGGTCGCGCTGATCGCCACCCGACGCCTCGCCACACCTTTGCAGCGCTTTGCCGAAGGCGCCCGCCGCTTCGGCGTGGACTTCCGCGCACCGCCGATCGAACCACTCGGTCCCCACGAAATCCGTCAGGCTATTCTCGCGTTCAATGCCATGCAGGCCCAGTTGCAGCACTTCATTCGCGACCGCACGCAAATGCTTGCCGCCATCTCTCACGACCTGCGCGCCCCTCTGACGCGGATGCGCCTGCGTGGCGAGTTCATCGAAGATACCGAGCAACAGCAGCGGCTGTTTCGTGACGTGGATGAAATGCAGGCGATGATCCACTCGGCACTGGAGTTCTTCCGCGACGACGCCAGGCTTGAACCGGCCACCCAGTTTGATCTGGCGGAACTGCTGCAAACCCTGCTCGATGATTACCGTGATCAGCGTATTGAGATTGCCTTCAGCGGGCCGCTGCGGCTGGTGTATTTCGGTCGACCGTTGGGGCTCAAACGGGTGATCACTAACTTGCTTGATAACGCCATCAAGTACGGTAGTGAGCCGGAGATTGAACTGATTCCCGGTACTGGAGAGGTGCGGATCAAAATACTGGACCGTGGACCGGGTATTCCAGATGCCTGCCTTGAACAAGTGTTCGCACCGTTCTTTCGCATGGAAGGCTCGCGCAACAAAAGCACCGGGGGTGTTGGTTTGGGGTTATCGGCGGCGCGAGCGATTGTGCTGGAACACGGAGGTGAGCTGACCCTGAGTAATCGGTCGATGGGCGGTTTGGAGGCGTTGGTGGTGTTGCCGGTGCATTAGTCCCGAAAGACTCGCAACACATGCTCACATGTGGCGAGGGAGCTTGCTCCCTCGCCACAGTTTTCAGCCAACAGGCCAAGGGGCAATCTTCCCCAAGGATCGTGTAAACCTAAGCCTCCCAGCCCGCCCCACTGACCGCTGCCTGCGCCAGCGGGTGCAAGTCTGCTCCCTGATGCGCCGTCTGCCAGGCCAGCAACTCCTTGCGCATGCCGGGCGTCCAGTACATCTGCAGATGATTGCGCACGCCGAGCACGGCCTGTTGCTGATCCGGTTCGCTGGCAAAGTATTGGGCGATCTGGTTGACCATCTTGATCAGGTTTTCCGTACTCATCGGCGTACCTCGGCTTTTGTCCCGGCGCTACGTTCATGGCGACGTTCGTTGAGCAGGCGTTGTTGTTCGTCGCTGAATGCCTGATAGCGTTTTTGCCACTCGGAAGGGTGATAGACGCGGCTGACCTCCACGGCGGTGACCTTGTACTCCGGACAGTTGGTCGCCCAGTCGGAGTTGTCGGTGGTGATCACGTTGGCACCCGACTCAGGGAAGTGGAAGGTGGTGTACACCACGCCTGGGGCAACCCGCTCGGTGACTCGTGCCCGCAGTACGGTCTGGCCGGCGCGGCTGCCGATGCCGACCCAATCGCCTTCGTTGATCCCACGGCTCTCGGCGTCGGTCGGGTGGATTTCCAGGCGGTCTTCGTCGTGCCAGGCGACGTTTTCAGTGCGGCGGGTCTGGGCGCCGACGTTGTACTGGCTGAGGATGCGCCCGGTGGTCAGTAGTAGCGGATAGCGACTGTTGACCTTCTCCTCGGTCGGCACGTAGCCGGTGAGCATGAAGCGCCCCTTGCCACGCACGAATTCCTCAATGTGCATGGTTGGCGTGCCGTCCGGTGCCGCGGCGTTGCATGGCCATTGCAGGCTGCCGTGACTATCCAGTGCGGCGTAGCTGACGTTGGTGAAGGTCGGCGTCAGGCTGGCGATTTCATCCATGATTTCCGACGGATGCTTGTAGTTCATCGGATAGCCCAGGGCGTTAGCCAGGGCCACGGTGCCTTCCCAGTCGGCCTTGCCGCCCAGAGGCTCCATGACCTTGCGTACCCGGGAGATGCGCCGCTCGGCGTTGGTGAAGGTGCCGTCTTTTTCCAGGAACGAGGCGCCCGGTAGGAACACATGGGCGAACTTGGCGGTTTCGTTGAGGAAAATGTCCTGCACCACGATGCATTCCATGGCCGACAGCGCCGCGGTGACGTGTTGGGTGTTGGGGTCGCTCTGGGCGATGTCTTCGCCCTGGCAGTACAGGCCCTTGAAGCTGCCGGCCAGTGCAGACTCGAACATGTTGGGAATGCGCAGGCCCGGATCGGGTTGCAGGGTGACGTTCCAGGCCTGTTCGAACTGCGTCCGTACCACCTCGTTGGAGACGTGACGGTAACCGGGCAGTTCGTGGGGGAAGGAGCCCATGTCGCAGGAGCCCTGAACGTTGTTCTGCCCACGTAACGGGTTCACGCCCACACCTTCGCGACCGATGTTGCCGGTGGCCATGGCCAGGTTGGCAATGCCCATGACCGCGGTACTGCCCTGGCTGTGCTCGGTGACGCCCAGGCCGTAGTAGATCGCCGCGTTACCGCCGGTGGCATACAAGCGTGCAGCGGCACGGATGTCGGCAGGTTCTACGCCGCAGACAGGGCCAAGGGCTTCCGGCGAGTTTTCCGCACGGCTGACGAACTCTTTCCAGTGGGCGAAATCGTTGCCCTCGCAACGGGCGTCGATAAAGGCCTGGTTGAGCAAGCCTTCGGTGACGATGACGTGGGCCAGGGCGTTGAGCATGGCGACGTTGGTGCCCGGACGCAGGGCCAGGTGCAGTTCGGCGCGGGCATGCACCGTGTCCACCAGGTCAATACGGCGTGGGTCTATGACGATCAGTCGCGCGCCTTCACGCAGACGGCGCTTGAGCTGGGAGGCGAACACCGGGTGAGCGTCGCTGGGGTTGGCACCCATCACCAGGATCACGTCAGCCTGCATCACCGAGTCGAAACTCTGCGTGCCGGCGGACTCGCCCAGGGTTTGTTTCAGGCCGTAGCCGGTCGGTGAGTGGCAGACTCGCGCACAGGTGTCGACGTTGTTGTTGCCGAACGCGGCGCGCACCAGTTTTTGCACCAGGTAGGTTTCTTCGTTGGTGCAGCGGCTGGAGGTAATGCCACCAATGGAATCGCGGCCGTATTTTTGCTGCAACCGGCGGAATTCGCTGGCGGCGTAAGTCACCGCTTCATCCCAGCTGACTTCCTGCCAAGGGTCGTTAATGGACTTGCGGATCATCGGCTTGGTGATGCGATCCGGGTGAGTCGCGTAGCCCCAGGCAAAGCGCCCCTTGACGCAGGAGTGGCCGTGGTTGGCCTGGCCGTTCTTGTCCGGAACCATGCGCACCAACTGGTCGCCTTTCATCTCGGCGCGGAACGAACAGCCCACACCGCAATAGGCGCAGGTGGTGATGACGCTATGTTCGGGCTGACCCAGTTCGACCACACTTTTTTCCATCAGGGTCGCGGTCGGGCAGGCTTGCACGCAGGCACCGCAGGACACGCATTCCGAGTCGAGGAAGTCCTCGCCACCGGCGGCCGCGACCCGGGATTCGAACCCGCGCCCGGTAATGGTCAGGGCAAACGTACCCTGGGTTTCTTCGCAGGCGCGCACGCAGCGGTTGCAGACGATGCATTTGCTCGGGTCGTAGTCGAAGTACGGGTTGGACGTGTCCTTCACGTCGTCCAGATGGTTCTCGCCCTCATAGCCGTAACGCACTTCCCGCAGGCCGACCTGGCCGGCGACGGTTTGCAGCTCGCAGTTGCCGTTGGCCGAGCAGGTCAGGCAATCCAGCGGGTGATCGGAGATGTACAGCTCCATGACATTGCGGCGCAGGGTCGCGAGCTTCGGCGTCTGGGTGTGCACGGTCATGCCTTCGCTGACCGGCGTGGTGCAGGATGCGGGGTAGCCGCGCATGCCGTCGATCTCCACCAGGCACATGCGGCAGGAGCCGAACGCTTCCAGGCTGTCGGTGGCGCACAGTTTGGGAATGGTGGTGCCCAGCATCGCCGCAGCGCGCATCACCGAGGTGCCTTCGGGCACGCTGATGCTTTGGCCGTCGATGTTCAGGGTGACTTGCACCTGGCTTTCGCGGGCCGGGGTACCCAGATCCATATCGGTTTTCGGGTCGAATACAGTGATCATTGCTCGGCCTCCGAGGCTTGCAGACCGAAGTCGGCGGGGAAGTGCTTGAGGGCGCTGACGACCGGATAGGAGGTCATGCCGCCCAACGCGCACAGCGAACCGTATTGCATTGTGTCGCACAGGTCCTTGAGGATGATTGCCTGTTCATCGCGACCGCTCTGGTCAGGTGCGGCCAGCAGGCGGTCGATCACCTCAACGCCCCGGGTCGAGCCGATGCGGCATGGGGTGCATTTGCCACAGGATTCCTCGGCGCAGAACTGCATGGCGAAGCGCGCCATGTGGGCCATGTCCAGGCTGTCGTCAGCCACCACCACACCACCGTGACCGAGCATTGCGCCGATGGCGGCGAAGGCTTCGTAATCCAGCGGCGTGTCGAATTGCGACGGCGGCACCCAGGCGCCGAGAGGGCCGCCAACCTGCGCGGCTTTCAGCGGCCGGCCACTGGCGGTACCACCACCGTAATCTTCCACCAATTCCCGCAGGGTCAGGCCAAAGGCCCGTTCCACCAGACCGCCGTGACGAATATTGCCCGCCAGCTGGAAGGGCATGGTGCCCAGGGAACGGCCCATGCCGTAATCGCGATAGAACTGCGCGCCCTTGGCCATAATCATTGGCACCGAGGCCAGCGTCAGCACGTTGTGCACCAGGGTCGGCAGGCCGAACAGGCCCTGCAAGGCCGGGATCGGCGGCTTGGTGCGGACGATCCCGCGCTTGCCTTCGAGGGAGTCCAGCAGCGCGGTTTCCTCACCGCAGATGTAAGCGCCGGCACCGACACGCACTTCCATGTCGAAGGCCTGTCCGCTACCACCGACATTGGCGCCGAGGTAACCGGCGGCCCGGGCGATGTCCAGCGCCTCGCGCAGGGTGGCCACGGCTTGTGGATATTCCGAGCGCACATAGATGTAGCCGTAGGTGGCGCCGACGGTGATGCCGGCAATGGCCATGCCTTCGATCAGCAGGAAGGGGTCGCCTTCCATCAACATGCGGTCGGCAAAGGTGCCGGAGTCGCCTTCGTCGGCGTTACACACAATGTATTTCTGCGCCGCTTGGGTGGCGCGCACCGTGCGCCATTTGATCCCGGCCGGGAAAGCCGCGCCGCCACGGCCACGCAGGCCCGAATCGAATACTGCAGTCGCGGTCTGCTCGCCGCCCAGAGCGATGGCTTGGGTCAAGCCCTCGAAGCCGCCGTGAGCCCGGTAATCCTCCAGGGACAGCGGCCGGGTAATACCAGCGCGGGCGAACAACAGGCGTTGTTGGGTTTTCAGATAAGACAACTCCTCCACCAGCCCCAAGGCCAGCGGATGAGCGGACGGCTCGCCTTGCAGCGCATCGAGCACGGACGGCACATCGGCAGCGGTCAGCGGGCCGAAGCCGATACGACCTTGCGGGCTGTCCATTTCCAGCAGCGGTTCCAGCCAGTACAGGCCGCGCGAGCTGGTGCGTTGCAAGTCCAACGACAGACCGCGCTCCCGGGCCTGAGTGGTCAGGGCCACGGCCACCTCATCGGCGCCTACGGCACGGGCAAGAGAATCACAGGGCAGATAAAGCGTCGGCATCATGCGTCCTCCTGGCAAGCGTTGAGCAGGGCATCCAGGCGTTCGGCAGTGAGCCGCGCATGCACCTGACCATCCAGCTCCAGGGCAGGCGAGCAGGCACAGGCGCCGAGGCAATACACCGGGCGCAGACTGATATTGCCGTCGGCACTGCTGCCGTGGTCGTCCAGTTGCAGGCGGTCGCGCAATTGCGCCGCGAGCTGCTCGGCGCCGCGGCTCTGGCAGGACTCGGCCCGGCACAGACGCAGGATATGCCGGGCCGGAGGCGCGGTGCGGAAGTCATGGTAGAAGCTGATCACCCCGCGAACCTCGGCCTGACTCAGGTTGAGGGCGTGGGCAATCTCGGGAACGGCGGCATCGGGGATATAACCGATGCCCTCCTGAATTTCATGAAGGATCGGCAACAATGCGCCGGGTAAACCCTTGTGGCGCTCCAGCAGGCTGTTGACCATAGGCAGGTGCAACATCTCATCAGACATACAGCATTCCTCACGGTCACGGACAAACCAGGCGGTTGTCGGTCGTCCGAAAGTGTCGGCTGCGGCGTTCACACCACGTCACGGTATCGTGGCATTTTCAGGCCGTTGGCCAGGGCACCCTGAGTGGGCATCTTGTTGTGCCCGGCGCGGTCTTTGCCGCACCTCTTCAGGCATATCACGCAGCTTGCCACGCCGCCTTTGAATCATCCGCACCAAAGCGACGTGTTTGGTTCTGCCTACGACTATTCTTTAAGTCTAGATGAGCGGGGTGTGGGGCGCTCACGCACTGGCTTAATGCTTTGAGGGCTTGTCGATGGGGGATGTATAGCAAGCATTACGGGTGAGAAACAGCATCAGATCTGTGGGGGATTTCAGGGAGCAGATGCGTCGATTTATTGCGCTGTAAACCAAGAGCCCTATAAACATTCACGCTCCTTTTCTCCATATCAGGCCGGTTCCCCGATGCACCACCACTGTACTGCAACCTCATCGTCAGGTTGAGTTACGTCATGCCCGTGCTCGATGAAATGCGCTGGAGCGTGCAGGGCAAGAACATCACTGATCCGCTCTGGTTTAAGCGTGTTGGTTTCACCGAGAAAACCCAGATAGTAATCTCGGTCATAGAAGAGGGTGACCTCGCTCTGATGAACCCATGGCCACACCAGCAGGCAGGCGACCCGGTAGTAACCCTGTGAGTGGTCGGCAGCTTTGGACAGGTGGCTGGCGGCTTCGAGCAGTTGCTGAATGCAGAAGGCCTGAACTTCGATCCTGGCTTGAGGGCCTTGGACCAGGGCCGCGTGCACCGGGATCTTCCAATGTATGTAGCGCTCCATGTGCTCGGATCGCGGGTGAAACTCGTTGCGAAAACTGGACGCCCAGCGTTCCAGAGCGCGAAGGCGGCGGGGAATGCCTCTGAGTGGCTTGTTGCTAAGGGCGATTTGTCGCATTGATACGTCCTTGTGATGCCGAAAAAGTCTTTCGTTGTTGTCTGCCGGCGCAATGGAAAAGTGGACAGGTCCATTTTTATATCAGCCAAACCCCTATCCAGTATCACCCGGTGTAAAGGGGCACCAAACGTGCTTCCACCCGATCACTCACTGAATGTCTTTCAAGTAATCCTTAAGCGCAATAAGCGGAACATCAAGGTGCTCCAGCGTCTGCGCAGCTCTGAAATCAACCGACAATCTATCTAGTTCTCGACCCAGCGCCGTACCAACTCCACCTATCGCCTCAAGCGCCAGACCTACGCATTCAGCCACTTTGACCTTAATGGTCTCAACATCCCCCCGCCGCACCAGCAACTCAAACACATCCCGCTGGTAGTCACCCATGACCAGATCGTCACGCAAAATCGGACTTGAATCTTCCGTCTCGTAAGCCAGTTTGAGGGAGAAGAGGGCGACGCTTTCCAGCTGCAATTCCATGGGGGAATCCTTGTGAAATGTTCCACCGGTGCGGGACGTGCGTGAGAAGAAGCAAGATCAAAAGATCGCAACCCTCGGCAGACCCCACATGACAGCGGTGCGGGCAATGGCTTTTCTGCAGGCGAAAAAAAAGGCCTTGCTAAGCAAGACCTTTCTTAATTTTGGTGCCCGAGGGAGACTGTCGGGTTCCATATAATACAAGGCTTGCAGCGATATTCGGCGGCTAGGGATACAAGCAGGGATACAAGCTTGCAGTTACTAGAGAGTCATTCCGCCTTGAGCAACCTGACCTGATGCGAGTTGATCCATTCATCCGGTACGTCTGCTTTATCGGCCACCAGTATAAAGGATCCCCTTTCTTTGATGCGGTCTATTCCTGCGCGAAGTGCCGTTGATGCATGGACAGCCAGGATCACATCGTGAGCGGTGAAAGGGGCCAGAGTAGCCGTGGACTCTAGAGTGATCTCCACCCCACTGATCACTATGGATTGATTTCGATGCAGTCGGCTGAGATCAGCGCGATCAAACACCCCTTCAAGAAAGGGACAGCTGTTCTTAACATTCACGTAAACCGTTAGCCGATTTTTGCTTTTTTTTGCTTCCTCGATCGCAAAATGGAGCGTAGAGCGAATGTGAATTTCGTCTGCGTGCTCTGGTAAGAAGGCGATAACGGGTTCCATCGATACGTCCTTGTTAACTGAAGGTAGGCGAATGCATCCTAGCTGCTGACGGTGCAGCCATGTGCAGTGCTGGTCGTGCGGAGAATGCAGTCATTTCCCCATTGCGTGCAAGGGCGACCGGAAATGCCGGGGGCCCCTGAGACATTTGATTAGGCACGGGGTCGGAAACCCGCGACATCGTGGTAGCGGCAGCCGTACCAGCTTACTGAAATTTCAACGTTGAAATCGAAAGGATCTTGAAGCGAAAAGGGCATCGTTACCAGAACAGTAACGGTCCCCTATTGTGTTGATGATAATGAACGGTTGACCCAGTCAACTCGGTCAACCAGTCAACAAACTTTGAAACCCAGCCACTAACGAGATCCGGCGGGTTCTCTGCCCCGTGTCTATCCGGAATGCCCAGGGTCCCCTGCGACATCCCAAGCCATAGTACAAATGCACTGGTGAACAGCAGTTCACCCGGTTCACCTGTTCACTAAGCTGGGCGTTTTTCCGCTAACACGATCACGCGGGTTTCCGACCCCGTGGGGAGCATATTCCCTCAGGGGCCCCCGCCCCCGCTCTCGCTGGAGTATTCATCGCGGTGGGAGCTTTGATTATGGGGGGCGGGGGCAGATACCTAACAAATGTCGTGTTACAGGTGTTACTGGTGTAACAAGTGGTCTCAACCCATTGAATTTAAAAGATAAATTATGAGTAACACTGGTCAGGAGCAATCCCGATATTCGGTGTAACAACGCGGATCGGTGTAACATATCGGTCGACAGCAGAGAGGAACAAAGCTCGACTTTTTAGGGGCTTCCGATCAGCGATATGCGCTCACCTCCAACGGCCGTTGATAAGGTGACGACCGAGCGTCCAACCCTCACCGATGATAGGATGCGTTCCAAAATGGCGGCTCTGACTACATCGAGCCTTGCTAAGCGTATTTTACAAACGATCAAACAAACGGAAAAAACCTTGCCAGCTTCTTTTGAGTGCTTCGCTAGAGCAAACGGGAATGAATAAATTCGTCCAGTGGCGAGGTAAGGGGTATCCGTTCTCCACTGATGCCATCCTTGACAGCTTACTCGCCAACTTCATCAATTCGGGAGAGGCTCAGGAGGTCTCCTTCCGAGAGCTCGTGCCATGGATGAAGGTCGGAGAGCGTGCGACGCACTACATTCATAGTTACCCAGCGAAGCTCTTGCCGCATATTGCGCATTTCTTCTTGGCGTCAGATCGGGTCTGCCCCCTAGCAGGTCGGGTGCTTGACCCTTTCTCAGGTACAGGAACAGTTGCGTTAGAGGCAATGCTATCCGGTCGTGAAGCGTTCTATGCTGATGCTAATCCATTAGCGCGTTTGATAACCTCAGCAAAGACGACCCTTGTTAGTGAAGAGAATCTTAACGAGGCGTTCAAACAGTGCCTTTCAGACTTCAAAAAAAATCGTACTCGGTCTCATCCTGAAATCGTAAATATCGAGCACTGGTACACTCCTGAAACCATCAAGCATCTTAGTCGACTTAAAGCAGCTATAGGCCATCAACCTAATGGCATAATCAAAGACTTTCTTCTGGTCACGTTTTCATCGATTACAAGAAAAAGCAGTTTGGCGGATCCACGATTATCCGTCCCAGTAAAAATCAAAGACTATCCAGGTCGAAGGGATCGTAAGTCTACAAGCGTAATTGATCTTTTCTCGGAACAGTTCGAATCAAACCTAAAACGCATGCGCGAATTGTCCGCCATGGACAGCGGCACGCATAGACCCTGCCTGGCGGGAAGAGATGCGCGCAGATTAGTTGTTGAGTCGGGACAGCCCTTAGCTTCTAGCTCTATAGACCTAGTGATAACTTCTCCGCCGTATGCGGGAGCGCAGAAGTACATTAGGGCGACTAGTCTTAACTTAGGCTGGCTAGAGTTTGCGAAGCCTTGCGAGCTTCGCGGTCTTGAAGACCAAAATATTGGTAGAGAGCACATACCAAAGCAGAAATACATGAGCTTTTCGAGTACCGGCATAAAAGAAGCTGATAAAATCTTAAAAAACGTATACGAAGTAAACCCTCTGCGAGCATCTATCGCCTCCACCTATTTGATCGAGATGCGACAGGCTCTGACAGAAGTATTTAGAGTTTTGAAGCCAGGCGGACAACTTGTCTTGGTGATTGGGAATAATATCGTATGCGGGCATGAGTTTATGTCTTCAAACTATTTGCTAGAGATTTGTGAAAGTTTGGGTATGGAGCTAAGGCTGAAGCTGATCGACTCGATCAAATCAAGAGGTTTGATGACCAAGCGTAACAAAACCGCCAGCCTTATAACTCGTGAGTGGGTCTTGGTTTTGAGGAAGATTATTTAATGGAACTAAAAGACATACTAAAGCGTAAGATTGAAATTCTTTCTCAGCAAGCTTGGGACTCTCGCCTCACTTGGCCCGATGTTGAAGCCTGGCTAGAAAATTTTAATGGCCAGTTCAAAGATGAAAGCAATGAGAAGTTGCACGCATTACACCTGCTTTCACAAGTTAACTATTTTGGACTTGATCTGCTTAGGGAGATGCTTAAGTGTGTATACCAGACACTATACCGACACCCAATAACATCTCAAATACGTCGTGCTAATAACGATACTTTAGATCCCGGAATTATCGAGCCACTTTTTTTAGAAGAGCGCCTCAAGACCCGATTCGTCGGGGTAGGCAATCCTTCAGAAAGTGGCCCTCATCTTCTTTACTATTTCAGACAGATAAATAATCTAGGGAAGGATTTGTTTATTGATAGCGGTGATATTTTTAAATTATCCCGTGACAGTCAAGGGCAAATTCAAATTTCGCAGCACGATAAAAGTATAAAGCGGTATGTATTTATTGATGATTTGCTAGGATCTGGCTCGCAAATTGAACAATATCTCTCGCACAAACTTGAAGAGATTCGCCGCTTTCCAGGTGTCGAATGTCACTACTACGCTTTATTTGCTACGACTAAAGGTTTGAAGACCGCAAGAAAACCAGAATACTTTGGGGATAACGTTTCTTGCGTGTTTGAATTGGATGAAACATTTAAATGTTTTTCACCGAATGCAAGGGCATTTGCTAACCTTCCCAATGGTCTAGACAAGCAAAGTGCGCAAGATGTCGCTGCTGGATACGGCGCTAAGCTACTCCCTAGCGATCATGTTTTAGGCTATAAAAATGGTCAGCTGCTACTCTCATTCTTGCACAACACCCCTGATAATTCTTTACCAATTATGTGGTTCGATAATCCACTATCAACCTCTTGGGTGCCGATTTTCAAACGATTCGATAAAAAATACGGAGTGTGATCGTGGAAAATAATACTAATCCATTTGATCTTATTCGGGCTGCTGACTATTCCGACCTCCAGATAAAAGATTTTTGGGTTGATTTTAAAGGGCAAGAACTACAGGCTTTGCTCGAACCAACCTCGATTACGTCAATGCATATTCTCGGAGGTAAGGGGAGCGGTAAGACCCACCTGATGCGATATTGCTCCTACCCCGTGCAAAAACTTCGATTTCCCGATAATTCGATAAAAGGTCTGATAAGCGAAGGCTATATCGGGATTTTCCTCCGTGCTAACACTCTAGATACGGGGAAATTCTCCGGGAAAGGCCAGGACGGAGAAAAATGGGGGACGCTGTTTAATTATTATTTTGAGCTAAGATTGGTTGAGAACTTGATACTTACCTTGATAGATTTATCAAAGTTCGATCACAAATTAATGCTTGAGCTCAACTCCTTGGTCGGCGATGTGTTGCTGCTGCTGGACGAGCTGCCAACCCAAGAACCAGATACCCTAACTAGTCTTTTGGATTTTATAGTTTCACTTCGGAAAGCTGTCGACCTGAGTGTAAATAACTGTGTATTCACTAGATCGCTCAATGTAAATATACTGCTAAGTCCTGGGTCTTTGCTCTTTGGCGTGCCGGCGCTCGTAACGAAGCGAATAAAAATATTCGAGAAGCTTCGATTTATATATTTGGTAGATGAAGTTGAGAACTTAACCGAAGATCAACAAAAGTTTTTGAATACGCTAATTCGTCATTCAATGGACCCCTGCAGCTTTAGGCTTGGTGCTCGATTGTACGGTATCAAGACCCTTGCTAATTACGGTACTGATGAAGAAAACAAAGAAGGTTCAGAGTTTAAAGCGTTGTATTTGGATCAAATTCTGAGGTCTAAAGGGGAAGCGTTCAAAGAGTTTTCAAGAGAGTTGTGCGCCAAGCGTTTAGAGGACGGTGGTTTCGCGAACAAACCGGGTGAACAAAAACTTAAGGGGGTACTGCAGAGTCTTTTTGAAGCGTATAGTTCGGACGACTACTATCGTAGTCACACTAAAGAGTTAGTCGGAATAGCCAAGTCATCCGACCGCCCGTACTTTAAGAGGCTTCGTGATCAGCTTCATTCGAAAGGTACAAATAATGCCGTCGCAACTGCTTCTGACGCTAAAAGAATAATCTCTTTGCTCAGCATCTATGAGCATCCCCTGGTTGAGAAAGTTAACATTTTCATGCTTTACCAAGACTGGTATCGCGGAAAAGACCTGATTAAGTCAGCGGAATTAATTTCCGAAGAATGCAAAGGTTTTCTTGCTGGAGAGCCCGGTCGGCACAAAACTTTATACGGGCACTTCGCTATAGATTTGTTGGCTCAGTTATATCGAGATTACAAACAGTCACCGACTCCAATGTATGCTGGGTTCGACTCGTTCGTCAGGATGTCAGCCTGTGTACCAAGAAATCTGTTGGTAATACTGCAAAATGTTTACAAATGGGCATCGTTCAATGGTGATCGCCCATTCCGAGAGGGGCCTATTCCAATCCTGACTCAAGCCGAAGCTGTCATACAAAGTGCCGGGTTTTTCTTTGACGAAGACGCTAGGCCAGGTGCGGACGTTCCTAACGTTCAGCGTGCAGTAGAACGTTTGGCCGAATATCTCCGCGAGGTGCGCTTCTCCTCCAAACCAGTTGAGGTATCTCCATTAGCCTTCAGTTTGGATGTGTCTAAGCTGTCAGAAGCCGCCAAATACAATCTCAAACGAGCAGAGAATTGGTCATATATTTTCCGCCATCCTAAAGGCCGTCCCAACGCAAACTCCAAGCGCGTCGATGAAAAATATCAACTCAACCCTATGCTGTCGCCGAAGTGGGATCTACCCGTATCTGTTCGCGGAGATGTCCGCTTGCCCCACAGCGTAGCGGAAGCCATATTCGGTACGCTTGACAGCTCAGGCTTTCAAAAGGAGTTGAACGAGGCAACCTTAGGTATGAAGGCTCCTAATTTTGGCAAGTCGAGAGCTCAGTTAAATCGTCCACATATGGAAGAGCTATCCACCAACGGTACTCTTTCACTGAATTTTGGTGACGATGATGCGATTTGATTACTTTTATAAAACTCGCTTGCCCATAGAAGGAAGCTGGCCGCTCGACGCCCAGTATGATGTATTCATTTCTGCATATAATTTGAGCGATCGAATTGGAGTCGTTTTCGATAAATGTCAAGCGCCGCTAAAGCTATGGCTAATTTTTCCACAATACCAGTTTAACGAATCTGAGTACCCCGAAAGCGGAGAGGTGTTCTATTCGTCGCAGATGGAAGAGTCTGAGTTTTTAAACGAGTTTTTTCAGAAGTATGCTGAGTCTCTGGCAGGCAAGCGACTGTGCATTGATATAACCGGATTTATGCGGCCGCACTTATTGTTTCTGATCAAGTTGCTACAATATTATGGCCTTCTGAAATTTGACGCAATTTATTCTGAACCTGTTCGATATCAGAAAAAAGACGATACCAATTTTTCTGCGGGTCCCGTAACGCTAGTTCGATCAATCGCCGGATTTGAAGGTGAGCCAAACAATGAAAGCTCAAACGATATTCTGCTCCTCGGTATTGGCTATGATCACGAACTGCTCAAGCAAGTGGCTGAGCATAAAGACTTCGCAAATATAGTTACATTGTGGGGGTTTCCTTCTCTTAGAGCAGATATGTATCAGGAGAGTGTTGTTCGGGCTAGTAAGGCTCCAGAAGCAGCATTTCCGACTGGGAGAGGCAAGCAACGATATTATGCTCCCGTCAACGATCCATTCTCTACCGCTGAGCGAATCCACGAAGTAGTGCAGGCGGAGTCTTTAAAAAAGCCCATCACGAATTTGTATTTGAGCCCTCTTTCCACTAAGGCGCAAGCACTAGGCTTTGCTTTATATTACCTCTATGCAAAAAATAATGCTTCGAGCATAGTATTTCCTTTTGCTAATGGCTATGAACAAGAAACATCTATAGGTACCGCGGAAATATGGAAATATTCAATAGAGCTACCAGCATGGACGATTTAAGATGAGTTAGCGGTGGCAGTACTGAGGTTCTGATGAAAGTTACAGGGGCTGCCATCACTGGTTTTTTTAAGAAAGAGGGCGCTAATCTGGTAGTCCTGAGGGTGTCCGCGTCACTTCGAAAAAGGGCCCCGCATGGGCCCTTTTTCAGGCGAAGCAGATTTACTTCTTCAGCCATCCTTCGACGACATTGGCTCCGTGTTTCGCTTTCCACTCTTTCAAAGCCTTGTGATTCCCACCTTTGGTTTCGATCACCTCACCAGTATTCGGGTTTTCGTAGACCTTGAGTTCGCGTGGTTTGCGTCTACCGGCAGCCGGAGCTGCTGCTTGATGCCGCGCCGTGCTGTGCGGCTCCAGAATGTTGATGATGTGTTTCAGGCTAAACCCGTAGTGTTCGAGCAGCTTGCGCAGTTTGGTTTCGAACTCGATTTCTTTCTTCAGACCATCATCACCTTTCAGTGCTTCCAGGGCCTGGAGCTGCTCAGCGAGGTGTTTTTCGAGCTGACGGTATTCTGCGAGTTTGGACATGTTGTTTCCCTTCTTTAGTTCGGTTATGCGTGCTCGCTTATTTGGATGTTAGTGCTCGTTACAAGTTCAGCGCTGTTTCCGGCGATTCAGCTGGCTTTCAATATGCGCCATTTCCGATTTAATCGCGTTGATGGTTAGCTTTTGTATCGGACTGGATTTTCCCGTCCCTGCGTTGATGGTCTTCAGTAGCGCATTGAGATGGGCCTTCCGAGTTTTAAGCGTGTCAGACCAGCTCGCGCTGTTCTGTATTGGTTTGTTCATTACGTTCATCCTTGGGTTGTTCCAGACTGCTCATGACTTCAGGTTGGTGCGGTGTCGATACGCCGTCGAGCTCGATTAAGTCCCGCGCGCGGTACTGGCGCGATCGAGCTGATAGCTCTTCCCACGTCCACTTCCCAAAATTCTCGCCTTGCTCTGGAACGGCAAGCTTCATAAGTCCAATCTGGTCACGGCCAATCAAGTTGTAATTCGCCCAGAGCTTTCCGCCCACCTCGAACAACGTTTTTGCGGCCTCGTTCCACTGTTCTTCAAGTACCGTCTGCGATAGCAACAGGGCAGTGCGCTCTATTTCTTTATGCTTTAGCAGTGCTTCAGCGATGTATTTATCTACGGTGACCAGCTCCTGCTCCAGAGCTGTCATGATCAGGTGTTGGCGACGATTGTGCTCGGTGGCCACGGTGAGGTTCTTCGCAGCCTTTTGCGCATCAGTATTGGCTGTTTTCTCGCCTTCGGTGTCGCCCCACGCGACTGCCTGTGCGTACGCCGTGGCGGCGTCCGTTTCGGCCTGGCGAGCTTTTGCCATGTCCTCTTCCGCCTGCTGCTGAATTTGCTCCAGGCGGGTGCTGAGGCTTTGGCGCTTCTCCCTCAACTCCTGTTCATCAGCGGTCCAGTTATCCATCGCTTCGATGTACCCCGCCATCAGGGAATCGCAGTTGGCGAGGTTTTCGCGGCGACTGATTTTCCTGTCCAAAAGGTCGGCGTTGTTTTTGCGCGAATCGAAATTCCGTTTCAGCTCGTTGTACCTGTCGCGGAGTTCGCGCTCCTGAGTCGGTTCGATGGTTTCCTCACTTTCCAGCACCGCCTCAAGGGGCAGCAGTTCGGCATGCAATTGGTCGGCCTCGCTCAGCAGATGGTTGCGACGGTCTTTAAGGTCTTGAATTTCGTTCATGTGTTTAGTCTCTGTTCAATTCGATTGTGGGTTGGTTGAGTGGCTGGCGAGGCCGGAATAAGCCGGCGCTACCTCGATCAGCAGAGATGCCCTCAGGCAGCCCTAGCCTCGCTCTCATCCATTCCTGGAATCGTTTTCACGACGTAGCAGCGTTGCGTGCCTAGGCCGGGTAATCGGATCAAACTCGACGCCTTGCCATCACCTCCCGGCTCCAGAACGCCGCGCTGTAGCAGCTCTTTGTTCACAGCATTGATGTTCATCCCCCGGAAGATCTCCGAGCGCCATGCTTCGGGCAGCACGTAATAGGTGTTGGTGGTGTGCAAGGAGTCGCCCAAGCCGTGCTCCAGCGTCTTGCGAAAGCCGAGGCGGTCGATGGTGCGCGGGCCGTGTTCGTCGATCTTTGCCGCCGCCGATTCCCAGCGGGTAAAACGGCTTTCGCCGAAGCGCTCGATGACCTGGCGCAGCCGCGCCAAGATCGCATCACCTTCGAAGTTTCCGGCGCCGCCACGCTCGTTCATCCAGGCGTTGAGGCACACGCGAGCGGCGGTGGTGGCGGTTCCATCGGGCCAGCCGGTGATGCCCATCGCGGTGGCCAGCTCACCCGCTGCGGCCGCGAGGCCGAAACGAGCGGCTGCACGGTGTGCCTGTCCGCTGGCCGAGGCCGGCAGCGACTGGGCGATAAACCCTTCCAGCGTGCGTCGCAGGATGGCGGACCAACCGTGGCGTTTGCCCGGTTCGCACAGCGCGGTGAGGAAAGCGGTGAGCGGAGTGCCGTAATACTTCGCTACCCGCGCCTTGAGCGCGTCGGCGAGTGACGCCGCATCCTCAAAGCCGTTCAACGCATCGAACATGCCGAGGCCTTTGCTCGCATCGGCCGGAACGGCGAGCATGCGTACTTCCATGCCCGCTTTCAGTTCCTTGTTGGCTTCGGCCATGTGCTGAGCCAGCGTCTTCTCTCCGGTGGAGAGGAACAGCAGACGCCACTCCTGTACCTGTCGGCCTGCTTGCCCTCGATCATTGGCGCGTGCCTTGCCGGTGCCGTTGCCGAGCATGTACACCGTCTCGCCGATGATGCGCGGGTCGCACATGCCGATTTCATCCAGCACCAGAAGCCCATCGGAATGCGCGGCGGCGATGGATTCGAGCGCGTTGTCGGTGGAACGCCACGAACGCACCAGACGCGGTCCGCCGTAGATCGAGGCAGCAACTTGCAGGTGCGTGGTCTTGCCGCCTGAACTGTCGCCGTACAAGTGGAAGCCACCCGACTCATGGCCGAGCATGTGCAGCAGCGGGCCAGCAAAGGCCACGCCGACGACGAACGCCAATCGATGATTGCCGACGCACAGTGCACCGATCTGGTCCTGCCACTGCTCAAGCGAGCCTGCTTCGCTGATTGGCGGAAGCTGAGAACCCGCCTCGTAAAAATGCAGGTGTTCGCTGTGTGCGCCGACCTGTTGCTCTGGCAGCAGAAAGGCGCTGTCGTGCCAGCCCAAGCGGGTGACCAGTCGTGCCCGTTGCGCGCTGTCGAAGCCGCCGAGGTAACTCTGCAGGTCGTTGCGTGCGTTGCGTCCTGAGCGGCTGCCCGCGAGGCGCAGTCCCATATCTACCAACGGTCCGAGTACGTCCTTGCCGAAGTCGCCGGTCATGGTGCGCGCCGGGATATTCCAGCGTTTCTTGGCGCCGTCGGGATCGTCGAACTCGACCAGTAGGCCCCAGTTCTGGCCTTTGTCGTCGCGGGTGCGGGCCAGGATTTCCAGCGGCGAACACACCGGCCGCGCCTCGCCGTCGTCGCCCGCATAAAACACGCCTTCGGAGGTGAGGCGAAAGCCACCGGGCATCAGGTCGTTTTTCGATTTTGCGGGGCGCTTGGCGGCGGTTTTTGTCTTCGGTTCTGATTTGGTCTCGGCCTGCTCAGGCTCCGTCTTTTCGACACCCAAACCGAACATTTCTCCGCTGCTTTCCAGCTCGGCGAAGTGCGCCGCCGTCCAGCCTTTGGCGAGCGCATCGGCCGCATCGTCACCGTCGACCCATTGACCACCTTTGGCGAAGGCGGCGCGGTCGTTCTTCAGTGTGGGCTTACGTTTGAACACGTCCAGCGCGATGATTCGGACCGAGGCGGCGCCGATTTCGCGCAGCTTGTCGGCCACGGCTTCCATGCAGGCTTTGCCGCTGACATCGTTGTCCGGCCACAACAGCACTTCGCGACCCTTGAGCGGTGTCAGGTCGGCTTTGTGCCAGGAGTTGGAGCCGTTCGGCCAGCAGGTGGCCGCGTAGCCGGGCAACAGTTCGGCGGCGGCGTCGGCAGCTTTCTCGCCTTCGCAGAGAATAACCGGTGCGTCAGCGCGCTGGGTCAGTTCGTCAAGGCGCAGCAGTGGACGCGGATCGGGCAGACCTTGCCAGCGCCATTGCGTGGTTTGGCCATCGGCGCGCTGACACCATGTCAGGGGAGCAAAGACTTTCTTCGGTATGCCGTCTTCATCCGGCGCGAGGTCGAAGCGGTAAAGCGCCATAAGCGCCTGGCCCTGCGCGTCGCGGTAGATCCACACCTTGGACGGCGCGCCGTGTTGCCGATGCTTGGCCGGGCACTTATTCATGGCCTCGGCCGGGATCGGCTGAATGGGAATCCACTCAGGTGCTTTTGTCTTCGCGGGCGCTGGCTTCGCCTGGGCGGCACCGGGCGATACGTTGAGCAGATCCGCCAGTTTGTTACAGGCCTCGACGTCGGTGCCGCCGTCCAGATAGCGCACCAGATCGATTAGGTCACCGCCCTTGTCGCCGGTGGCGAAGTCGGCCCACGTGCCCTTGCTCAAACTGATCTTGAGCGAACCGGCTCGCTTATCGCTGCGGGTCGGATTCGGGGCGGTGTATTCCTTGCCGCCGTCCACGCGCTTGCCATTTGGCAGCCAGTGCGACAAGACACGGTCAATGTCTTTCAGCGCGGCGGTTTTCACGTCGGCGAAGCTGGGACGTTTCTCGGAGTTGCTCGGGCGTTGGCTCATGCGTCAGCCCTCGACAAAAACAGTGCATCGTTGATGTCATCGATCAGGGCTTTGGCCATCTCTCCAAGGTACAGAGCAGGCCAACTGAAACGCTCGCCGTTATCGCTCATGGCGGCGTCAAAGTTGAGCTGGTTGGCGTGATGCTGCAGCAGGGAAACCATCTCCAGTGCCTCTTCGACCGGTACTCCTGCATTGACCCGGAACAACTTCAAATCGGTGGCATTCACGCGAGTAAATGTGGCGTGACCACGGGTGGTGGAGGTGGTCATAGCGCACCGCCTTTCTGTGCAGCCGGAATGGAGGTGGTGTCACCGTGCAAGGCGAGGGTCTTGATCAGGCCGAGAGTGCCGCGTACGTCCCAAAGGACGGCTGCGATCACATGATTGGCGAGGCGCGAGGATTCACTTTCGAAGTGATCTTCTAGCAACGTCAGCACCGAGTCGGCGCGATCAATGGCGCAGGTGATCGCGTCGATGGGCACACCGGCTTCGGCGTTCAAGCTGACGCGCAATAGGTCTTCAGGCAGGGCGCAGCGCAGGGTGTTGTTCATTGGGCACCGCCTGCGGTTTCGAGCGCACGAGCTTTGGCCATGTGGTTGTTGTAGCGGGAGAGGCGTGTAGCGAGGCTGGAATTGGCGTGTAAAGCGGCGAGAGCCATTGCACGATGGGCAGCGGCGCGAATTTTGGACGGATTGAGGGCGTGCATCTGGCGAAGCTCCTATTGTTGAGGAGCTGCCACGTTCGTTACCAAGCGAATGGGTGGCAGCTGTGCGCAGGTTGGTAAACCGGGACAATAGGAACCCGGCAGACCCGAAGGTCTCCCACGCACAGCCGCCATAAAACGAAATTGCGGGCGTAAAAAAAGCGCCTGCAAAAGAGATATGGGCGCTGTTGCGCCTATTGTTCAACGGGTTACCAAGCCCGGCCGCTGAGTTTGCAGCGACGGCGGAAGAGTAACGTCCGTTTTTGGAAAGTGCAACTGCGTTGATGACTTGCGGAATTTTCAGGTGCGGCATAAATTGTTCGTGCATGTAGATTTACCTCAACGCCTCCGGATCGCCCCCGGAGGCGTTTTCGTTTCAGGCATGGGCTTCCCAGCGCAGGGAAAGAAGGGGCAGGAAGCCACCGCTGAGCATCGATCGTGCATCTTCGTAGGCTTGCGATTGCTGGCCTTCGTCGGCGATCACGGCTCCGATTTTTTCGCAGTGCAGGGAGAGGGCGCACCAGGTGCCGTCGGCCCAGCTGAGTACACTGACCACGCGACCTTGCTTGTCCTGTTGGCTGCGGTAGCGCTCGAGGCGCTGCATGAGGCGGGGCGAAAAGCCAATCCGGCGCAGCACCGAAAACGGGTGCATCAAAGCGTTATCCGCGATCTTTTGGCTCATGCTGCCTCCTGCGCAAAGGCAAGCAGCGGTGGTGGTGTTTCGCCTTTGAGCCAAGCCAAGATCTTGCTGTCTTCGACGCAACGTCTGCGGTATTCGACGGCCATCACATCGCGACGCTGTGCTAGACACTCATCTACGTACTCGGTCAGATCCGAGGTCAAGCGCATGCTTTTGTGAAGGTTCTCGGTAACGGTCTTTTCCACTGCGAGATCCTCATCCGTGATGCGTTGCCATACCGCCGGATTGTTCGCGTACCCGGCCGATTGATCCACCAGCCAGTAGGTGACCCAGTCGTTCATACCTCGCGTTTTCAGTGAGGCGAGGCGGCTTTCGCTCATGGCGAAATAGCCGGTGCCGTGGACGCTCGAAAACTCTCTGCGCTTCGCGTTTTTACGGATAAGTTCGGGTAATTCCCAAGGATTGGCTTTAAGTGGGAGAGCGAGGCCGTCAGGGCTGAAAAAGAACGCCTCCTGCTCTTCGCCGTTCCAGCTCACGCCCGCGATGGTGCGATGCCGCCAGTTGATAGCATCAGGTCGATAAAGTCGGAATCCGATGCTGTAGGAGTCGAGAAAGGGCCCCTTGAATGGGCAGTGACTACGTCTCATGCGGCCACCTGATCACGGGCTTCAATACGACCCCGTGCCCAGGCTTGGACTTCAGCCAGCACCCACGCGACCGGTGCGCCGCGTGCGGTGCTGGTGCTCAGTTTTACGGGGCGCGGAAATCCGCTTTTAGTGCACTGCATGAGCTTGTAGATCGTGGGGCGAGCAAGACCAACGATGGCCGTGACTTCAGAAATTCTGATCAAGGTCGTCGCTGGATCGCGATGGGAAATGTTGTTGGTTATGGATGCGAGGGAGTTAGTCATAGTCGTGCCTGTAATGTGAGAGACAGGCACAGGTTAGAGAGCAAAAAAAAAGCAAACATGGTTTGCTTTTTTTTGCTGGCTATCGGGGTATGTAACCACCCCTATGAAGGTATTTTCTGACGGTCGGAATCGACGCTATCTTGTCCTTTTCAACGATCACTTTGATCAAGTCAGTTCCAGATATTTTTGGATTGGCTGAAAGGTGTCGGTCGGCTGCACTGCATACACGATCAAATCGGTTTTTTGCCGCCTGTTGTATGTCCGATTCAGGGTTACTGTTGCCTTTGCCTGCTGTCTTTCCGCGTTGTGATGCTTGGGTCGCAGAAACATTAGCCAGGACGTTACGCATAAAACTGTATGCATTAGAGCCAGGTTGTGAAGCCTCGACGTCTTCGATTTGTCGGTAAAGTGAGGCCAGCATCAATGCCTTATCAGCGCCCGCTTTTAAGAGGGCGAAGTCCTCTCTGCTTCTGATTTCGAACCCGCTTGTTCGATCTCGCGCCTTCTCCACAAGCTTCACGTATTCCTTGTGATCGGTTTGTCGCAGTAACTCGACCAGGTCAACCTCAATGTCATAAACCCCAAGCTCCAAGTCGAACAGCCAGTTCGCAAGGGCTTCAATTGCTTCTACGGCCTGCACGAATGCGTAGGTTGCTACGAGCTGGGAGTCGCTAACGAGATGATCTGTCTTAATCTCACTGCGAATTACCCTCGGTAGGGCTGTCGCTTCAGCAAAGTGAAAGCGCTCTTCGATGAGATCTCGACGAAGAAACAGGGTGTTAATCGTCGATTTAGCGCTTTCGGCATATCCGCCATCCTCAAGCCAATAAAACAATGCATGATGGATTAGCTCGAAGCCTCCTTTGAAATGGTCGAAAAAATGACCGTACAACGCTAATTCACTAACGGCTAACTCGATCTCCTCGATATCCATAAGCAGACAACTTACCTCGACCCCCGCGATCTCTAGCTCTCCAGCTTCTAGGCTAACTGTGCCTTTCATGACGCTGCCCCTTGCCCCGAAACGGGGGCGATTAGCCCGCGAGGTCCACGACGAAAAAAAGCTACCAACAGGGCAACATTGGTTCTCATGCCGTTACACCGTTTATCCCTGTTACACGGGGCGTACGGAAAACTGAGTTTGCGTGTAACTCTAAAAAAACCTAATGTTTTCAGTTGGTTGATAAACTTCGTTACACGAGTAACACGCGTTACACCGCTTTTGGAGGCGGGATGGATAAGTAGCCTCATATCACCTTTCCAAATTGGCCTTGCACGACGTTTCCATACTCAAGGGCATCAAGATGGTCGGCATACCACTGCATCATCTTCACGCGTTGTTCAAGGTATTGAGCCTTGTTGTATACCCCGGAAATGCCTTCCTCTTTATGGGCAAGCTGTGCCTCAACGTGTTCTTTCGGCCAGCCATGTTCTCGGAGCAATGTGCTCGCGGTGTGCCGAGTCCCGTGCCCAACGAGGCGGCCTTTATAGCCGATGGTGGCAAAGACCTTATTGATCGTGTTTTCGCTGATGGTCGGATTTTTGGCTCCGACCCCAGGGAAGAGCCAACGACTGCGACCGGTTAAGTGGTAAAGCTCTTTCAGTGCCGCAACTGCTTGGCGGGGAAGGGGGCATACAAAATCCCGACGCATCTTCATTTTGGCGGCAGGTGTGGTCCAAATGGCTTTCTCAAGGTCGAATTCCTTCCATTCGGCCAAGCGGACCATTCCAGGTCGTGATGCCGTCCAAACACAAAGCCATGCCGCAGTACGGGCCGTCAGCCTGCTCGGGGTGTTTTTTAGTGCCTGGAGAAATTCCGCCAGCTCAGGCTCCAGCAAATGTGGATGCTGCTGAGTCTTTGGAGCTTGGGCTGCAATATCGCGAAGGCGGCTGCCCGGATCGTTTTCAGTCAGGCCTAAGCCGATGGCTCGCCCGAAGATCTGATTTATCCAGGTGCGACACTTTTCCGCCACGTTGTGTGCGTCTCGGGCTTCGATGGATGCCTGGAGTTCTGCGCAGTCGGTACGGGTGATTTCATCTAGAGGCTTGTCTCCCAGTGCCGGGAGTATGTCCTTGTCGAGGTAGGTACGGATTTTGTTGAGGGTGGAGGTTGCAAGACCCTTTTCCTCTTTCGCCTTCAGCCATGCATCAGCAGCAGATCGAAAGGTTCGGGTTTTGGCCGCATCGATTGCAGCTTTCGCGGATCGCTTTTGTTCTAGCGGATCAGCACCGCTACTCACTACCTTGCGTAGGTCAGCAGCTTTGTCCCGTGCCAACGCGCCACTTACTTCCGGATAACCCCCGAGCCCCATCCAAGCCCAATTGCCCGCCGGACGTTTGTAGCGGAGCTGCCACGATTTACCACCATCAGGTTTGACCCTGAAGTAGAGGCCGTTTCCGTCCAGCTCCCGGTATTCCTTTGATTCCGGCTCCAGCCCCGCAAGCGTCGTGTCTGCGAGAGGGCGGCGCTTGATGTCTGCGCGCTTCATCCTTGTATCCCAAAGTTAGGTGCTTTTCTCAGGATACAAGCAGGGATACAGGGATACAACGGATAAGGGGATACAGGGGTAGATAACCAGACACAAAAAAACCGGCCTAAGTGGCCGGTTTCTTTGGGTCTGAGAGTCTGGTAGAGACTTTCAGATACTGCTATATGGTGCCCCGAGGGAGACTCGAACTCCCACTCCTTTCGAAAACGGATTTTGAATCCGCCGCGTCTACCAATTCCGCCATCAGGGCTCAATGGCGGCGAAGTATAGAGAGGTGAATACCGCTGGTCAATCAGGTACATGGAGAATTTTTGATATTTCCGCTAGACTTCCCGGCCCTGCTAGACGAACCCCATCATGCGCGTTGCTGACTTTACCTTCGAGCTCCCTGATTCGCTGATTGCTCGCCATCCTTTGGCCGAGCGTCGCGGTAGTCGCCTGTTGACCCTGGATGGGGTCAGCGGCGCCCTGGCACACCGTCAATTCACTGATTTGCTTGAGCATTTGCGCCCAGGCGATTTGATGGTGTTCAACAATACCCGGGTGATTCCGGCGCGGCTGTTTGGCCAGAAAGCTTCCGGCGGCAAGCTGGAAATTCTGGTGGAGCGGGTGCTCGACAGTCATCGCGTGCTGGCCCATGTGCGCTCCAGCAAGTCACCCAAGCCCGGCTCGAAGATTTTGATCGACGGCGGTGGCGAGGCCGAGATGCTGGCGCGTCACGATGCGTTGTTCGAACTGGGGTTTGCCGAAGAGGTGTTGCCGCTGCTCGACCGCGTCGGGCACATGCCGTTGCCTCCTTATATAGATCGCCCGGATGAAGGCTCGGACCGCGAGCGTTATCAGACGGTATACGCCGAGCGCCTGGGCGCGGTGGCGGCGCCGACGGCGGGGCTGCATTTCGATCAGCCGCTGATGGAGGCGATTGCCGCCAAGGGCATCGAGACCGCATTCGTGACCTTGCACGTCGGCGCGGGCACGTTCCAGCCGGTGCGCGTGGAGAAGATCGAAGATCACCACATGCACAGCGAATGGCTGGAAGTCGGCCAGGACGTGGTCGATGCCGTTGCGGCCTGCCGCGCTCGCGGCGGTCGTGTGGTGGCCGTGGGGACCACCAGCGTGCGTTCCCTGGAAAGTGCCGCGCGTGATGGCGTGCTCAAGCCGTTCAGTGGCGACACCGATATCTTTATCTACCCGGGCCGGCCGTTTCATGTGGTCGATGCTCTGGTCACCAACTTCCATTTGCCCGAATCCACGCTGTTGATGCTGGTTTCGGCGTTCGCCGGTTATCCCGAGACCATGGCCGCCTATAAAGCCGCCGTCGACAACGAATACCGCTTTTTCAGCTACGGTGATGCGATGTTTATCACCCGTAATCCCGCACCACGTGGCCCTGAGGACAAAGAATGAGTCGCCAAAGTCGTATGTCGTTTGAGTTGCTTGCTACTGACGGCAAGGCGCGTCGTGGTCGCCTGACCTTCCCACGCGGTACCGTCGAGACCCCGGCGTTCATGCCGGTGGGCACGTACGGTACGGTCAAGGGCATGCTGCCGCGGGATATCGTCGCCACCGGCGCG
The DNA here is from genome assembly GCF_058798795.1 of Pseudomonas sp. GW822-FHT07A10. Classification (NCBI taxonomy): domain Bacteria; kingdom Pseudomonadati; phylum Pseudomonadota; class Gammaproteobacteria; order Pseudomonadales; family Pseudomonadaceae; genus Pseudomonas; species Pseudomonas sp. GW822-FHT07A10. Next base: position 29,530 of record NZ_JBXAKV010000004.1, read on the forward strand.
GAAATCATTCTGGGCAACACCTTCCACTTGTGGCTGCGTCCTGGCACCGAAGTGATCAAGAAGCACGGCGACCTGCACGATTTCATGCAGTGGAAAGGCCCGATTCTGACCGACTCCGGCGGTTTCCAGGTGTTCAGCCTGGGCGCCATGCGCAAGATCAAGGAGGAGGGCGTGACCTTCGCCTCTCCGGTCGACGGCGCCAAAGTGTTCATGGGGCCGGAAGAGTCGATGCAGGTCCAGCGTGATCTTGGCTCGGACATCGTGATGATCTTCGACGAATGCACCCCGTACCCGGCCGACGAAGACGTCGCTCGCGTATCGATGGAGCTGTCATTGCGCTGGGCTCAGCGTTCGAAAAACGCCCATGGCGACAACACCGCGGCGTTGTTCGGCATCGTCCAGGGCGGCATGCACCAGGATTTGCGCATGCGTTCGCTGGAAGGCCTCGACAAGATCGGCTTCGACGGCCTGGCCATCGGTGGTCTGTCGGTGGGCGAGCCCAAGCACGAGATGATCAAGGTGCTCGATTACCTGCCGGGCCAGATGCCGGCTGACAAACCTCGTTACCTTATGGGCGTTGGCAAACCGGAAGATCTGGTTGAGGGTGTGCGCCGCGGTGTGGACATGTTCGATTGCGTGATGCCAACCCGTAATGCCCGCAACGGGCATCTGTTCATTGATACAGGCGTGCTGAAGATCCGTAACGCGTTCCATCGCCATGATGATTCGCCGCTGGATCCGACCTGCGATTGCTATACCTGCCAGAACTTCTCCCGCGCTTATCTGCATCACCTGGACAAGTGCGGCGAAATGCTGGGAAGCATGCTCAATACCATCCATAACTTGCGCCATTATCAAGTGCTTATGGCTGGTTTGCGCGAGGCTATTCAACAGGGTACATTGGCCGCCTTTGTCGATGCCTTCTACGCCAAACGCGGGTTGCCTGTTCCGCCTTTGGACTGAGTTTTCTGACCCCAAGATTCAACATTTGCAACTGGAGTGCTAAATGAGCTTTTTTATCTCTAATGCCATGGCTGACGCTGCTGCACCTGCGGCAGGCCCGATGGGCGGCGGCTTTGAGTGGATTTTCCTGGTCGGTTTCCTGGTCATCTTCTACCTGATGATCTGGCGTCCACAGGCCAAGCGCGCCAAAGAGCAGAAGAACCTGCTGAGCAGCCTGCAAAAAGGTGACGAAGTTGTGACCACCGGTGGTATCGCCGGCAAAATCACCAAAGTGTCCGACGACTTCGTGGTTCTGGAAGTGTCCGACACTGTTGAAATGAAGTTCCAGAAAGGCGCCATCGCCGCCACGCTGCCAAAAGGCACGCTCAAAGCGATCTAAGTTACAACTTCTACTCAATCGACGGGGCGCGCAAGGCGCCCCGCGTCATAAGCGGGCGGCGTGATGCTGAACAAATACCCTCTGTGGAAATACATTCTGATCCTGGCGGTGCTGGCGGTCGGTCTGATTTATTCCGCTCCCAATCTATATCCTGATGACCCGGCCATTCAGGTCAGCGGTGCAAGCACTGCGCTGCAAGTCAATCAGGCTGATCTGGACCGTGTGAGCACCGCGCTCAAGGAATCCGGGATCAACGTCAAGGCGGCCACGCTGGCGGCAAACGGCAAGGGCGGTCTGATTCGCCTGGTCAAGGCTGAAGACCAGTTGCCAGCCAAAGACGTTGTGCGCAAGGCATTGGGCGATGACTACGTCGTTGCACTGAACCTGGCGCAAACCACCCCGCAATGGCTGCGCAGCCTGGGCGCGCACCCGATGAAGCTGGGTCTGGACTTGTCCGGTGGTGTGCACTTCCTGCTGGAAGTGGACATGGACAAAGCCCTCGACGCACGCCTGAAAGTCTACGAAGGCGACGTCAAGAGCCTGTTGCGTAAAGAGAAGCTGCGTTATCGCAGCCTGCCGCAACTGGGCGGTGCCATTCAGTTGGGCTTCACTGATGAAGACTCCCGCGAGCAGGCCCGTGCGCTGATCCGCAAGAACTTCAACGATTTCGACATTGTTCCGGCCGACCTCAATGGCCAACCGGTACTGCGTCTGGCGATGACCCCGGCCAAGCTGGCGGAAATCCGTGAATACTCCATCAAGCAGAACTTGACCACGGTACGTAACCGCGTCAACGAGCTGGGTGTTGCCGAACCTATCGTTCAGCGCCAGGGCGCCAACCGCATCGTGGTTGAGCTGCCGGGCGTGCAAGACACCGCAGAAGCCAAGCGTATCCTCGGCAAGACGGCCAACCTGGAGTTCCGTCTGGCCGCTGAGCCTGGTGCTTCGAAAGCCACTTCCGAGGAATTCGAGTTCCGTGAAGGCAAGCGTCCTCCGGCGCTTATCGAGCGTGGCCTGATCATCACCGGTGACCAGGTGACTGACGCCAAGGCGGGCTTCGGCGAGCACGGTACGCCAGAAGTGAACATCCGTCTGGATGGCCACGGTGGCGAGCTGATGAGTCGTGCGACTCGCAGCAACGTCGGCCGCAGCATGGCGGTAATCTTCATCGAACAGCGTCCGGTCACCACTTACGTCAAGCAAGTGGTCAACGGCGTCGAGAAAGACGTGCCGGTCCAGACGTTCAAAGAAGAGAAGAAGATCATCAGCCTGGCGACCATCCAGTCGCCGCTGGGTGCCCAGTTCCGCATCACTGGCCTGAACGGCCAGGGCGAATCGTCCGAGTTGGCGCTGCTGCTGCGTGCCGGTGGTCTGGCGGCTCCGATGTACTTCGCTGAAGAGCGCACCATTGGCCCAAGCCTGGGTGCCGACAACATCACCAAAGGTATCGATGCATCGTTGTGGGGCATGCTGTTTGTCTCGCTGTTCATCATGGCCATCTACCGCTTCTTCGGCCTCATCGCCACCGTTGCGTTGGCAGTGAACATGGTGATGCTGCTGGCCTTGATGTCGCTGCTGGGTGCAACGCTGACCCTGCCGGGTATCGCCGGTATCGTATTGACCATGGGGATGGCGGTCGACGCCAACGTCCTGATCTTCTCGCGGATACGTGAAGAGATCGCGGCCGGCATGACCGTACAACGGGCAATCAACGAAGGCTTCGGCCGGGCATTCACCGCGATTCTCGACGCCAACCTGACAACCTTGTTGGTGGGCGGGATTCTCTTTGCCATGGGCACCGGCCCAGTCAAAGGGTTCGCCGTGACCATGTCCCTCGGGATCTTTACCTCGATGTTCACGGCCATCATGGTGACCCGCGCGATGGTCAACCTGATCTTCGGCGGTCGTGACTTCAAGAAGTTGTGGATTTAAGGGGCTGCCATGTTACGTACAATCAACTTCATGGGCGTTCGCAACTTTGCGTTCGGCGTCACATTGTTCCTTACCGCGCTGGCAATGTTCAGTGTCTTTCATAAGGGCATGAACTGGGGCCTGGACTTCACCGGCGGTACGCTCATCGAGCTGACCTACGAGCGTCCGGCGGATGTCACCAAGGTGCGTGAGCAACTGGTTACAGCCGGTTATCACGAAGCCATCGTGCAGAACTTCGGTGCGACTACCGATCTTCTGGTGCGTATGCCTGGCGAAGACCCGCAACTGGGTCACCAGGTGGCTGAAGCGCTGCAGAAAGTCGGCGGCGACAACCCGGCTCAGGTCAAGCGTGTCGAGTTCGTCGGCCCGCAGGTGGGTGAAGAACTGCGCGACCAGGGCGGCCTCGGCATGCTGATGGCGCTGGGCGGCATCCTGATCTACCTGGCTTTCCGCTTTCAGTGGAAGTTTGCGGTCGGTGCGATCGTGTCCTTGATCCACGACGTGATCGTGACCGTCGGTATCCTGTCGTTCTTCCAGATCACCTTCGACCTGACGGTGCTGGCGGCGGTACTGGCGATCATCGGTTACTCGCTCAACGACACCATCGTGGTATTCGACCGGGTTCGTGAGAACTTCCGCGTCCTGCGCAAGGCCAGCCTGATCGAGAACATCAACATCTCGACCACGCAAACCCTGCTGCGGACCATGGCGACGTCGATCTCCACCTTGCTGGCGATCGCGGCCCTGTTGTTCTTCGGTGGCGACAACCTGTTCGGTTTCTCCATTGCCCTGTTCATCGGTGTTCTGGCGGGTACTTACTCCTCGATCTACATCGCGAACGTGGTGCTGATCTGGCTGAACCTGAACAGCGAAGACCTGATTCCTGTGGCAACGAGCGAGAAGGAAGTCGACGACCGTCCATAACGGTTATCTCCTGCTGCAAGCCGAGAAGGCGCGAGTGTTGAACTCGCGCCTTTTTTTATGCTCCAAGGCTGGGAGAAGCGCGGGTTTGTCCCGTCTGTTATAGCCAGGAGGTTCATGTGAACAAGTCGTTGCTGGTTGGTGCGGTATTGGGTGCTGTCGGTGTGACTGCCGGTGGTGCTGTTGCCACCTACAAACTGGTTAAAAGCGGCCCTGAGTATGCACAAGTGCTGGCCGTTGAACCGGTCAAGACACAAATCAAGACTCCACGTGAAGTGTGCAAGGACGTTACGGTGACCCGGCAAGCGCCGGTGAAAGACCAACACCAGATCGCCGGTACGGTGGTCGGCGCCCTGGCTGGTGGCCTGTTGGGCAACCAGATCGGCGGCGGTACAGGCAAGAAAATCGCCACAGTGGCCGGTGCGGTCGGCGGCGGTTATGCGGGTAACAAGGTGCAGGAAGGCATGCAGGAGCGTGACACCTACACCACGACTCAGACTCGCTGTAACACGGTCAATGACATCAGCGACAAGGTCGTAGGCTACGACGTTCGTTATTCGCTGGACGGCAAGGAAGGCAAAGTGCGGATGGATCGCGATCCGGGCAATCAGATTCCGGTCGACAAGGATGGCAAGCTGATCCTGGGGCAGAACGAACCGGCCCGGTAATGAGCTGAGCGTCTACTCAAAAAGAAGCATCCCGCAAGGGATGCTTTTTTTGTGCCCGAATTTCATGTGTCACCTTCAACGTGTTATGCAAGACTCTTCATTTTTGCGGCCTTTTGCCCGCCAGTCCTGAGCCCCCATGCCTGCCATCGATCATCCCCTGATAGACCAGTTCCTCGACGCCCTGTGGCTGGAGAAAGGCCTTTCCGATAACACCCGCGATGCCTATCGCAGCGACCTGGCCTTGTTCAACGGCTGGTTGCAGGAGAAGGGCCTGGAGCTGATCAACGCCGGGCGCGAGTTGATCCTCGATCACCTTGCCTGGCGCCTGGAGCAAAACTACAAACCCCGTTCTACGGCGCGATTCCTCTCTGGTGTGCGTGGTTTCTATCGCTATTTACTGCGGGAAAAGCTGATTGCCGTTGATCCGACCCTGCGCGTGGATATGCCGCAGCTGGGTAGGCCATTGCCTAAATCCTTGTCGGAAGCCGATGTGGAAGCCTTGCTGGCCGCTCCGGACCTGAGCGAGGCCATCGGTCAGCGTGATCGCGCCATGCTTGAGGTGCTTTACGCGTGTGGCTTGCGGGTGACGGAGCTGATCAGCCTGACGCTGGAGCAGGTCAACCTGCGCCAAGGCGTGCTGCGGGTGATGGGCAAGGGCAGCAAGGAACGGCTGGTGCCGATGGGTGAGGAGGCGATTGTCTGGGTCGAGCGCTACATGCGCGATGCCCGTGGCGAGTTGCTGGGCGGGCGTCCCAGCGATGTGCTGTTCCCCAGCCAGCGCGGTGAGCAGATGACCCGCCAGACCTTCTGGCATCGCATCAAGCACCAGGCCAAGGTCGCCGGGATCGGCAAGTCGCTGTCGCCGCATACCCTGCGGCATGCCTTCGCCACGCACCTGCTCAACCACGGTGCCGACCTTCGGGTGGTACAAATGTTGCTCGGCCACAGCGATCTCTCCACCACCCAGATCTATACTCACGTCGCCCGGGCGCGCTTGCAGGACCTGCATGCCAAGCATCACCCCAGAGGCTAGCGCAAGCCCTGTGGCGAGGGGGCTTGCCCCCGTTCGGCTGCGCAGCAGTCGTCAAGCCTCACGCCTCGGTCCATATGTCGGATAGGGATCGCCAAGGAGGGGCTGCTTCGCAACCCAACGGGGGCAAGCCCCCTCGCCACAGGGGCCTTATGTGGTAGGCTTTGCCGGTTTGCACGATGGGCGGTTATGACCCGGTGTTTCGGCACGGGCGTTCTGATCGTCCCATTTGTCCGCCTTCAGGAGTTCTCATGCGTCTGACCCAGATTTTCGCCGCTGCAGCCATTGCGTTGGTCAGCACCTTTGCCGTCGCCGATGACGCGGCCGACAAAGCCATTCGTAAAAGCCTGGAAAACCTCCAGCTCGACGTGCCGGTCGAAACCATCACCGCCAGCCCGCTGCCAGGTCTGTACGAAGTCAAGCTCAAGGGCAGCCGCGTGCTTTACGCCAGCGCCGACGGCCAATACGTTGTTCAGGGCTACCTGTTCCAGCTCAAGGACGGTAAACCGGTCAACCTGACCGAGAAGACCGAACGCCTGGGCATTGCCAAACTGATCAACGACATTCCGGTGGCGGAAACCGTGGTCTACCCGGCCATCGGCGAAACCAAGTCGCACATCACCGTGTTCACCGACACCACTTGCCCGTATTGCCACAAGCTGCACGCCGAAGTGCCTGAGCTGAACAAGCGCGGTATCGAAGTGCGTTATGTTGCGTTCCCGCGCCAGGGCCTGGGCTCGCCGGGTGACGAGCAACTGCAAGCCGTGTGGTGCTCCAAAGACAAGAAAGCCGCCATGGACAAAATGGTCGATGGCAAGGAAATCAAGGCCGCCAAGTGCGATAACCCGGTGTCCAAGCAGTTTGCCCTTGGTCAGTCGATTGGCGTGAACGGTACACCGGCCATCGTTTTGGCTGACGGTCAGGTCATTCCGGGCTACCAGCCTGCGCCACAAGTCGCCAAACTGGCACTGGGCGCGAAGTAAATTCGCATCGTCACGGCCAGCCTTTGACGAGCGTGGTCCGGCGGCAGCATTTGCCGGGCCATCAATAGAGAGCCGCGAACCTGCGGCTGTTTTCACGGCCGGCCTCGAGTCGGCCGTTTTATGGGGAGTTCACAGTGAAACCGGTCAAAGTAGGCATCTGTGGGTTAGGGACCGTCGGTGGCGGTACCTTCAACGTACTTCAGCGCAACGCCGAGGAAATTGCTCGTCGTGCCGGGCGTGGAATCGAAGTGGCACAAATTGCCATGCGCACGCCAAAGCCTCAGTTCCAGACGACCGGTATTGCGATTACCAACGATGTCTTCGAAGTGGCCACGAACCCTGAGATCGACATCGTCATAGAGCTGATGGGCGGCTATACCGTTGCCCGCGAGCTGGTACTCAAGGCCATCGAGAATGGCAAGCATGTGGTCACCGCGAACAAGGCACTGATTGCCGTTCACGGTAATGAAATTTTCGCCAAGGCTCGCGAGAAGGGCGTGATCGTTGCGTTCGAAGCGGCCGTGGCCGGCGGCATTCCGGTGATCAAGGCGATCCGTGAAGGCTTGTCTGCCAACCGTATCAACTGGGTGGCCGGCATCATCAACGGCACCGGTAACTTCATCCTTACCGAAATGCGTGAAAAAGGCCGGACCTTCGAAGACGTGCTGGCCGAAGCGCAGGCCCTGGGTTACGCCGAAGCCGACCCGACGTTCGACGTCGAAGGCATCGACGCCGCCCACAAGCTGACGATCCTGGCGTCCATCGCGTTCGGCATTCCGTTGCAATTCGACAAGGCCTACACCGAAGGCATCACCAAGCTGACCACCGCTGACGTGAACTACGCCGAAGCGCTGGGCTATCGCATCAAGCACCTGGGCGTGGCGCGCAGCACCGCGGCCGGTATCGAGTTGCGCGTGCACCCGACGCTGATCCCGGCCGATCGCCTGATCGCCAACGTCAACGGCGTGATGAACGCGGTGATGGTCAACGGTGATGCTGCCGGTTCGACCCTGTTCTACGGTGCTGGCGCCGGCATGGAACCGACCGCTTCGTCGGTAATCGCCGACCTGGTGGACGTGGTTCGCGCCATGACCTCCGACCCGGAAAACCGTGTACCGCACCTGGCCTTCCAGCCGGATTCGCTGTCGGCCCACCCGATCCTGCCGATCGAAGCCTGCGAAAGCGCTTACTACCTGCGCATTCAGGCCAAGGACCATCCGGGCGTGTTGGCCCAGGTGGCGAGCATCCTGTCGGAGCGCGGCATCAACATCGAATCGATCATGCAAAAGGAAGTCGAGGAACACGACGGCCTGGTGCCGATGATCCTGCTGACCCATCGTGTGCTGGAACAGCACATCAACGATGCGATCGCTGCCCTGGAAGCCTTGGCGGGCGTGGTCGGTCCGGTTGTACGGATCCGCGTCGAGCACCTGAACTAAGCCGTTATCGTTCACCGGGCCCGCGTGCGGGCCCGGGTTTGCGAACACTGTCTATTGGAGCCAGTCATGCGTTATATCAGTACCCGCGGCCAGGCACCGGCCCTGAATTTCGAAGACGTCCTGCTGGCCGGTCTAGCCACCGACGGCGGTCTGTACGTCCCGGAAAACCTGCCACGTTTCACTCAGGAAGAAATCGCTTCCTGGGCTGGCCTGCCGTATCACGAGCTGGCCTTCCGGGTGATGCGCCCGTTCGTCACCGGCAGCATCCCCGATGCCGATTTCAAAAAGATTCTTGAAGAAACCTATGGCGTGTTTTCCCACAACGCCGTGGCGCCGTTGCGTCAGCTGAACAGCAACGAATGGGTGCTGGAGCTGTTCCACGGCCCGACCCTGGCGTTCAAGGACTTCGCCCTGCAACTGCTCGGTCGCCTGCTCGACTACGTGCTGGAAAAGCGCGGCGAGCGCGTGGTGATCGTCGGCGCTACCTCCGGTGACACCGGTTCGGCGGCCATCGAAGGCTGCAAGCATTGCGAAAACGTCGACATCTTCATCCTGCACCCATACAACCGCGTGTCCGAAGTGCAGCGTCGCCAGATGACCACCATCTTCGGCGAGAACATCCATAACATCGCCATCGAAGGCAACTTCGATGACTGCCAGGAAATGGTCAAGGCGAGCTTCGCCGACCAGAGCTTCCTCAAGGGCACTCGCCTGGTAGCGGTGAACTCGATCAACTGGGCGCGGATCATGGCCCAGATCGTTTATTACTTCCACGCAGCCCTGCAGTTGGGCGGCCCGGCGCGTTCGGTATCGTTCTCGGTGCCGACCGGCAACTTCGGCGATATCTTCGCCGGTTACCTGGCGCGCAACATGGGCCTGCCGATCAACCAGTTGATCGTCGCCACCAACCGCAACGACATCCTGCACCGCTTCATGAGCGGCAATCAGTACGTCAAGGAAACCCTGCACGCCACGCTGTCGCCGTCCATGGACATCATGGTCTCGTCGAACTTCGAACGCCTGTTGTTCGACCTGCACGGTCGCAACGGCGCGGCGATTGCCGGTTTGATGGACACCTTCAAGCAGGGTGGCGGTTTCAGCGTCGAACAGGAACGCTGGACCGAGGCGCGCAAGCTGTTCGATTCGCTGGCCGTGGATGACGCTCAAACCTGCGAAACCATTGCCGAAGTCTTCGAGCAAACCGGCGAGCTGCTGGACCCGCACACCGCCATCGGCGTGAAGGCCGCGCGCGAATGCCGTCGCAGCCTGGATATCCCGATGGTGATCCTGGGCACGGCTCATCCGGTCAAATTCCCGGACGCGGTGGAAAAAGCCGGTGTAGGAAAAGCGCTCGAACTACCTGCACATCTTTCTGATTTGTTTGAGCGAGATGAGCGTTGCACCGTGTTGCCGAACGACTTGAAAGCCGTGCAGGCCTTTGTCAGTCAGCATGGCAACCGCGGCAAGCCACTGTAACCGGTAAAAGCTGTCACATTTTGAAGCCCGTCTCCTGACGGGCTTTCTCATTTCTGCATGCCACACTTGTCGGGTTTCGTAAATGAAGAGCCGCCCATGAAGGACGGGCGAGACGATCACCAAGGAAGTGGCAATGCTGTTTTTTAGAGGGTTTAAACCAGCTGCGTGCTGGATATTTCTGGTCGGCGCCATGAGCGTTGCTCAATGGGGCCTGGCGGCGCAATTGGCGACTTATGGACCCCGTGAGTCGGTCGTCGGGGCCGCGATCGGGCTAGACGCTCAGGAGCTGCAATGGATTGCGCAACATCCGACGGTCATCGTCGCGTCGGCGCAGTACCCGTTGTACCTGTTCAAGGATGAACATGGACACTGGAGCGGTTTGAACAACGATGTGCTCAACCGCATCAGCGCCATGACAGGGCTGAAGTTCCTCCACGAAGAGACGTTTTCCACCGATCAATTGCTGGAGCGCCTGGAAAACGGCGCGGCAGACATGAGCACCACACTGGCAATGAGTGAGGAACGCAAGGAATTCCTGGATTTCAGTCATGCGTTCGGTGGTGCTGGCTGGGTGTTCGTCGGGCGAGCGGGCGCGCCAGCGGTGCAATCCATGCAGCAGCTGTCGAAAAGAGTACTGGTGCTGCCAGCACGGCATGCGCTGGAGGCGGCCATTCGTCGCGATTATCCGGCCATCGAGTTGCATTCGGTCAAAACCTACGCCGAGGCCAGGGCGTTGGTCGAAAGCGGCGAAGCCTATGCCACCATCGAGAACGAAACCGGGGCGCAGCTCTATCCGTCCGGGCAGCTCAAGGTGGGCGATACGGTGGAGGGTAAATGGGAGGCCGATCATCTGGCGGTACGCAAAGGGCAGCCGCAATTGTTGAGCATCCTCAACAAGGCGCTCGAAGCGTTTCCACCTGCCGAGTTACGTGCCATTCGCTTGAAGTGGCTCGATGGCATTGTTCCTGTACAGACGCCTTCGACCTGGCAGCGAATAGCCGAATGGGGTTGTTGGGGCGTTTTTGTCGCCAGTGTTTTTGCGCTGCTATCCCTATTGTGGAACCGGCGACTTGCGATGTTGATCCAGCAACGTCGGGACGCCGAAAAAGACCTCAATGACCAGCTCTCCTTCCAGCATGCCTTGATAGACGCCATGCCCGATCCGATGTTCGTGCGTGACCTGGAAGGGCGCTTGATCATGTGCAACAAGAGTTATGAAGAGGGGTTGTCGACCCGTTTCGACCAGATACAGGGGCGTCGACTGATCGAACTCGATGTCTTGCCCAAAGAAACCGCCGAGCAACTGCACGCCGAGTTCATGGCCCAACTCGGTACGCGCAAGACGCGCTTCAGCGAACGTCAGTTGATGTTCAAGGATGGTGTCAGGGACATCTATCAGTGGACGGTGCCGTTTTATAGTGCGGACGGTCAATTGCGAGGGCTGCTGGGCGGATGGACCGATCTGGCCAAGCGGACAAGGCAGGCGTGAAGCGCAATGCCTGTAGCAGCGGCTACAAGGAATGTGTCTCGGGTGAAAGGGTTTAAACGCGGCTGTTTTTTTACTGTCATCTTTTCCGGGCATGCTTTATCCACCAGAGGCGCCGGTGCGCCTGCCGTTGGAATCCAGAACTTTCTTCTCGGGTCTGGGGTCATTTACTGTGGATACGCCCCAGGCACTTTGTTTGCGGACTATTGAGTGGTGATCGAGATGGAAAGTATCAGTCTATTGCTCGGCGAGGCTCTGAGCCCGTACCAAGTCACGTTGACCCCATCGGGTGCCCATGGCGAATGCCTGGTGACGCTCAAGAGTGCGACCGGCGCTATCGTGGTCGAACGGCTGTTCAATCAGGCCCAGTTAACCGATAAACGTCTGCTGACGGATGTCGTCGACGGCTTGCACCGCGACGTGCTGATCGCTGAAGGACGCTTGGAGCCCTGTGTCATCGCGGCGTTGCGCAATGCTGCTCAGGACAAGCGCCTGGCCAGCCGAAATTGAAGTGTTTTTTGTGGGAACCTTCCTGCACCAAGGTCAGTCAGACCATGTAACGGCAGGATCAAGCATTGTGCTCCGGTGCTTGTAGCTTGCTGCTACGGGTCTGTAATACAGGCCACGTTTAACCCCGAGTTGTCTCCCCACTTCTCGGGGTTTCTTTTTGCCTGCGATTTGTCATTGCGTGGCCTGATGCTCGAAAAAGGCCTTGGTTTCTTTCAGGTAATCCTTGCGTCTTTGCGGGTCGAGCCAGTCGGCATACAACGGGCCCAGGTGCTCGCGGGGCAGGGCGCGCAATAGTCGGTTGATTTCACTGATCGCCTGTCGACCCTGAGGCGTATTCGAGCAACCGATGTACACGGGCATGTAGTTGCCCGTGCCTTTGACCGGGTAGAACTCCAGTTGCTCATCGGCCAGGTTTTCCTGATGGGCCTGATAGCGGATTTCCGGCCAGTAACCCAATACCACCTGCAAACGACCCAAGCGTTGCATCTGCAGCAGGCTGCCGAGGGCGTCATTGCCATAGTGGGGCGTCAGCGCGCCGGCTGGCGCCTGTTGCAGCAGTGTGTCGAGGAACTCACCGTAACGGCGCTCGGCGATCACACCGACTTTCTGTTGACCGCTGGCCAACAATGCGGCCAGATCGACTTCACCGTTGGAAAGAAACGGTTCCAGCACCGACCGGTCTTCACGTCGGATCACCAGCCCATTGCTGACCACCCGGAAGGCCGGAATGGAATACGTGATCCATTGTTCGCGCTCCTTGCTCCAGACCAGCGAGGGGTCGCAGGTAAAGGATTCTTCGTGAAGCATCTGCATGCCGCGGGCGCGATTGACCCGTATCAGGGTGTGTTCGTACTGCGGCATACCGGCGATCAGCAGGGGCATCAGTTGGTCGATAACGCCCTGGCCTTTTTTCGGACCTTCGAAGATTGTCAGTGGCGGCAGGTCGCGCAACAGCCAGAACAAATGCTCCTTAGGTTGCGCCAGGGCCGGGGATATCAGGCCCGACAACAGCCCGAGCGCCGCCAGCAGGCGCCCGATGCCGGCGTAACCGAGGACGGATGAAAGCAGGCGATTCAGCTTATATGGCCCCGTCTTCACGCAGCCGTGCGATCTGTGCCGGGTCGTAGCCCAGATCGTGGAGGACTTGCGCATTGTGTTCACCCAACTGCGGCCCGACCCATTCCGAGGTGCCGGGTGTCTCGGAAAGCTTCGGTACGATGCCGGGCATCTTGAAGTCCTTGCCGTCAGGCAGCTTGGCTTGCAGGAACATTTCCCGGGCCAGGTATTGCGGATCGCTGAACATGTCTTCGGCGCTGAAGATCCGGCTGGCGGGAACGTCGGCCTGGTTCAATTGCTCGATCACCGCGTCCAGCGGCAGTGAGTTGACCCAGCGATCGATCACCCCGTAAATCTCGTCGCGACGGCTGTCACGCCCGTCGTTGCTGGCCAGCACTGGGTCGTTGGCCAGGTCCTCGCGGCCGATGATCAGCATGAATCGCTTGAAGATCGCATCGCCGTTGGCGCCGATCTGCACGTGTTTGCCATCGGCGCTGGTGTGGATGGAGGAGGGTGTGATGCCCGGCATGATGTTGCCGGTGCGTTCGCGGATGAAGCCGAACACGTCGAACTCCGGGACCATGCTTTCCATCATGGCGAAGATCGCTTCGTACAGTGCCACGTCCACCACTTGTCCCAAGCCACCGTTGACCTCGCGATGACGCAAGGCCATCAGTGCGCCGATCACGCCCCAGAGCGCGGCAATCGAGTCGCCGATGGAAATCCCGGTGCGCACTGGCGGCCGGTCCTCGAACCCGGTGATGTAGCGCAGGCCGCCCATGGACTCACCGACCGCACCGAAGCCCGGCTGATCTTTCATGGGGCCGGTCTGGCCAAAGCCCGAGAGCCGCACCATCACCAGTTTCGGGTTCAGTGCGTGCAGGACTTCCCAGCTCAGGCCGAGCTTTTCCAGCACGCCGGGGCGAAAATTCTCGATCAGGATGTCCGCTTCACTGAGCAGCTGTTTCAGGATCGCCAGGCCATCGGGGTGTTTCAGGTTCAGGGTCAGGGATTTCTTGTTGCGCGCCTGAACGAACCACCACAGCGAGGTGCCTTCATACAACTTGCGCCATTTGCGCAACGGATCACCGCCGTCCGGTGACTCGATCTTGATCACTTCGGCGCCGAATTCGCCGCAAATACGCGAGGCAAACGGCCCGGCAATCAACGTACCCAATTCGATGACTTTCAGACCCGAGAGCGGTTTATTGGAGAACGGCATGCGAAATCCTGTAGGACAAAGGCTGAGCGAATACAGCGTTTTATCATAGGCCGACATCCATCGCCCAAAGTTGATTCGCCTTCAATTCGTTGATTGCCCTCTTGCATCGGTTAGACTTGCCGCCTTTCCCCGTATCAAGAAGCCCGTTCATGGCCCAGCCGTCCACGACATACAAGTTTGAACTGAACCTCACCGACCTCGACCGCAGCGTCTACGAGAACGTGAAGCAGACCATCGCCCGTCACCCTTCGGAAACCGAAGAGCGCATGACCGTGCGGCTGCTGGCCTACGCCTTCTGGTACAACGAGCAGCTGTCTTTTGGCCGCGGTCTGTCAGACGTGGATGAGCCGGCGCTGTGGGAAAAGAGCCTGGACGACCGTGTCCTGCACTGGATCGAAGTCGGCCAGCCAGACGCCGACCGCCTGACCTGGTGCTCGCGCCGCACCGAACGCACCAGCCTGCTGGCCTACGGCAGCCTGCGTGTGTGGGAAGGCAAAGTGATCCCGGCGATCAAGACCCTGAAAAACGTCAACATCGCCGCCGTGCCCCAGGAAGTGCTGGAAACCCTGGCCAAGGACATGCCGCGCGTTATCAAGTGGGACGTGATGATCAGCGAAGGAACGATTTTCGTCACCGACGACCGTGGTCAGCACGAAGTCCAGTTGCAATGGCTGGCCGGCGAACGCGGCTGATTATTCGCCGCTTGGCCGCGTCACCCGGTTTTATCCTACGTATTCAAGAGAAGCACCTGTCACCCCATGCGCATCGAACCTCGCCTGTTGCCCGACACCCTGCCATTCCTCGGTGATATTCCACCGCTGCTGACCCGCCTTTACGCGGCGCGGGGCGTGCAGTCCGAGGCTGAACTGGACAAGAGCCTGGCGCGGCTGATTCCGTTCCAGCAGCTCAAGGGCATCGAGGCGGCGGTGGATTTGCTGGTGACAGCGCTGGAGCAGCGTCAGCGGATTCTGATCGTTGGCGACTTCGATGCCGATGGCGCGACGGCCAGTACCGTGGGCATGTTGGGGTTACGCCTGCTGGGCGCGGCGCATGTCGACTATCTGGTGCCCAACCGCTTCGAGTACGGCTACGGCCTGACCCCGGAAATCGTCGAAGTGGCGCTGACCCGTGATCCGCAGTTGCTGATCACCGTGGACAACGGCATTTCCAGCGTCGAAGGCGTGGCGGCGGCGAAAAAAGCCGGGCTCAAGGTGCTGGTCACCGATCACCACTTGCCCGGTGACGAGCTGCCGTTGGCCGACGCCATCGTCAATCCGAACCAGCCGGGTTGCGAGTTCCCGAGCAAAGCCCTGGCCGGTGTCGGGGTGATTTTCTATGTACTGATGGCCCTGCGTGCGCGTTTGCGCAGCCTGGGCTGGTACGAGAGCAAGCCGCAGCCGAACATCGGTGAATTGCTCGACCTGGTGGCGCTGGGCAGCGTCGCCGACGTGGTGCCGCTGGATGCCAACAACCGGATTCTGGTGCATCAGGGCCTGGAGCGAATTCGCGCCGGGCGCGCGCGGCCGGGGATCAAGGCGATCCTTGAAGTGGCCAAGCGTGATCATTCGCGCATCACCTCCACTGACCTGGGCTTTATCCTCGGCCCGCGTCTGAACGCGGCAGGGCGGCTGGATGACATGAGCCTGGGCATCGAGTGCCTGCTCACCGAAGACGCTGGCGCCGCCCGTGAAATGGCGGCTCAGCTGGATGGCATGAACCAGGACCGTAAATCCATCGAGCAGGGCATGCAGCGCGAGGCGCTGGCCCAGCTCAAGGATCTGCCGGTGGAATCGATGCCGTTCGGCCTGTGCCTGTTCGATCCCGAGTGGCACCAGGGGGTGATCGGTATCCTCGCCTCGCGTATGAAAGAGCGCTATTTCCGTCCGACCATTGCCTTTGCCGATGCTGGCGATGGCCTGCTCAAGGGCTCGGGGCGTTCGGTTCAGGGCTTTCACATTCGCGATGCATTGAGCGTGGTCGCGGCGCAACATCCGAACCTGATCAGTAAATACGGCGGCCACGCCATGGCGGCCGGCCTGACCTTGCCGGAAGCGAATTTTCCGTTGTTCGCCGAAGCCTTCGACGCCGAAGTGCGCAGGCAAATGCGCGAAGAAGACCTGACCGGGCGACTGCTGTCGGACGGCACCCTGGCGGTCGAGGAGTTTCACCTGGAACTGGCTCGCGCCCTGCGCCACGCCGGGCCTTGGGGGCAACACTTTCCGGAGCCGCTGTTTCACGGGGTGTTCCAGTTGGTCGAGCAGCGTGTGGTTGGCGAGCGGCACCTCAAAGTGGTGCTCAAGAGTGAATGCGGCTCGGTGAAGCTGGATGGTATCGCCTTCGGGATCGACCGGGACATCTGGCCGAATCCGACCATCAAGTGGGTCGAATTGGCCTACAAACTCGACCTCAACGAGTTTCGTGGGAACGAGACTGTGCAGTTGATGATTGCCCACATCGAACCGCGTTAAGCCCTTCGCGGGCAAGCCCGCTCCCTTAGGATTTGCGTAAACCCTGTGGGAGCGAGGCTTGCCCGCGAAAGCGATTTCCCTCACACCGAATCTCTCTGAACCCTCCCTGATCCCGCGATGTCGACTAGGCTCTAAGCACTGCTTGATTATCCTTGTGACGTCTTGTCGAATTTTTTGCCCGCGGGGGCGGGTGCTGCACCTTTTTCCTGTCACTCGTCGACTATTCAAACAGAACCCTGGAGCCTGCCCACTGATTTGAGAGGTGCCCCATGAGTCTGCTGCTTGAACCCTATACCCTTCGTCAATTGACCCTGCTTAACCGCATCGCGGTATCACCGATGTGCCAGTACTCCAGCGTCGATGGGCTGGCCAATGACTGGCATCTAGTCCATCTCGGCAGCCGCGCGATCGGCGGCGCCGGTCTGGTGTTTACCGAAGCCACGGCGGTCACCGCCGACGGGCGTATCACCGCCCAGGACCTTGGTCTCTGGAATGATCAACAGATCGAACCCTTGCAACGTATTACGCGCTTCATTGCCGCTCAGGGCGCCGTTGCCGGCATCCAGCTGGCCCACGCCGGGCGCAAGGCCAGCACGCATCGGCCGTGGCTGGGCAAGCATGGCAGCGTCAAGCCGGAAGATGGCGGCTGGATCCCGGTCGGCCCTTCGCCGATCGCTTTCGACCCCCAGCACACACCACCCAAGCAGCTTAATGAAAGTGAGATCGCCGAGGTCGTCCAGGCTTTCGTCGATTCGGCCAAACGGGCGTTGATCGCCGGTTTCAAAGTGGTCGAAGTGCACGCCGCTCATGGGTATCTGCTGCATCAATTTCTTTCGCCCTTGAGCAATCAACGGCGCGATCAGTACGGTGGTTCATTCGAGAATCGTATTCGGCTGGTGCTGCAAGTCACCGAAGCGGTGCGGGCCGTCTGGCCTGAAGAGTTACCGGTGTTTGTGCGAGTATCGGCCACGGACTGGGTGGAAGACGGTTGGAACCCCGACGAAACCGTGGAGCTGGCGCGACGCTTGAAAGACCTGGGGGTGGACCTGATCGACGTTTCGTCGGGCGGTACGGCGGTAAATGCCGAAATTCCTACAGGGCCCGGTTATCAGACCCGATTTGCTGAGCGGGTACGTAAAGAGTCGGGCATTGCCACCGGCACGGTAGGCATGATCACCGAGCCAGCCCAGGCCGAGCATATTCTGCGTACCTGTCAGGCCGACATTATCTTCCTCGCCCGGGAGTTGTTGCGTGATCCGTATTGGCCGCTGCATGCCGATGACGATCTGGGTGGGCACAAGGCTGTCTGGCCGGCGCAATACCAACGGGCCACCCATCGTGACCAGCCGATTCATGAATCGGATTTGCGTGACTGAAAGCCGCTGTAAAACCAAAAAGCCCCGGTCGGGTTGACCGGGGCTTTTTAACGCCAAAAGATCGCAGCCTATATCAGGTGTACTTGCGCTTATCCGGCGCCGGCGGGAAATACTGGTACAGCCAGGTTTCACTCAACGTGCGGTCATTGGTGCGAATGAACAACCGCAGCTCCACCGGCGCCACGCTGTCATTGGTCGGGTACCAGTCGAAGGTGATTCGGTAGCCCTTGATGTCATCGAGCACCAGCACGTTGAAATCCTTCACCTGACCGTTCGAGCAGGTCACCACCGGTTCGATCCCCGCACCTTCGGGCAAGCGGTCCAGCCCGCCGCCGGTGAAGTCCACGGCAAAGCGGCGTGCCCAGACTTCGGGATAATGCTCACCCGGTGCCCAGCCTTCGACAAAGCCGCCCATGCCCGAACGGGTCGCGTTGACCCGTGCCAGCGGCGTACCCGTCGGTGGCAGGGCGCTCCAGTAGAGCTTGTAGCCGTAGTTCAGGGAATCACCGGCGGCGACCGGTTTCTTCGGCGTCCAGAACGCGACGATGTTGTCCAGGGTTTCGCCGGTCGTAGGAATCTCCAGCAAATCGATAGAGCCTTCGCCCCACGCGGTTGTCGGTTCTACCCACAGGCTCGGGCGCTTGCTGTACCAGTCGACGGTGTCCTGATAACTGTCGAATTCATGGTCGGTCTGCACCAGACCAAAGCCTTTCGGGTCGGTGTCGGCGAAGGCGTTGAATTGCAAGGTGTCCGGGTTGTTCAGCGGGCGGCAGATCCACTCGCCGTTGCCGCGCCACATGGCCAGGCGATCGGAGTCGTGGATTTGCGGGTGAATGGTGTCGCACATACGGCGCTCGTGGGTGCCGCAGCTGAACATGCTGGTCATCGGTGCGATACCCAGTTGCTCGATGGCGGTGCGGGCATTGACGTGGGCGTCGACTTCCATCACCACGCGCTCGGCCTGGCAATCGATGTCAAAACGGTAGGCCCCGGTGGCGCTCGGCGAATCGAGCAGGGCGTACACCACGAAACGGGTGCTGTCCTTGCCCGGTGTCTCGAACCAGAACTTGGTGAAGTCCGGGAACTCTTCACGCTTCTTGGCGTAGGTGTCGATTGCCAGGCCGCGGGCCGACAAACCGTACTGGCCGGTGGCGTCTACCGCACGGAAATAGCTGGCGCCGAGGAACGACAAGACGTCGTGCTGATCCAGCTCCGGGGCCTTGAATAGCTTGAACCCGGAAAAGCCCAGGTCGCCCTTGAGCTGCTGGGTATCGACGGTGGTTTTTTCATAGTTGAACAGCGACGGGCGGAAATGCACTTCGCGCGCCAGTCGAGTCTTGGGGTCGACGCTGTACATGCGCACCGGCTGCTTGAAACCCATGCCGACGTGGAAGAACTGCACGTCCAGCTGACCTTTCAGATCCTTCCACAGTGAGTGATTGCCGTCGTAGCGGATCGCATTGAAGTTCTGCGGTGTCATGGTTGCCAGTGTCGGCGGCAGCACCTGTTTGGTGTCCTGATACGGCTTGCCGGCGAGCTGTTTGGCTTGGCTCTTCAGCGCTTCGAAGTCGAACGCCTGGGCGTCGCCATCGGCAGTGCCACTGCCGGCCCAGGCGTTTGCGGCCAGCAGGCCGGTGGCCGAGAGACCGGTGTAAGCCGCGATGGCCATGGACGCTTTGAGCAAATTCCTGCGGTGCATAAGTACAACCTGTCGTGAACAATCCCGCGCCGTTCCTGGCACGTGCTGGATCAGAAATAACGGTTCGGACATGCCTTCGGCCAAACGCAACGGACTTTAGAGCAGATGCCAATAAGCTTAAACCGTTCAGTTGCAGAGCAAAAATGATTGATAGCACTGCGACAGCGTGGCAATGAAACAAGACATGTCAGGTAACGTTTCTCACAGCGCTTTCTGATTTATAGGGCATATCTGCTTTTTTCGACTAATTACTCTAAAAACCACTTCTCAGTGCCGATTTAATTTCTATTCTATGGACATGACCGGTTTCGGCCCTTCAGGCCGGTGGGTTCAGTGCACACAAGACGACCGCTGAAAGTGATAGGGCGATGCGGTTTTGCAGTTTTCTCTGACGTTTAGAAGGACATCGTCCATGTCGAAAGTACAAGGAATCACTGAAATGTTAGGACTCTTTCCCTGCCTGGCCACCGGGCGGCGAAGGCGTCGGCTCAGTTCGGAGGAGTTGAAGTTGGTGGAGCGCTATCGCGAGCTGTCGGAGAGTGACCGGATTGCGATGCGCTATCTGGTGGATGCGATGAGGAGTGTTTCGCGGTTTTGAGGTGTAAAGGCTTTGTCCGTTGAGCAAAAGATCGCGGCCTGCGGCAGCGCTTACAGGAGAACTGCCGCAGGCCGCGATCTTTTCGCTTTTAATGCTTGAACATCACATGCCGCACAACCGTGTAATCCTCCAACCCATACATGGACATGTCCTTGCCATAACCGGACAGTTTCTGACCACCGTGCGGCATTTCGCTGACCAGCATGAAGTGGGTGTTCACCCAGGTGCAGCCGTACTGCAGGCGTGCAGACAGGCGATGGGCGCGGCCGACGTCCGAGGTCCAGACCGACGACGCCAGGCCGTAGTCCGAATCGTTGGCCCAGGCCAGCGCCTGCGCTTCATCGGTGAATCGGGTCACCGATACCACCGGCCCGAATACTTCGCGGCGCACGATCTCGTCGTCCTGTTGTGCGTCGGCCAGCACCGTCGGTTCAAAGAAGAAGCCATTGCCTTCCACTGGCTTGCCGCCGGTGATCAACCGAATGTGCGGTTGCGCCATGGCCCGCTCGACAAACCCGGTTACGCGGTCACGATGTTGCGCGCTGATCAATGGGCCCAGCTCCGTCGACGGATCATCCTGCAAGCCGTACTTGAGGCTGCTGACCGCGGCGCCGAGCTTCTCGACGAAGGTGTCGTAGATGCCTGCCTGAGCGTAGATGCGGCAAGCGGCAGTGCAGTCCTGGCCGGCGTTGTAGAAACCGAAGGTGCGAATACCTTCCACGGCGGCGTCGATGTCGGCATCGTCGAAGATGATCACCGGCGCCTTGCCGCCCAGTTCCATGTGCATGCGTTTGACGCTGCCGGCGGTGCTGGAAATGATATTCGAGCCGGTAGCGATGGAACCGGTCAGCGACACCATGCGCACTTTCGGGTGGGTGACCAGTGGGGTGCCAACGGTAGGACCACGACCGAACACCAGGTTAAGCACACCCGCCGGGAAAATCTCCGACGCCAGTTCTGCCAGGCGCAGGGCGGTCAGCGGGGTTTGTTCCGACGGCTTGAGCACCACGGTATTACCGGCGGCCAGGGCCGGGGCGACTTTCCAGGCGAGCATCATCAGCGGGTAGTTCCATGGCGCGATGGAGGCAATCACGCCCACTGGGTCGCGGCGGATCATCGAGGTGTGGCCGTGCAAGTATTCACCCCCCAGCGCGCCACCCATGCAACGGCTGGCCCCGGCGAAGAATCGGAACACGTCGGCAATCGCCGGGATCTCGTCGTTCAGCGCGGCGCTGTAGGGTTTGCCGCAGTTGTCCGACTCCAGTTTGGCCAGCTCTTCGCCATGGGCTTCGATGATGTCGGCGAGTTTGAGCAGCAACAGCGAGCGTTCTTTCGGTGTGGTTTGCGACCAGCCTTCAAAGGCGCTATCGGCGGCGCGCACGGCGGCGTCGACCTGGGCTTCGCTGGCTTCGTTGATTTCCACCAGTACACGACCGAGGGCCGGGTTGAACACGGCTTGGGCGGGGCCGTCCCCAGCGACCAGTTGGCCATTGATCAAGAGTTTGGTTTGCATGGCTTTATCCTCCGAAGCTGTTGTTTTCTTTTTGTGGGAACTGGCCCCTGCTCCCACAGGATCCGGTTTCCAGTGGTCAGTTATTTTCCGCCGCTACCGGCGACACTCTCCCCACCACGGGTCAGGTAATACGCGCCGAGAATCGGCAACATGGTCACCATCATGACCAGCATCGCCACGACGTTGGTCACCGGCACGTCCCGTGGGCGGCTGAGCTGGTTGAGCAGCCACAACGGCAAGGTGCGTTCGTGGCCGGCGGTGAAGGTGGTGACGATGATTTCGTCGAACGACAGGGCAAACGCCAGCATGCCGCCAGCCAGCAACGCCGAGCCGAGGTTCGGCAGGACGATGTAGCGGAAGGTCTGCCAGCCGTCGGCGCCGAGGTCCATCGACGCTTCGATCAAACTGTAGGACGTGCGGCGCAACCGGGCGATGACGTTGTTGTAGACGATCACTACGCAGAAGGTCGCGTGACCGATCACGATAGTGAATACCCCCGGCTCGATCCCCAGCGTCTTGAAGGTCGCCAGCAGCGCGATCCCGGTGATGATCCCCGGCAATGCGATCGGCAGGATCAGCATCAGCGAAATACCTTGCTTGCCGAAGAAGTCCCGCCGGTACAACGCCGCCGAGGCGAGGGTGCCGAGGATCAACGCAATCAGCGTGGCGATGGCGGCGATCTGCAGCGACAGCTTGATCGCCTCCAGTACGTCGGGCCGCGAGAACGCCACGGCGATCCACTTCAGGGTGAAGCCCTTGGGCGGAAAGCTGAACGCCGCGTCTTCGGTGTTGAAGGCATAGAGGAAGATGATCAGGATCGGGAAGTGCAAGAACAGCAACCCGCCCCAGGCGGCGATGCGCAGGCCCAGGGACGCCCGGTCTTGAGAGGAAGAGTCAGAGCGCATCGAAGGCCCCCAGACGTTTGACGATGGACAGGTAAATGGCGATCAGCACGATCGGCACCAGCGTGAAGGCCGCCGCCATCGGCATGTTGCCGATCGCCCCTTGCTGGGCGTAGACCATGCTGCCGACGAAGTAGCCCGGCGGGCCCACCAGTTGCGGCACGATGAAATCGCCCAGCGTCAGTGAAAACGTGAAAATCGAACCGGCCGCGATCCCCGGAATCGACAGCGGCAGAATCACTTGCATGAAGGTCTGACGCGGCTTGGCGCCCAGGTCCGCCGAAGCTTGCAGCAAGGAGGGTGGCAGGCGTTCCAGTGACGCCTGGATCGGTAGAATCATGAACGGCAGCCAGATGTAAACGAACACCATGAACCGCCCCAGATGCGAGGTCGACAAGGTGCTGCCACCCACTCCCGGCATCCCGAGCACGAACTGCAACACGGGCTCCAGATTCAAATACTGAACAAACCACTGCGCCACGCCGCCCTTGGCTAGCAGCAAGGTCCAGGCGTAGGCCTTGACGATGTAACTGGCCCACATCGGCATCATCACCGCGATGTAGAAAAACGCCTTGGTGTTGCCGCTGGTGTAGCGCGCCATGTAGTAGGCGATCGGGAAGGCCACGATTGCACTGGCGATCGACACGACGATGGCCATGCTCAGGGTGCGCAGGATGATGTCGAAGTTCGATGGCTGGAACAGCGCTGCGAAGTTCGCCAGGGTCAGGTCGGGGGTGACCGTCATGGTGAAGTCATCGAAGGTGTAGAAGCCTTGCCAGAGCAGAGTCAGCAGCGAGCCGAGGTAGATGGCGCCAAACCACAGCAACGGCGGCACCAGCAGCAGCGACAGATACAGGTTCGGCCGCCGGTACAGCAGGTTGGAAAACCGGCGCAGCGGCGAGCCGTTGGCCGGGGTTCGAGAGATCACGCTGTCCATCTCATACCCCGCCTACAACATTGTCGTGCAGCGGGATCATCGCCTCGCGCGCCCAGCGAGCGCTGATGCGTTGCCCGGGCTGATGTTGCGCACTGACGTCCAGCCACTGGACGTTGGCCTGGCTGATGTTCAGGGTCTGGCCGTTTTCCAGTTTCAGTTCATAGCGGGTGGCGCTGCCCTGATACTGGATGTCATGAAGCACGCCGCTGACTTCTATTTCATGGCTGGCCAGCGGCCCTTCGGCGAAACGCACGTGTTCCGGGCGGATCGAAAACGGCTGAGGATTGCCGCTCAACTGCCGGGCCAGATCACCGCGTATCACATTGGACGTGCCGACGAATTCGGCGACGAAGGTGGTTGTCGGTTTCATATAGAGGTGGCGTGGCGTGTCGACCTGCTCGATGCGCCCTTTGTTGAACACCGCCACGCGGTCGGACATCGACAACGCTTCGGTCTGGTCGTGGGTGACGAAGATAAAGGTGATGCCGAGCTGACGTTGCAGCTTCTTCAGTTCGCCTTGCATTTGCTCGCGCAGCTTCAGGTCGAGGGCGCCCAAGGGTTCGTCGAGCAACAACACGCGAGGGCGATTGACCAGCGCGCGAGCCAGGGCCACACGCTGGCGTTGGCCGCCCGACAGCTGCACCGGTTTGCGCTCGCCGTAGCCGTTGAGGGCGACCATGTCGAGGGCTTCTTCGGCACGTTTGTGGCGTTCGCTCTTGCCGACGCCTTTGACTTTCAAGCCGTAGGCGACGTTGTCGAGTACGTTCATGTGTGGGAACAGCGCGTAATCCTGGAACACGGTATTCACGTCGCGCTGATACGGCGGCAGCCCGGCGGCCTCCAAGCCATGGATGCGGATGGAGCCGGTGCTCGGCTGTTCGAAACCGGCGATCAGGCGCAGGCAGGTGGTTTTACCCGAGCCAGAAGGGCCCAGCAGGGAAAAGAACTCGCCGTCCTGGATGTCGATGGAAACCCGGTCAACGGCCTTCACCTCACCGAACTGACGGGAAACGTTGGTGAACTGGACTGCAAGCGTCATGGATACGGTGCTCCC
Source organism: Pseudomonas sp. GW822-FHT07A10 (assembly GCF_058798795.1). Lineage (NCBI taxonomy): Bacteria > Pseudomonadati > Pseudomonadota > Gammaproteobacteria > Pseudomonadales > Pseudomonadaceae > Pseudomonas > Pseudomonas sp. GW822-FHT07A10. Next base: position 54,142 of record NZ_JBXAKV010000004.1, read on the forward strand.
AAAAAGCGGGGCCCATCACAGCGGCCCCTGCCTGGACTTCTGAAAAAGCTGAATCGGTGTGCCTTTTTAGCTGGAATGCTCACTGTGGCGAGGGGGCTTGTCGGACCGCCGCACCGCCCCATTGGGCTGCGTAGCAGCCCTGAAAAGGAGAGCGCGGTGTATCTGTTAGACCGCGGTGACTGGTTCCAGGGCGGCTTCGCCACCCAACGGGGGCAAGCCCCCTCGCCACAAAGTTCCCTCGCCACAAGAGGCGGTGTATTACCTGCCTCCCATAATCGCGATGTAATCCTGGGTCCAACGGCTATAAGGCACAAACTTGCCACCCTCAGCCTGCGGGGTTTTCCAGAAGGCGATCTTGTCAAACTGGTCGAAACCGTTGGTCTTGCACCCCTCGGCCCCCAACAGTTCGCTTGCCTTGCACGCCGCCGGAACCGCCGGCAGCGAGCCGAACCAGGCGGACACATCGCCCTGGACCTTCGGCGTCAGCGACCAGTCCATCCACTTATAGGCACAGTTCGGGTGCTTGGCTTCGGCGTGCATCATGGTGGTGTCGGCCCACCCGGTGGCGCCTTCTTTGGGGATGGTCGAGGCGACTGGCTGTTTCTCGTTCATCAGGCCGTTGACCTGATACGGCCAGGAACTGGAGGCCACCACGCCTTCGTTCTTGAAATCACTCATCTGCACGGTGGTGTCGTGCCAGTAGCGGTGAATCAACTTTTGCTGGGCGCGCAGCAGGTCGAGAACGGCCTTGTACTGTTTTTCGTCGAGCAGGTAAGGGTCTTTGATGCCCAGTTCCGGCTTGGCGGTTTTCAGGTACAGCGCCGCGTCCGCGATGTAGATCGGGCCGTCATACGCCTGCACGCGGCCTTTGTTGGATTTGCCGTCGGGCAGTTTCTGCTCTTCGAGTATCACGCTCCAACTGGTCGGCGGCTGTTTGAACACGTTGGTGTTGTACATGAGCACATTCGGCCCCCATTGGTACGGGGTGCCATAGGTTTGCTTGTCGACCACGTACCACGGCCCATCCTTCAGGCGCGGATCGAGATTCTTCCAGTTGGGGATCAATGCGGTGTTGATCGGCTGGACGCGCTTGCCGGCGATCAAGCGCAGGGAGGCATCGCCGGACGCCGTCACCAGGTCGTAACCGCCCTTGGCCATCAGGCTGACCATTTCATCGGACGTGCCGGCCGTCTTGACGTTGACCTTGCAGCCGGTTTCCTTCTCGAAAGCGCTGACCCAGTCGTAAGCCTTGTCGCTTTCGCCCCGTTCGATATAGCCGGGCCAGGCAACGATATCCAGCTGACCTTCGCCGGCACCGACGGCTTTCAGCGGTTCGGCGGCCTGCAGGCTGGCGCTGGCCAGAAGCGCCGTGGCGATTGCACTGAGCAGTGCGGTCTTGTGTTCGAACATGGGGTTTCCCTCTTCTTTAATTAGGGTCGGGACAGCGTTGAACGGGGTAGTTCGCCACGAGTGGCTTGTTATTAGCGTAGTGCGCTTTGTGGGAGGCTGACTGAGGCCGGGCTGTGTCATGGGTTTATCCAGACTAGTGCCCGATGTCACGGTCGACAAATTTCCAATGCGGGATGTGATGTTTCTACCGAATCCGTGCTTTTTATTGGCGGGATGAGAAACGATGCTCAGCGTCTTATAAATGAAACATCGCCCTCAGCTATACTCCCCCGCAATTTGATCCGCACCGAGGACTGACTGTGAAGAACTGGACGTTGCGCCAACGCATTTTGGCGAGCTTTGCGGTAATTATCGCGATCATGCTGCTGATGGTTGTGGTGTCTTTTTCTCGGCTGATGAAGATCGACGCCGGCGCAGAATCGGTCCGCACCGATGCGGTCCCGGGGGTGTATTACAGTTCGATGATCCGCGGTGCGTGGGTCGACAGTTTTAACCTCACCCAACAGCTTGTCGGCCTTTCCGGGCATCGTGAAATGACCGTCGCCGACCAGACCATGTACAAAAGTTTCGAAGAGCGCTTGAACGAGCAAATAGCCAACTACCGTAAAACCATTTTCACGGAGGACGACCAGGTCCTGTTCGACGAGTTCGAAGTGCGTCATCAGCTCTACAACAAAGAAATGACCAACGTTCTCGATCTCTATCAGCGCAAAGAGTACGACCAGGCGGTTCTTGCCCTGGAGCAAAAACTGACGCCGGCCTGGGTCAATGGGCGCAAGCAATTGAACAGCCTTCTTGAAAATAATCACGCTCTGGCTGAACAATCCACGCTGGCCATCAGTGACGCGGTGACGGCCGCCAAAATCAGCATGGGCGTCTCTTTGCTGGTGGCAATCATCGTCGCCGGCCTCTGCGGCCTGCTGTTGATGCGCGCGATCATGGCACCGATGAATCGCATTGTGGATATCCTCGAAGTCATGCGCACTGGCGATCTCAGCAGTCGCCTGAATCTTGATCGCAAGGACGAGTTCGGCGCGGTGGAAACCGGCTTCAACGACATGATGACCGAACTCACCTCGTTGGTGTCCCAGGCCCAGCGCTCCTCGGTGCAGGTCACCACGTCGGTCACCGAAATCGCCGCGACCTCCAAGCAGCAACAGGCCACCGCCACCGAAACCGCAGCCACCACCACCGAAATCGGTGCGACATCCCGTGAAATTGCCGCCACCTCACGCGACCTGGTGCGCACCATGACCGAAGTCTCCACCGCCGCCGACCAGGCTTCGGTGCTGGCCGGTTCTGGTCAGCAAGGCTTGGCGCGCATGGAAGACACCATGCACTCGGTGATGGGCGCGGCAGATCTGGTGAATGCCAAACTGGCGATCCTCAATGAGAAGGCCGGCAACATCAACCAAGTGGTGGTGACCATCGTCAAAGTCGCCGACCAGACCAACCTGTTGTCCCTGAACGCCGCGATCGAAGCCGAGAAGGCCGGCGAGTATGGTCGCGGGTTTGCCGTGGTCGCCACCGAAGTGCGACGTCTGGCAGACCAGACCGCCGTGGCCACCTACGACATCGAGCAGATGGTGCGCGAGATCCAGTCGGCGGTGTCGGCCGGGGTCATGGGCATGGACAAGTTCTCTGAGGAAGTGCGCCGCGGCATGTCCGAGGTGCAGCAGGTGGGCGAGCAGCTGTCGCAGATCATTCATCAGGTTCAGGCGCTGGCGCCGCGGGTGTTGATGGTCAACGAAGGCATGCAGGCTCAGGCCACCGGCGCCGAGCAGATCAACCACGCGCTGGTGCAGTTGGGCGATGCCAGCAGCCAGACGGTTGAGTCCTTGCGCCAGGCCAGTTTCGCCATCGACGAACTGAGCCAGGTGGCCGTGGGGCTGCGTGGCGGTGTCTCGCGATTCAAAGTCTGATGAGCGAACTTACGGCCAGGCGCGGCGTGGCGATGCCGACGAAGCAGTCGTTGTTTCTGGTGTTCCGCATCGGCAATGAGCGCTACGCCTTGCAGGCCATTGAGGTGGCTGAAGTACTGCCGCAACTGCCGTTGAAGCCCATTCCCCGGGCGCCGGACTGGGTGGCGGGGGTGTTCGCCTATCGTGGCGCGGTGGTGCCGGTGATCGACCTCAGCGCGCTGACGTTTGGCCAACCGGCCCAGGCCCGCACCAGCACGCGGCTGGTGTTGGTGCACTATCGGCCGGATGAGGCGAGGCCTGCGCAATTGCTCGGGCTGATTCTGGAGCAGGTCACCGACACGTTGCGCTGCAACCCGGCGGACTTTCAGCCTTATGGCCTGGACAATCGCCAGGCGCCGTACCTCGGCCCGGTGCGCGAAGATGCCCAGGGGCTGCTGCAATGGGTGCGGGTTGCCGATTTACTGGATGCACAGGTTCGCGCCTTATTGTTTCCCTCGCCGCCGCTGGACCTGGCGCAGTTTGAGGAGCAGGGATGAGCAGCGATCAACGGTTTTTCGATTTCCTCAAGGAACGTATCGGCCTGGATGTCGGCTCGGTCGGCCCGGCGATCATCGAGCGTGCGGTGCGCCAGCGCATCACGGCGGTTCGGGCGCTGACGGCCGATGAGTATTGGCACACGTTGTTGGGTTCGCGTGACGAACAGCAGGCGCTGATTGAAGCGGTGATCGTCCCCGAAACCTGGTTTTTCCGTTACCCGGAATCCTTCGCCACGCTGGCGAAACTGGCGGCCAAGCGGCTGGCAGCGATCAACAACATGCGCGCCCTGCGGATTCTCAGCTTGCCGTGTTCTACCGGCGAAGAACCGTACTCGATCGCCATGGCATTGCTTGATGCCGGGCTGGCGCCGCACCAGTTCAAGGTCGACGGCATGGACGTCAGCCCGCTGTCGGTGGAAAAGGCCAGGCTCGCGCTGTACGGCAAGAATTCGTTTCGTGGCCAGGACCTCGAGTTTCGCGAGCGCCATTTCACCGCTGAACACGATAACTATCGCCTCAGCGGGCGCGTGCTTGAACAAGTGCGTTTACAGGTCGGTAACCTGCTGGATCCGACCTTGCTGGTCAACGAGCCGCCCTATGACTTCGTGTTCTGTCGCAACCTGCTGATTTATTTCGACCAGCCGACCCAGCAGCAAGTGTTCGAAGTGCTCAAGCGTCTGACTCACATCGACGGCGTGCTGTTTATCGGCCCGGCCGAGGGCAGTCTGCTCGGCCGTTTCGGCATGCGCTCGATCGGTATACCGCAGTCGTTTGCCTTCAGTCGCCAGAGCGCGCTCGAGCCGCTTGCGACCTTCGCGCCGATGTCGCTGCCCGTGCAGCAACCGTTGCGCAGCATGACTCCGCCGCCTGTGCGCAGTCGGCTTTTTGCGACGGTCGTGCCGATGCCTCGGGCTGCCGCCATCCCTTCGGCCACTTCTTCGGACGCCGCCACGCTGTTGGCGAATATCGCCGCGCTGGCCAATGAAGGCAAAAGTGCCGAGGCCCGCGCCGCGTGCGAAAGTTATTTGCGCAGTCACGAACCGGTGGCCCAAGTGTTCTATTGGCTGGGGCTGCTCAGCGATGTCGCCGGCAGTGCCCTGGAGGCCCAGGGGTTTTATCGCAAGGCGTTGTACCTCGAACCGCAACACCCCGACGCGTTGATGCACCTGGCGGCCTTGCTGCAATCCCAGGGCGACACGGCGGGTGCCAGACGATTGCAGGCCCGCGCCGCCCGCAGCGAGCGCGCCGCTGACAGTGAGCGTAAACGATGAACGCCTCCGACACCTTGAGCGTCACCCATGAAGATGCCCAGGCCATCGACGACTGCTGGAATCGCATCGGTATCCACGGCGACCAGTCCTGCCCGCTGCTGAGCGAGCACATTCATTGCCGCAATTGCGCGGTGTATTCGGCTGCCGCCACGCGCTTGCTCGACCGCTACGCCTTGCAGCAGGATGACCGTGGGCAAATCTCCACGGTGGCCGAGAGCGAGGTGAAAACCCGTTCGCTGCTGATGTTTCGCCTCGGCGAAGAGTGGCTGGGCCTGGCCACTCGCAGCCTGGTCGAAGTGGCGCCACTGCAAGCGATCCATTCCTTGCCGCACCAGCGTTCCCGGGCATTGCTCGGCGTGGCGAATGTGCGCGGTGCCTTGGTGGCGTGCCTGTCTTTGGTGGAGCTGTTGGGGCTCGACGACACCAGTAGTGTGGCGCCCGGCGCGCGGGTAACGCCGCGGATGCTGATCATCGCCGCCCACGGCGGGCCGGTGGTGGTGCCGGTGGACGAAGTGGACGGGATTCACGCCATCGACGAGCGCATTCTCGATGCCGCGTCCCAGTCCGGCACCCAGGCCAGCGCCAAATACACCCGCGGAGTCTTGCCATTCAAAGGTCGCAGCCTGCGTTGGCTGGATGAAGAGCAGCTGCTGTCTGCCGTGACCCGGAGCCTCACATGACCCCCGACCAAATGCGTGACGCCTCTTTGCTGGAGCTGTTCAGCCTGGAAGCCGAGGCCCAGACCCTGGTGCTGAGCGCCGGTCTGCTGGCGCTGGAGCGCGATCCGACCCAGGCCGATTACCTCGAGTCGTGCATGCGCGCGGCCCATTCGCTCAAGGGCGCGGCGCGAATTGTCGGCGTCGATGCCGGGGTCAGTGTTGCCCATGTGATGGAGGATTACCTGGTCAGCGCCCAGGAAGGGCGCCTGTACCTGCGACCCGAACACATTGATGCGCTGTTACGGGGCACCGATCTGCTGATGCGGATTGCGACGCCGAACAATGCTCCGGCGCCTGCGGATATCGACGCTTATGTCGTCTTGATGGGACGGCTGCTTGAACACATGGCGACGGTTGCCCCCATCGCGCTGCCGATGGCAGAACCTCAGCTCGAACCGCCGACACCCAGGGTCGAGCCGCCCGGTCGTGCTGCCGAAACACCCGTCGACACACTCATTGAAACACCCCAGGCAGAGCCCGCCGAGCCTGCGTCCAAGACCAGGCGCGCCACCGACACTGGCGAGCGCGTATTGCGCGTCACGGCCGAGCGCTTGAATAGCCTGCTCGACCTGTCGAGTAAATCCCTGGTGGAAACCCAGCGCCTCAAGCCGCACCTGGCCACCATGCAGCGCCTTAAACGCATGCAGAGCAATGGCCTGCGGGCGCTGGAAAACCTTAACGTCCATCTCAAGGACCATGCCTTGAGCCTCGAAGCCCAGGAAGCCTTGGGTGACGCCCGCCGATTGCTGGCCGAGTCCCAGCAATTGCTGGTGGAAAAAAACGCCGAACTGGACGAGTTCGCCTGGCACGCCAGCCAGCGCGCACAGGTGTTGTATGACACCGCGCTGGCCTGTCGCATGCGGCCGTTCGCCGACGTGCTGAGCGGTCAAGTGCGCATGGTCCGCGATCTTGGGCGCAACCTTGGCAAACAGGTGCGGCTGGAGATCGAGGGCGACAAGACTCAAGTCGACCGCGACGTACTGGAAAAACTCGAAGCGCCGCTGACGCACCTGCTGCGCAATGCGGTGGATCACGGTATCGAAACCCCGGAACAGCGGCGCTTGGCCGGCAAACCGGAGGAAGGCGTGATCCGTTTGCGAGCCTCCCATCAGGCCGGTCTGCTGGTGCTGGAACTGAGCGATGATGGCAATGGCGTCGACCTGGAAAAGGTCCGCCGCACGATCGTCGAGCGGCAGTTATCCCCAGCCGAGACTGCCGCGCAGTTGAGCGAAGAAGAGCTGCTGACGTTCCTGTTTCTGCCGGGTTTCAGCCTGCGCGACACGGTCACAGAAGTCTCCGGGCGCGGCGTCGGGCTGGATGCGGTTCAGCACATGGTCCGGCAGTTGCGCGGCGCCGTGGTGCTGGAGCAGACGGCGGGCGCGGGCAGTCGTTTCCATCTTGAAGTGCCGCAGACGCTGTCGGTAGTGCGCAGCCTGGTGGTGGAAGTCGGTGACGAGGCGTATGCCTTCCCGCTGGCGCACATCGAGCGCATGTGCGACCTGGAGCCGGAAGACATCGTGCAGGTCGAAGGCCGGCAGCACTTTTGGTACGAAGGCCGGCATGTCGGGCTGGTCGCCGCCAGTCAGCTATTGCATCGGCCGGCGAGCCAGAACAGCGCGCAGACCCTCAAAGTCGTGGTCATCCGCGAGCGCGAGGCGATCTACGGGGTGGCGGTCGAGCGGTTTATCGGCGAGCGGACGCTGGTGGTGCTGCCGCTGGACGAGCGTCTGGGCAAGGTACAGGACATTTCCGCCGGGGCTTTGCTCGACGACGGCTCGGTGGTGCTGATCGTCGACGTCGAAGACATGCTGCGTTCGGTGGACAAACTGCTCAATACCGGGCGTCTGGAACGCATTGCCCGGCACGCCAATCAGGCCGTTGAAGCCGCGCGCAAACGGATTCTGGTGGTAGACGATTCGCTGACCGTTCGTGAGTTGCAGCGCAAGTTGCTGCTCAATCGCGGCTACGACGTCGCCGTGGCGGTGGACGGTATGGATGGCTGGAATGCCCTGCGTTCGGAGGATTTCGATCTGCTGATCACCGACATCGACATGCCGCGCATGGACGGCATCGAGCTGGTGTCTTTATTGCGTCGCGACAATCGCCTGCAATCGTTGCCGGTGATGGTGGTGTCCTACAAGGACCGCGAAGAAGACCGTCGCCGTGGACTGGACGCCGGCGCCGACTATTATCTAGCCAAGGCCAGTTTTCATGATGATGCCTTACTGGATGCAGTCGTTGAGCTCATTGGAGGGGCGCGAGCATGAAAATCGCCATCGTCAACGATATGCCCATGGCGGTAGAGGCTTTACGCCGCGCCCTGGCGTTCGAACCGGCGCACGAGGTGGTCTGGGTCGCCAGCAACGGGGTGGAGGCGGTGCAACGTTGCACCGAATACACCCCGGATCTGATCCTGATGGACTTGATCATGCCGTTGATGGACGGCGTGGAAGCGACCCGGCGGATCATGGCCGAGACCCCGTGCGCGATCGTCATCGTCACCGTCGACCGTCAGCAGAACGTGCACCGGGTGTTCGAAGCCATGGGCTACGGAGCGCTGGATGTGGTCGATACCCCGGCGCTGGGCGCAGGTAACCCTCAGGAAGCCGCTGCGCCGCTGCTGCGCAAGATCCTCAACATTGGCTGGTTGATCGGTGACCACAGCAATCGGGAGCGATCGACACCGAGCCCGCACCGCAACTCGGCCTCGCGCCAGCACCTGGTGGCGATCGGTTCATCCGCTGGCGGGCCGGCGGCGCTGGAAGTGCTGCTCAAGGGCCTGCCCCGGGATTTTTCGGCGGCCATCGTGCTGGTCCAGCATGTGGATCAGGTGTTCGCCGCCGGCATGGCCGAATGGCTGGCCAGCGCCAGCGGCCTGGACGTGCGCCTGGCCCAGGAAGGCGAACCGCCACAAAGCGGCACGATCCTGCTGGCCGGTACCAATCATCACATCCGCTTGCTGAAAAACGGCACGCTGGCCTACACCGCCGAACCGGTCAACGAGATCTATCGGCCTTCGATCGATGTGTTTTTCGAGAGTGTGGCCAATTACTGGAGCGGTGATGCCGTGGGCGTTCTACTGACCGGTATGGGGCGTGACGGCGCCCAGGGGCTTAAACTCATGCGCCAACAGGGCTACCTGACCATCGCTCAGGACCAGAACAGCAGTGCCGTGTACGGAATGCCCAAGGCGGCCGCAGCCATCGACGCTGCCGTGGAAATCCGCCCACTGGACAAGATAGCGCCACGTTTGCTGGAGATTTTCCAAAAATGACTATCATTAGCAGCAATCGTGGCCCAAGCAGTACTCAGGTGACCGCACATGAATGAATTACAGCTCGACGACTTCAAAACCGACGAAAACGCCGCCATGGTGTTGTTGGTGGACGATCAGGCGATGATCGGCGAGGCGGTGCGCCGTGGTCTGTCGAACGAAGAGAACATCGACTTCCACTTCTGCGCCGACCCGCACCAGGCCATCGCCCAGGCGATCCGCATCAAGCCGACGGTGATCCTTCAGGACCTGGTCATGCCCGGCCTGGACGGCCTGAGCCTGGTGCGCGAATACCGTAATCACCCGGCGACCAAGGACATTCCGATCATTGTCCTGTCGACCAAGGAAGACCCGCTGATCAAGAGCGCGGCGTTTGCCGCCGGGGCCAACGATTACCTGGTCAAGCTGCCGGACAACATCGAACTGGTGGCGCGCATCCGCTATCACTCGCGCTCCTACATGACCCTGCTGCAGCGTGACGCGGCGTACCGTGCGTTGCGGGTCAGCCAGCAACAGTTGCTCGACACCAACCTGGTGCTGCAACGCTTGATGAACTCCGACGGCCTGACCGGGCTGTCGAACCGTCGGCACTTCGACGAATACCTGGAACTGGAGTGGCGGCGTTCGTTGCGTGACCAGACGCAATTGTCGTTGCTGATGATCGATGTCGACTATTTCAAGTCCTACAACGACAGTTTTGGCCACCTCGAAGGCGATGAAGCCCTGCGCAAAGTCGCCACGGCCATTCGCGACGCCAGCGCCAGGCCATCGGACCTGCCGGCCCGTTACGGCGGCGAAGAGTTCGTCCTGGTCTTGCCCAACACCTCGCCGGGCGGTGCGCGGCTGGTGGCGGAAAAACTGCGCCAGACCGTGGTCGGGTTGAAGATCCCGCACATTTTCCCGACCGAAGGTTCGTGCCTGACCATCAGCATCGGCCTGTCGACCGTGATCCCGCAGCCGGGCAGCGACTGCCGGCAATTGATCTCGGCGGCGGACAAGGGGCTGTACCTGGCGAAGAACAATGGGCGCAATCAGGTGGGAATAGAATGAACCGGCAGGTTCATTTGCCCCTAAAGCCGCCAGGCGGGCTGCCTTGACAGCGTGATTACGTTATACTCGCCGGCTTTCAAAAGTTCGCCAACGAGTGCTGCCCGCCATGGAAATCAACCCGATCCTTAACAGTATCAAGGACCTGTCCGAGCGCTCCGAAACTATTCGGGGGTATCTTTGACTACGATCAAAAGCATGAGCGTCTGACCGAAGTCAATCGCGAGCTTGAAGATCCGAGTGTCTGGAACAACCCTGAGTACGCTCAGAACCTGGGTCGCGAGCGCTCTGCGCTGGCCCAGATCGTAGAAACCCTCGATGAAATGTCCAGCGGTCTGGCCGATGCCAAGGACCTGCTGTTGATGTCTGCCGAGGAAGAAGACCAGGCCGCCGTCGACGACGTAGCCCTTGAAGTGGAGCGCTTGCGCGAAGCCCTCGAGAAGCTCGAATTCCGTCGCATGTTCAGCGGCGAGATGGACCAGAACAACGCCTACCTGGACATCCAGGCCGGTTCCGGCGGTACCGAGGCCCAGGACTGGGCCAACATCCTGCTGCGCATGTACCTGCGCTGGGCGGATAAACGCGGTTTCGACGCAACCATCATGGAATTGTCGGCCGGTGAAGTCGCCGGTATCAAAGGTGCGACCGTGCACATCAAGGGTGAATACGCCTTTGGCTGGCTGCGTACCGAAATCGGCGTGCACCGTCTGGTGCGTAAGAGCCCGTTCGACTCCGGCAACCGTCGTCACACCTCGTTCTCGGCCGTGTTCGTATCGCCGGAAATCGATGACAACATCGAAATCGACATCAACCCGTCGGACCTGCGCATCGACACCTACCGCTCCTCCGGTGCCGGTGGTCAGCACGTAAACACCACCGACTCGGCCGTACGGATTACTCACGTACCGACCAACACCGTGGTCAGCTGCCAGAACGAACGCTCCCAGCACGCCAACAAAGACACCGCGATGAAAATGTTGCGGGCGCGCTTGTACGAGCAGGAAGTGCAGAAACGCAACGCCGCCTCCCAGGCTCTGGAAGACACCAAGTCGGACATCGGCTGGGGTCACCAGATCCGTTCGTACGTGCTCGATGCCTCGCGGATCAAGGATCTGCGCACCAACATCGAACGCAGCGACTGCGACAAGGTGCTCGACGGCGACATCGACGAATACCTGGTGGCGAGCCTGAAACAAGGGCTGTAAGGCACGCCCTACAGCGATCCCCAGCCGAAGGCTGGGGGCAACGAATCTGTGATGGAATTTTTAAAGACATGAGCGACCTACAACTCGACCCGCAAGCCCTGCAACAGGAAGAAAACTCCCTGATCGCCCTGCGCAAGGAAAAGCTTGCTGCCGAGCGCGCCAAGGGCCAGGCCTTCCCCAACGACTTCCGCCGCGACGCCTACTGCGAAGACTTGCAGAAGAAGTACGCGGACAAGACCAAGGAAGAGCTGGCAGAGGCTGCGATCCCGGTCAAGGTTGCCGGTCGTCTCATGCTCAACCGTGGCTCGTTCATGGTGATTCAGGACATGTCCGGGCGCATCCAGGTTTACGTCAACCGTAAAACCCTGTCCGAAGAAACCCTGGCCGCGGTGAAAACCTGGGACCTGGGCGACATCATTGCCGCCGAAGGCACCCTGGCCCGTTCCGGCAAGGGCGACCTGTACGTTGAAATGACCAACGTGCGCCTGCTGACCAAATCCCTGCGCCCACTGCCGGACAAGCACCACGGCCTGTCCGACACCGAGCAGCGCTACCGCCAGCGTTACGTCGACCTGATCGTCAACGAAGACGTGCGCCAGACCTTCCGCGTGCGTTCGCAAGTGATTGCGCACATCCGCAGCTTCCTGATGAAGCGTGACTTCCTGGAAGTCGAAACGCCGATGCTGCAAACCATTCCGGGTGGTGCGGCGGCCAAGCCGTTCGAAACTCACCACAACGCGCTGGATATGCAGATGTTCCTGCGTATCGCGCCGGAGCTGTACCTCAAGCGTTTGGTTGTCGGCGGGTTTGAAAAAGTCTTCGAAATCAACCGCAACTTCCGTAACGAAGGCGTTTCGACCCGGCACAACCCCGAGTTCACCATGCTCGAGTTCTACCAGGCCCACGCTGACTACGAAGACAACATGGACCTGACCGAGGAACTGTTCCGCGAACTGGCGCAGCTGGTTCTGGGCAGCACCGACGTGCCTTACGGCGACAAGGTGTTCCACTTCGGCGAGCCGTTCGTGCGCCTGTCGGTGTTCGACTCGATCCTCAAGTACAACCCGGAACTGACCGCTGCCGACCTGAACGACATCGACAAGGCCCGCGCCATCGCCAAGAAGGCCGGCGCCAAGGTGCTCGGCTTCGAAGGCCTGGGCAAACTGCAGGTGATGATTTTCGAAGAACTGGTCGAGCACAAGCTGGAACAGCCGCACTTCATTACCCAGTACCCGTTCGAAGTGTCGCCGCTGGCCCGTCGTAACGACGAGAACCCGAGCGTCACCGACCGTTTCGAACTGTTCATCGGCGGCCGTGAAATCGCCAACGCCTACTCCGAGTTGAACGACGCGGAAGACCAGGCCGAGCGCTTCATGGCGCAGGTGGCCGACAAGGATGCCGGCGACGACGAAGCCATGCACTACGACGCCGACTTCGTTCGCGCGCTGGAGTACGGCATGCCGCCAACGGCTGGCGAAGGGATCGGCATCGACCGTCTGGTGATGTTGCTGACCAACTCACCGTCGATCCGCGACGTGATCCTGTTCCCGCACATGCGTCCGCAAGCGTAAATGTTTCAATTAAAAAGCCGCCTAAAACAGGCGGCTTTTTATTGCCTGTCTGGTACAAACGTATCAATTGGTTACTTTTGACGTTAGAGAGGAATACCTGTCGTGAATCGTGCAATTGCTCAAGAAGGTGCAGCGGATATCGCCACTGCGGTCGCTGAAAGTGTTCAGTACCAGGGCCGCAAGGCCAGCCGACAGGGCAGCGAACAGCGTCGACAGGACATTCTCGACGCGGCGATGCGCATTGTCGTGCGCGATGGCGTGCGTGCCGTGCGTCACCGTGCGGTGGCCGCCGAGGCCTGTGTGCCGCTGTCGGCCACCACTTACTACTTCAAGGACATCGATGACCTGCTCACCGATACCTTTGCCCAATACGTGGAACGCAGCGCGGCATACATGGCCCGGTTGTGGGCCAGCAACGAAGGCCTGTTGCGCGAGATGGTTGTCAGCGGTGATGGCACCGCCGAGTCGCGCTCGCAGCTGGCGGACGATATCGCACGGCTGATGGCTGACTATGTTCATCGGCAATTGATCAATCGCCGCGAGCACTTGATGGCCGAGCAAGCCTTCCGCCAGGAAGCGTTGCTTAACCCGCGTCTGGCGTTGTTGGTGCGTTCCCATCAGCAAATTCTCTTGCAGGGCACCTGCCAGCTTTTCGAAGTATTGGGATCCCGCGAGCCACAACAAGATGCCAAAGTGTTGACGGCGATTGTCGGACGGATGGAATATCAGGGCCTGCTCAACGATGCCGAGCCTGTTGCCGAAGAGGAAATGCTCGGCATCCTGACCCGCTACATGCACCTGGTGCTGGCGTCGGTGTAACCCCTTGTGGGACTCAACCTTGTGGGAGAGTGGCCAGTAGGGGGCATCGTGTGTCGATAGGGAGTGTTGAATGAAAGCCTGGCGTGTCGTGGTGATCGCCTTGTCGTTCCTGCTGCTCAGTGGCTGCCTGGTGACCTTCAAGGAGTCGCTGCCCGCCAGCGAGCCCGCGCCCAAAGGGCTGCTCGGCAAATGGGCCAGCACCAACGCCTGGGGCGAGCCGATGAACCTGGAACTGACACGCGTCGGCGACAATCACTACCAGGCGGTCAGCTACTTCAAGGCCAAACCCCATGAGCGCGAAGCCTATCCCTTCACGGTGTCGCGCCATGGCAATCGCTGGTACCTGTCGGCGAAGGTGCCGGCGCAGTTCGGCGGGCATTTCACCATCGCCGGTTTCGAGCTCAACGATAAGCACGAACTGGTGGTCTACAACCTCGACCTTGAGCAGATCAGACAGGCCATGGGGCAAGAAGCCCTCAGTGGCGAAGGCTTTCAGACTGAAGATGGCGATGGGGTGTTGATCAACAACAGCCTGGATCAGGTATTCGCCTACCTCGACGACCCGGCCAATTCCGATGTGTTCGTCGAAGCGGTACGCTATCAGCGCCTGGCCAAAACCAAATAAACCCAGCACGTAACAGCTTTACTACAGGAGTCTCGGGTGGACGAATACCAGCAGACGATACGCATGTTGTCCGATCGCATAGTGCTGGCGCAAACGCCGATTCGCATTCTGGATGCGGTCAAGTGGGATGACAGTATTCGCAAGGGGTTCCTCAAGGGCAAGGGCAAGGAAATGCCGGCCGTGGACCGCGACTACTACCTCAATCGACCGCTGTCGTTCGACTCCAGCAAAGTGAAGCTGGAATTCCAGAACATCGAGCGCGACATCACTCGGCAACTCGGCCAGTTCAACCCGGTCGGGCAGATCATGCGCCGCATGTGCAAGGAATACCGCATGGTGGTGCGCATGCTTGAAGCGCGCGGCACCGAGGATTTCGGGCTGATTTCCCAGGAATTGTACGGCGCGGCCTCCGATGCGTTTCACGCCGGCGACCCGACCCTGGCCGACCTGGGGCTGATGCTCTCCGATTACCTGAACAACATCGACGGCCGTGGCGACCTCAAGGACGAACCGAAAGTCCTCACGGCCAAGGAAGCCGTCGACCTGCTGCAACATCGGTTGAACAAGGTGTTTGGCGAAAACGAGGAAACCATCCGGGTGTTCGAGTCCGACGGGATCGTCGCCGACGCGGCAGCCGGCGCCGACTACATCAAGATCCGCACCGACGCGATGTTCAACAATCGCGACGTGCGTGCGCTGGAAGTCCATGAAGGGCTGGTGCATGTGGGCACCACCCTCAACGGCCTGAACCAGCCGATCTGTACGTTCCTGTCCAAGGGCCCGCCGTCGTCCACCGTGACTCAGGAAGGCCTGGCGATCCTGATGGAAATCATCACCTTCGCCTCCTACCCGAGCCGCTTGCGCAAACTCACCAACCGCACCCGCGCCATTCATATGGTGGAGGAGGGCGCGGACTTCTTGCAGATCTTTGAGTTCTTCCGGGCTCAGGGCTTTGAAATGGCCGAAAGCTACGGCAATGCCAGTCGGGTGTTCCGCGGCTCGGTGCCCAATGGTCTGCCATTTACCAAAGACTTGTCCTACCTCAAGGGCTTTATCATGATTTACAACTACATTCAGTTGGCCGTGCGCAAAGGCAAGCTGGAGCAGATACCGCTGTTGTTCTGCGGCAAGACTACGCTGGAGGACATGCGGACCTTGCGCCAATTGGTGGACGAAGGTCTGGTGGTGCCGCCCAAGTACCTGCCCGAGCAGTTCCGCGACATGAACGCGTTGTCGGCGTGGATGTGCTTCTCCAACTTCCTCAACCACCTGAGCCTGGACCGGATCGAAGCGGATTACTCCAATATCCTTTGATTCAGATCATTCCCACGCTCTGCGTGGGAATGCCGCCATGGACGCTCCGCGTCCACTGTGACGCAGAGCGTCACGGTATGCATTCCCACGCGGAGCATGGGAACGATCACCCACATTGAGGCTTCACCGGATGAGAATCCTCGGCATCTTCTGCCTGCTCCTGGCCCTCGGCGGTTGCAGCTCTTTGCTGTTCTACCCCGAGCCCGGCCAGCCGTTCACCCCGGAAAAAGCCAAGCTCGACTATCGCGACGTCACCCTGACTACTGCCGACGGCCTCAAACTGCATGGCTGGTGGCTGCCGGCGAAAAAAGGCGTCGAAGTCAAAGGCACTGTGCTGCACCTGCACGGTAACGGCGGCAACCTGGCGTGGCATCTGGGTGCGAGCTGGTGGTTGCCGAAGCAGGGCTATCAGGTGTTGCTGGTGGACTATCGCGGGTACGGATTGTCCGAAGGTAAGCCGGCGTTACCGGAGATTTATCAGGACATCGACGCCGCCTTCACATGGCTCGACCAGGCGCCGGAGGTCAAGGGCAAGCCGTTGATCCTTCTCGGTCAGAGCCTTGGCGGTTCGATGGCGGTGCATTACCTGGCCCAGCATCCCGAGCGCCAGCGGCAACTCAAGGCTTTCGTGCTCGATGGCGTGCCTGCCAGCTACCGCGATGTCGGGCGTTTCGCCCTTAGCACCTCCTGGATGACCTGGCCGTTCCAGGTGCCGTTGTCCTGGCTGGTGCCGGATGGCGATAGCGCGATCCGTTCCATGACGCAGCTCAATGGTGTACCGAAACTGATCTATCACAGTATCGATGATCAGCTGGTGCCCCTTTCCAACGGCATCCGACTGTATCAAGCTGCGCCGCCACCGCGAGTCCTGCAACTGACCCGTGGCGGTCATGTGCAAACCTTCGCCGACCCGGTCTGGCGCAAAGTCATGCTGCGCTACCTCGAAGACCCGCAGCATTTCAACGGCCTGCGCCGCCTGGGTGAAATCCCCAACTACCCGGCACCCCCGAATTCTGAAGATGAACCACCAGAGAGTCCGCAATGAGTGAAGAACGTAACGCCATCCCGCTGATCATCACCGGTATTTGCAGCATCCTCGGCACCGTCGGGGCCTTGTGGTGGTACGGCTACCTGCACTTCGCCAAACCCGAGGATGCGTTGCTGCTCAGCGACTTCACCATGCTCAAGACCGTGCCGGGCGAAGACTACAAAATCTCCCTGGAACCAGCCGCGCAAGTGGCGCAGTGCATCGATGGCGTGCTGGTGATGTTTGATACCGAACAGAAAGGCCTGACCGGCGTACTGGTCAACAACAAGAAAAAAGCCGTGCGCTGCATGGGCCAGGAAACCCCGCAAAAACTCGAACAGTAAAATCCCACCTCCATTGGCAATGATGAACCCTTGTGGCGAGGGGGCTTGCCCCCGTTGGGTCGCGAAGCTGCCCTAAAACCTGCATTCGCGTGTTGTCAGGTACACCTTGTGGGATGGTTTCACGACCGCTTCGCAGCCGAACGGGGGCAAGCCCCCTCGCCACAGGGTTGCTTGGCCCCAGGACAAGTGTTCGATCAATAAGAAGCCCCGCCTGATCCGATCAGGCGGGGCTTTTGTGTTTCAGCAGGTGAAACTTAGTTCGAGCTGATAGCCGAACGCGGTATCACCGGCTGGTTGTCGTTGGAAATGGTCACTTCCACCCGACGGTTCATCGCACGGCCGGAGACGCTGGTGTTTTCGGCCACCGGGTATTCCTTGCCATAACCCTGGACCACGATGCGCGCCGGGTCGACACCCATCTTGATCAGGGCCACTTGCACCGAGGTCGCGCGGCGCTCGGACAGCGACTGGTTGTACGACGCCGCGCCGGTGCTGTCGGTGTAGCCTTCGACAATCACTTTACGGTCGGGGTTTTCCTGAAGGAACTGCGCCAGTTTGTTGATGTTCATCAGACCGCTGGGTTTCAGGTCGGCCTTGTTGGTGGCGAACAGCACGTCACCGAACGTTACCAGCGTGCCGCGATCGGTCTGTTTGGCGTTGAGGCTGGCCTGCAATTGTTTGATCTGCTGATCGCGGGCATCCAGACGCGCCTGGGCTCGCTGAGCCGCGGCGTTTTTCAGGTTGTTTTCCGCGGTGCGCAGGGCGATGGTCTGCTTGGCCACTTCAACGCGCTGGTTGGTCAGGTAAGCCAGTTGGTCGACCTTGTTCTGGTCTTCCTTGTCCTGGTAAGCCTTGTCGGCCTTGTCCAGGTAATCGCTGGCGTCTTTGGTTTCCAGTGCCGCGACTTTGCTGGCTTGCGGGTTGGCTTGCAGGCCGGCGTAGTTGGTGCGGGCTTGCTCCAGGTTGGTGTTGGGCGGTGTGGCGCAGGCAGCCAGTGCAATGCTTGCGGCCAGGAGGGCGGGTATCATCAGTTGTTTGCGCATAGCGGTTCGTCCTTTCTATCGATAAAAGTGTCAGGCCTGAAAATCGGGATGCGCGCTCACTGCACGGTGCGCTGACTTTCCTGACGCAGTTCCTGAACACCTTTCTGTGAGTCCTTTACAGCCTGTTCGGCTTTCATCGCCTGGGCTTTGCGTTCTGCCACTCGGGCGTCCCACTCGGCCTGTTCGGAGAGCATTTTGGCTTCGTCATACTTTTTGTCGTGCATGGCGATTTCGGCTTGTTTGAGCTTGTCCTGGGCGGACTTCATTTCCACCGCGGCGAATTCGGTGCCCCCGGCGCTGACGGCACTGTTCACGGCCGATTGAGTCACGGCGTATTGCTCGGTGGGCGGGTTACCGGCGCATCCGGCCAGAACCAGGCTGCTGCCGATGGCCAGGGCCGCCAGTTTGAGACCGTGCAGGTGGGGGGACGAGGATGAAGCAGTGCTGGTCTTCATGGTTTTCAACTCCGTTGGAAAACTCCTGAAATACATCTGAATCCATCCTGGGCAAGGAGCCGCAACCTTCGATTTCCAGAGCATTTTGAAACGGCCATCCCAGGCGTGGTTACTGGGTTGACCCGAGGCATTTTTTAAAAGTTCAGAGAATATGGCCTTTCGCCCGAAAAAACTTTGACCTGATGGACAAGGCTCTAAATCGGGAACTTTAGCCGCGCACAGGGGTATTCCCGGCCCTGCACGGGCCAGGAAATACGTATTTCCGGAAGGGGAACAAGACGCGCAAATCAGTGTTTTGGCTTGTCGTTATCGGTCGACAAATCGTGCAAATGACGACGGGACAAGGCGAGAAAACGCGGGGTTGGACCGACGTCTTCGTACAGCGGATCGCCTTCTTCATCGGTGGCGACCACCGTTGACCCTTTCACATACGGAAAGCTTTCTTCAAGTTCTTCAAGGGCTGCGCCAATCAATTCTCCGAGCAGTTCTTCAGGGTGCCTTTTGGGGTACATATCGATAATCGCCGCCAGCCGTGCGGCGGCTTCCACGTCCAGACGAATCGTGTAGCCGGAGTCGGTCAGGCGACCCTTGGCGTTTTCTTCCCAGTGCTTGGCAAGCTCGCGGATTTTCATAATGACCTCATTACGCACCTGCTCATGGCAGGCCGGGTGAGTGTCCGGCGGTGGCCGGTGGCAAGCCGTTGTACGGCTTGGTGTTGAGCCTAGCTGCAACGTTCGGGGTTTGCAGTCCCTGGTTTACTTGTAAGAACCGCTTTACAACGGCACTCTCTATTATCAAAGCATAGCCGCCCGGATTTACGCTGGAGAACTGCTGATGACCGATATTGATGCACGCTTGCGCGAGGACGTTCACCTGTTGGGTGAGCTGTTGGGCAACACCATTCGTGAGCAGTACGGGGATGGCTTTATCGACAAGATCGAGCAAATCCGCAAAGGCGCCAAGGCCGACCGTCGCGGTTCGATGGATGCCGAACTCAGCGCCAGCCTCAACCAGTTGAGCGAGGACGAATTGCTGCCGGTGGCGCGGGCGTTCAATCAGTTCCTCAACCTGGCCAATATCGCCGAGCAATATCAGCTGATTCACCGCCGCGAAGAGTCACAACCCGCGCCGTTCGAGGCCCGAGTGTTGCCGGAACTGCTCGCTCGCCTGCTGACTGCCGGCCATGACGCCGAATCCCTGGCCCGGCAATTGGGGCGGGTGGACATCGAGCTGGTATTGACGGCGCACCCCACCGAAGTGGCGCGACGCACACTGATCCAGAAATACGACGCGATCGCCGCGCAACTGGCGGCCCTGGATCATCGCGACCTGACCACCGCCGAGCGCGAGCAGATCAAGACCACCTTGCAGCGCCTGATCGCCGAAGCCTGGCACACCGAAGAAATCCGCCGCACCCGCCCGACACCTGTAGACGAAGCCAAGTGGGGCTTTGCGGTGATTGAGCATTCGCTGTGGCAGGCGATTCCCAACTATTTGCGCAAGGCCGATCAAGCCCTGTATGCCGCTACTGGCCTGCACCTGCCGCTGGAGGCCGCACCGATTCGTTTCGCCTCGTGGATGGGCGGCGACCGCGACGGTAACCCCAACGTCACCGCCGCCGTGACCCGCGAAGTCTTGCTGCTGGCACGCTGGATGGCCGCCGATTTGTATGTGCGCGATGTCGATCACCTCGCCGCCGAATTGTCGATGCAACAGGCCAGCGACGCCCTGAAAGCCAAGGCTGGCGACAGCGCCGAGCCTTACCGCGCGGTGCTCAAACAACTGCGTGAACGCTTGCGCGCAACCCGTAACTGGGCTCACGCCTCCCTGACGGCCACCACGCCGGCGTCCGCCGATGTGCTGCAAAACAACCGCGACCTGCTGGACCCGTTGGAGCTGTGTTACCACTCGCTGCATGAATGCGGCATGGGCGTCATCGCCGATGGCCCGTTGCTCGACTGCCTGCGCCGAGCGGTGACGTTCGGGCTGTTTCTGGTGCGCCTCGATGTGCGACAGGACTCCTCGCGCCACACCGCAGCCATGACTGAAATCACCGATTACCTCGGCCTGGGTCGTTATGAGGACTGGAACGAAGAGGAGCGCATCGCCTTCCTGATGCGCGAACTGAACAATCGCCGGCCGTTGCTGCCGGCATACTTCAAACCGTCTGCCGACACCGCCGAAGTGCTGGCGACGTGCCGGGAAATCGCTGCGGCACCGGGGGCTTCCCTCGGCTCGTATGTGATTTCCATGGCTGGCGCCGCTTCCGACGTGCTGGCCGTGCAGTTGCTGCTCAAAGAGTCCGGTGTATTGCGGCCGATGCGCGTGGTGCCGCTGTTCGAAACCCTTGCTGACCTCGACAACGCGGGCCCTGTGATCGAAAAACTGTTGCTGCTGCCGGGCTATCGCTCGCGCCTGCAAGGGCCGCAGGAAGTGATGATCGGTTATTCGGACTCGGCCAAGGACGCCGGTACCACGGCGGCGGCCTGGGCGCAGTATCGGGCGCAGGAGCGTCTGGTGGATATTTGCCGGGAGCAACAAGTGGAGCTGCTGTTGTTCCACGGTCGCGGCGGCACCGTGGGCCGTGGTGGCGGCCCGGCGCACGCGGCGATTCTGTCGCAGCCGCCGGGGTCGGTGGCAGGGCGTTTCCGCACCACCGAGCAGGGGGAAATGATTCGTTTCAAATTCGGCCTGCCGGACATCGCCGAGCAAAACCTCAATCTGTACCTGGCGGCGGTGCTGGAAGCGACCTTGCTGCCGCCACCACCTCCCGAGCCTGCCTGGCGCCATTTGATGGACGAACTGGCCGCCGATGGGGTCAAGGCTTACCGCGCCGTGGTGCGGGAAAATCCGCAGTTCGTCGAGTATTTCCGCCAGTCCACCCCAGAGCAGGAGTTGGGGCGTTTGCCGTTGGGCAGCCGCCCGGCCAAGCGCCGCGCCGGCGGCATCGAAAGCCTGCGGGCCATTCCGTGGATTTTCGGCTGGACCCAGACGCGCCTGATGTTGCCGGCCTGGCTCGGCTGGGAAACGGCGCTGAGCAAGGCGCTGGAGCGCGGCGAAGGGGAGCTGCTGGGGCAGATGCGCGAGCAATGGCCGTTCTTCCGCACCCGCATCGATATGCTGGAAATGGTGCTGGCCAAGGCCGACGCCGATATCGCCCAGTCTTACGACGAGCGCCTGGTCGAGCCGGATCTGCTCCCTTTGGGGGCGCATTTACGCGACCTATTGTCGCAGGCCTGTGCGGTGGTCCTGGGGCTGACTGGTCAGTCCCAGCTACTGGCACATAGCCCAGACACCCTTGAATTCATCCGCCTGCGCAACACCTACCTCGACCCGCTGCATCTATTGCAGGCCGAACTGTTGGCCCGTTCGCGGCAACAGGATGAAGCGCAGGGCAGCCCGGTAGAACAGGCGTTGCTGGTGTCTGTGGCGGGGATTGCCGCCGGTTTGCGAAATACCGGCTAAGGTTTTCGTCATAGGGAACAGGCACCTGGCGCGTGCGTCGAGTGCCTGCCGGCGAGCGGTCGAAAAGGTCTGTCAGGCGACAGTTAATGACGGGGTTGCGACTTGGGGTACCCCTTCGAAAGGGCACGTCCTGCGCAGGTTTCTCCGACTTTCGGCGGCTTGTGTGGGCAGGGCCTGCTGTGTATCTTGATCAGCCTTTGGCCGTTTGGGCGGTCACGACCCTATTTTTTGAGATTGGCCCTACGAGGCGAATCCTTTGTTTTGTTTAAGTAATTCTAAATAAAAAATTGAGGAGCACATCTAATGCGCGTCATTCTGCTGGGAGCTCCCGGGGCCGGTAAAGGTACTCAGGCTAAGTTCATCACCGAAAAGTTCGGCATTCCGCAAATCTCTACCGGTGACATGCTGCGTGCTGCTGTAAAAGCCGGCACCGAGCTGGGCATCAAAGCCAAAAGCATCATGGATGCCGGTGGTCTGGTCTCCGACGATCTGATCATCGCTTTGGTCAAGGACCGTATTGCGCAGCCTGACTGTGCCAACGGTTTCCTGTTCGACGGTTTCCCGCGCACCATTCCGCAAGCTGAAGCGTTGGTAGAAGCTGGCGTGGAACTGGACAACGTGGTCGAAATCGCCGTCGATGACGAAGAGATCGTTCAGCGTATCGCCGGTCGTCGCGTTCACGAGGCCAGCGGCCGCGTGTACCACACCGTGTACAACCCGCCGAAAATCGCCGGTAAAGACGACATCACCGGTGAAGAGCTGGTGCAGCGCAAGGACGACACCGAAGAAACCGTGCGTCATCGCCTGTCGGTCTACCACTCCCAGACCAAACCTCTGGTGGAGTTCTACCAAGGCCTGGCCGCTGCTCAGGGCAAGCCGAAGTACAGCCATATTCCGGGTGTCGGCTCGGTTGAGACGATTACCGGCAAGGTGCTTGAAGCACTGAGCTGAAAAGTCTGATCGGCTTCATCTTCTACGGCCCGCTTGCGGGCCGTAGTTGTTTATACTGGCGCACTTTTTCTGACCTCTCTTACGGATACATCGATGAGCACCTTGCTGGCCCTGGACACCGCGACTGAAGCTTGCTCCGTTGCCTTGCTGCATGACGGCAAGGTCACGAGCCATTACGAGGTGATCCCGCGCCTGCATGCGCAGAAGCTGTTGCCGATGATTCAGCAACTGCTGGCCGATGCCGGGACCACGCTGCAAGCGGTCGACGCCATTGCGTTCGGTCGTGGGCCGGGCGCGTTTACCGGTGTGCGGATCGCCATCGGCGTGGTGCAAGGGCTGGCGTTTGCGCTGGACCGTCCGGTGTTGCCGGTCTCCAATCTCGCGGTGCTCGCCCAGCGGGCTTATCGCGAACACGGCGTCAGCCAGGTCGCGGCAGCCATCGATGCGCGTATGGATGAGGTGTATTGGGGCTGCTACCGCGAAACGGCGGGGGAGATGCGGCTGGTGGGCAACGAAGCGGTATTGCCACCGGAAGCCGCCGCGTTGCCGGTCGATGCCAGCGGCGAGTGGTTCGGCGCGGGCACCGGTTGGGGTTATGCCGAGCGTATTGCAGTGAACCTGAGCGGCCAGGACGCGAGCATGCTGCCCCACGCCGAAGATTTGCTGACCCTGGCGCGTTTCGCCTGGGAACGCGGTGAAGCGATCGTGGCCGATCAGGCGCAGCCGGTGTATTTGCGCGATAAAGTCGCGACGCCGAAAGCGCGGTAATCCACGCCGCCTTTGTGGCAACAGGGTCTTCTGTGGCGAGGGGGCTTGCCCCCGTTGGGTCGCGAAGCGGCCCCAAAACCAACAACCGCATGCCCCCTGACACACCGCATTGGCTGGTTTTGCGACTGCTTCGCAGCCGAACGGGGCGGTGCGGCGTTCCGACAAGCCCCCTCGCCACAATCAGCATTTCATCTTTGGCAAATTGTCAGTTTCTGCCCGCCGCTTTTAAACCTTTTCGCTTTTCTGTGTTCTAGTTATCACTCGGCGGTTTGCGAAGTGGGTAATGCGCCACTAAACTGCCATCATCGATACCGAGCATGCACTTATGCGTATAGACGGCGTTTCCTCCCAGTCCTACCCGATCAAGCGCAAGCCTCGTAAAGGCCATGTGTCTGAGGATGACTCCGTCGATATCGACGGCGAGCTGGAATTCCCTACCGAAGAGCAATTGGCAGCCCGCGCCGCTAAAGCCTCCGCGCAACGCCTGAGCAATCTTCCCGCGCGTCAACAAGACATGATTTATCACCGCGCCATGAGCAAAAGCGTGGCGATGGCACTGGCCAGTTACCTGAGCACTGCCACTTTTGTCGACTGGGATGCGGATGTGCTGGGTCTCGACCTGTACATCTGATGCTGCCTTATTACCTCGGCTGCCCATCCTGGAGCGAAAACGCCTGGCGTGACTACTTGTATCCACAGGACGCCAGGCCCACCGAGTTTCTTGATCTTTATTCTCAAGTGTTCAACGCCGTGGAAGGCAATACGACCTTCTACGCGAGCCCGGCTGCCGCCACCGTGCAGCGCTGGGCCGAGACCATGCCCGAACACTTTCGCTTCACCGCCAAATTCCCCGGCGACATCAGCCACAGCGGTGACCTGCGCGAACAATTGACCGCCACAGAAACTTTCCTGCAATTGCTCAGCCCTCTGGGGGCACGGGTTTCGCCATTGTGGCTGCAATTGTCCAAAAGCTTCACCCCGCAACGACTGTCGGAGCTGGCCGGTTTTATTGATGCGGTGGACCGGCCCTTGGCGGTCGAAGTGCGGCATGACGAGTTCTTTGCCAAGGGCGATGCCGAGCGAATGCTCAATCGTCTGCTGCTGGATCGTGGCGTCGAGCGCATCTGCCTCGATCCGCGAGCGCTGTTCAGCTGCACCTCGACCGACCCTTCGGTACTCCACGCCCAATCGAAAAAGCCCAGGGTGCCGCCTCGCCCCGCGGCGTTCACTCAGTTTCCGCAGGTGCGTTTCATTGGCCATCCGGAGCTGGAAGCCAACGATCCGTTCCTGGTGCCATGGGTCGAGAAAATCGCCGTCTGGATCGAAGAGGGCCGCACGCCATATATCTTCCTGCACACCGCCGATAACCTGCTGGCGGCAAAACTGGCTCAACGTTTTCACGCACAACTGATGCTGCGTTTGCCTGGCTTGCCGCCGCTGCCTGAGCTATACAGAGAACCCGCCGCCGAGCAACTTGGTTTGCTCTGAAGCGGGTTTTCCCTTTTTCAGGAGCCTGCCAATGGATGCGCAAACCCTTCGAGCCCAGGCGTTCAAAGCACTGCACGAACGCGAGGGCACTTTTGTCATTCCCAACCCCTGGGACGCCGGCTCGGCGAAAATGCTCGCCAGCCTTGGCTTCGAGGCACTGGCAACCACCAGCGCCGGTTATGCCTTTTCCCAGGGCCGCCCCGATGGTGGGCTGACGCTCGACGATACCCTGGCGAACGTTCGGGCGATTGTTGCGGCGACCGACCTGCCAGTCGCGGTCGATCTGGAAAACGGTTTCGCTGATGACCCCGCCGAGTGCGCGCAAAGTATTTTGCGGGCCGCCCAGGCCGGTGCCGTCGGCGGTTCGATCGAAGATGCCACAGGGCGTGAGGACGGTCCGATCTACTGCTTCGAACATGCGGTGGCGCGTATCGAAGCGGCTGTCGCTGCGGCTCGCAGCTTGCCGTTCCCCTTCACGCTGACGGCCCGTGCCGAGAACTTTTTGCACGGCAATCCTGATCTGGACGACACCATTCGCCGCTTGCAGGCATTCGCCGAGGCCGGCGCGGACGTGCTTTATGCGCCAGGCCTGCGCAGTGCCGAAGAGGTCTTGGCGGTGGTTCGTGCCGTGGCACCGAAACCGGTGAATGTGTTGATGTCAGGCGGGCTCAAGCTGACGGTTGCGCAGTTGAGCGAAATGGGCGTCAAGCGCATCAGCGTCGGTTCGGCCCTGGCTTTGGCAGCGTATGGCGAGTTCTTGCGCGCGGCCGAGGAAATCCAACAACACGGGACTTTCGGCTTCACTTCCCGGTCGATGCCGTTCCAGAAGGCCAATCAATTCTTCAAAGGCTGACGAGGTCGGGCCGTGATGGCTGGGCCGCTGAGGGTTTATGCGGCGATGCGCAGGTTCTGCAGAACGATCGGGCGCGCCCAGCCGTTATCGAAATCGAGTTGTTTCTGCTGTTCCACCAACTCTTGCGGTGAGAACGGCGGGAACGGCTTGTCCAGCAGGTCGAGTTCGAACTCGGCGATCGGCAAGTGCAGCGGACGCGGTTGCGGCGCGGCACCAGGCTCGGGCAGCGGTTGACCGGCAGTGAGCACGATCGGGCGAACCCAGCCGCTTTCGAAATCCTGCTGTTTCTGTTGCGCGACGATTTCTTCCGGCGGGAACGGCGGGAATGGTTTGTCGGCCAGGTCCATTTCGAACTCGGCAATTGGCAGAAACAATGGTTCCGGCGGGCGGACTTCGGTTTCTTTCACATCACATTCGCGCTGGGAAATGATGTGCGCCAGCAGCTCGCTGCCGACGGTCGGTTCGACCGGGCTGTCGAGATCGACCGGCGGAAAGTTGAGCGACGCCGGCACCACATCGCCCGACTGATCGGCCAGGGCCTGGGCAAAAAAATCCTGCCACAGGTGACTGACGCCGCTCAGTGCTTGGGAATTTCGCAGGCCAAAATCGCCGTGGGGCGAGATGTAACCTATCGATGTGCGTTGAATGCCTGACATTTTTCTCGGTCGACGCTCAGCTCTGGCAAAATGCTCGATAGTTTGGTTATCGGCCGTTTTTGCCGATCATTAATTTTTTGAGCGTGTTTTCCCATGATTGAGCAACCTGCGGCCTGCCGCATCCATGTCGAGGCCTTGGGCGCGACGTTCCAGCCACAGGCCGAGCAATGGGCCGAGCGCCTGGGTTTGCCGTTGCAGGTGGATGACGGCGAGTTTGCCTTGCAGGTGGGCGAGCAGGGGTTGCAGTTGCAACAACTGGGGCCGGATGCACCGGGGCCGGTGCGGGTCGACTTCGTCGAGGGTGGCGCGGCCCATCGTCGATTGTACGGCGGCGGCAGCGGTCAGATGATCGCCAAGGCGGTCGGCATCGCCCAGGGCGTGCGGCCACGGGTGCTGGACGCCACGGCCGGGTTGGGCAAGGACGCGTTCGTGTTGGCCAGCCTGGGCTGCGAGATGAGCCTGATCGAGCGCCAGCCGCTGATCGGCGCCTTGCTTGAAGATGGCCTGGCACGCGGCGCGGAAGACTTCGACGTGGCGCCGATCGTGGCGCGGATGCGTTTGCTCAAGGGCAATTCGATCGAGGTGATGCGCAACTGGGAAGGCGAGCCGCCGCAGGTGATCTACCTCGACCCGATGTTTCCCCATCGTGAGAAAACCGCGTTGGTGAAGAAGGAAATGCGTCTGTTCCGGCCGCTGGTCGGCGATGATCCGGATGCACCGGCCCTGCTCGAAGCGGCGTTGGCCCTGGCCAGTCACCGGGTGGTGGTCAAACGCCCGCGCAAGGCGCCGTGCATCGATGGGCCGAAGCCGAGCCATGCGCTGGACGGCAAGTCCAGCCGGTATGACATTTATCCGAAGAAAGCGCTCAAGCCTTGACTCGATACTGATCGTTCCCACGCGTGGGAACGATCATCAGGCCGACTCCGGCCGATACGCCCGCATAAACAATCCCACCACTTCCTGCACATGGGCTTCGGCCGCATCCCCGGTTACCGGTTCGCCGCAGCCATACAGCAAGCGGAAATTCCCCGCGCCCTTGAGCAGGCAGAAGAAGTGCTCGGCGGCATTGCGCGGTTTGTCGATGCTCAACACGCCACTCTGATCGATCTTGCTCAGCAAACGCTCCATGCCGTGCAGCACGCGTTCCGGCCCGGCCTCGAAGAAGATCTGTGCGAGTTTCGGGTCCTGGCTGCCCAGCGTCATCATCAGCCGGTGCAGGTTCACCGATTCGTCGCTGTTGATCAGTTGATGAAAACCGTGTGCGATGTTCAGCAGCACGGTTTCCACGGCGATGCCGTCCGGCAATTCAAAAACCAGCGGAGGCAATTGCTCCTCGCATTTGGCCACGACAGCGGAAGAGAACAGCGTCTCCTTGTCGTTGAAATGGCTGTAGACCGTCAGCTTCGACACGCCGGCCTCAGTCGCTACGGCATCCATGCTGGTGTTGGCGTATCCCTTACTCAAAAACAGGATTTTCGCCGCGTCGAGGATTGCCCGGCGCTTGGCCAGATCCTTGGGACGGCCCGGACCGCTGGGGGTGGAAAGATTGTCTGACATTCTTCGCTTTTAATACTGGACTGGTGAGTTTGCTATTAATAACATACTGGTCAGTATAATTATTCCAAGCCCCATTAGCGAAAGGTCGTTCACCATGCTGCGCTTTGCCTTGCCCCTCGCGTTGCCGGTCAGTCTGGCTTTTTTATTGTCGGCATGTGGCCATGAAGAAGCCCCTCCGGTCAGCGTGCGCCCGGCCATGGTGGTACAGCCAGAGCCCTCGGCGCAGGCAATGGAAAGTTATCCTGGTGAAGTCCGTGCGCGGTATGAGCCGGACCTTGCCTTCCGGATTGGCGGCAAAGTCAGCCGACGACTGGTCGAAGAAGGGCAGCGGGTCAAGGCTGACCAACCCCTGGCGGAACTCGATCCTCAGGACGTGCGCCTGCAACTGGAAGCCACCCGTGCCCAGGTCGCGGCCGCCGAGGCCAATTTGAGCCTGGTGCGCGCCGAGCGTGACCGCTACAAAACCCTGATGGAGCGGCAGATGGTCAGCCGTTCGCAGTACGACAACGCGGAAAACCTCTACCGCTCCGGTGAGGCCCGCCTCAAGCAAATCAAAGCCGAATTCAACGTATCGACCAATCAGGCCAGTTACGCGGTGCTGCGTGCACCGCAGGATGGCGTGGTGGCCAAGCGTGCGGTTGAAGTCGGGCAAGTGGTGGCGGCCGGGCAAACCGTGTTTACCCTGGCCACCGATGGCGAGCGCGAAGTATTGATCAGCCTGCCGGAACAGAGCTTCGGCCGCTTCAAGGTCGGTCAGCCGGTCTCGGTGGAGCTCTGGACCCAACCCGATCAGCGTTTCCCTGGGCAGATCCGTGAGTTGTCGCCTGCCGCCGATCCCAAATCCCGCACTTTTGCCGCCCGTATCGCTTTTACCACCGGCAAGGTTCCCGCCGAACTCGGCCAGAGCGCCCGGGTGTTCATCCAGACTGCCGAAGTGGTGCCGTTGTCAGTGCCGCTGTCGGCCCTCACCGCAGAAAACGGCGCCACCTACGTGTGGGTGGTCGGCGCCAACAACACCTTGAAAAAAGTCCCGGTGCGGGTCGGTGCATTTGGCGAGAAAACCGTGCCGGTGCTCGAGGGACTGAACGCCAGCGACTGGGTGGTGGCGGCCGGTGTTCATGTGCTTCACGACGGGCAGCAAGTGCGCCCGGTGGATCGCTCCAATCGCGTGGTCAATCTGGCGCACAAGGAGTAATCCCCGATGGGTTTCAATCTATCCGAATGGGCGCTGCGTAACCGCCAGATCGTACTGTTCCTGATGCTCCTGCTGGCTGTGGTCGGGGCGTTGTCCTACACCAAGCTCGGCCAAAGCGAAGACCCGCCGTTCACCTTCAAGGCCATGGTAATTCGTACCAACTGGCCGGGGGCCACCGCCGAGGAAGTGGCGCGCCAGGTCACCGAGCGTATTGAAAAGAAACTGATGGAAACCGGCGAGTACGAACGTATCACCTCGTTCTCCCGCCCGGGCGAGTCCCAGGTGACGTTCATGGCGCGCGATTCCATGCATTCGGTGGATATCCCGGACCTCTGGTATCAGGTCCGCAAGAAAATCAGCGATATTCGCCAGACCCTGCCACCGGGTATCCAGGGCCCGTTTTTCAACGATGAGTTCGGCACCACGTTCGGCAACATCTACGCCTTGACCGGCGAGGGTTTTGATTACGCAGTGCTCAAGGATTACGCCGACCGCATCCAGATTCAGCTGCAACGGGTCAAGGATGTGGGCAAGGTTGACCTGCTCGGGTTGCAGGACGAGAAGGTCTGGATCGAACTCTCCAACGTTAAACTGGCCACCCTCGGGGTGCCGCTGGCGGCGGTGCAGCAGGCACTTGAAGAACAGAACGCGATGTCCACCGCCGGCTTCTTCGAAACCACCAGCGAGCGGTTGCAGCTACGGGTCTCGGGGAATTTTCAGACGGTCGATGAGATCAAGAACTTCCCGATTCGCGTTGCAGATCGCACGTTCCGCATCGGTGATGTGGCGGACGTTCGTCGTGGCTTCAACGATCCACCGGCGCCGCGCATGCGCTTCATGGCTGAAGACGCCATCGGTCTGGCGGTGGCCATGAAGGACGGTGGCGATATTCTGGTATTGGGCAAGGCGCTGGAAATCGAGTTCGCCCGGATTCAGCAAAACCTGCCGGCCGGCATGCAGTTGCGCAAAGTCTCCGATCAACCCGCCGCGGTGAAAACCGGTGTTGGCGAGTTCGTTCAGGTACTGGTGGAGGCCCTGGCGATTGTGTTGCTGGTGAGCTTCTTCTCCCTTGGCGTGCGCACCGGCATGGTCGTAGCGCTGGCGATACCGCTGGTGTTGGCGATGACGTTCGCCTGCATGTATTACTTAGGGATAGGCCTGCACAAGATTTCCCTCGGCGCGCTGGTGCTGGCGCTGGGCTTGCTGGTGGATGATGCGATCATCGCCGTGGAAATGATGGCGATCAAAATGGAGCAGGGCTTCGACCGGATCAAGGCCGCCAGCTATGCCTGGACCAGCACCGCGTTCCCGATGCTCACCGGTACGTTGATCACCGCCGCCGGTTTCCTGCCGATCGCCACTGCGCAATCGGGCACCGGCGAGTACACCCGCTCGATCTTCCAGGTGGTGACCATCGCGCTACTGGCGTCGTGGGTGGCCGCCGTGGTTTTTGTGCCTTATCTGGGGGAGAAACTTCTGCCGGACCTGGCGAAAATTCACGCCGCCAAACACGGCACTGGCGACGGCCAACCCGACCCTTACGGCACGCCGTTCTATCAGCGCGTCAGACGGCTGGTGGAGTGGTGCGTGCGCCGACGCAAAACGGTGATCGTGCTGACCATCGTGATGTTCGTCGCGTCCGTGGTGCTGTTCCGTTTCGTGCCGCAGCAATTCTTCCCGGCATCGGGGCGACTGGAATTGATGGTTGATCTGAAACTCGCCGAAGGTGCCTCCCTGAGCAACACCGCCGAGGAGGTCAAGCGTCTCGAAGGCCTGCTCAAGGATCACGCCGGGATCGACAACTATGTGGCTTATGTCGGCACCGGTTCGCCGCGTTTCTACCTGCCGCTGGACCAGCAACTTCCGGCCGCAAGCTTTGCGCAATTTGTTGTCCTGGCCAAAACCATCGAAGACCGCGAAGCCCTGCGCACTTGGCTGATCGAAACCCTCAATGAACAATTCCCGGCCCTGCGCTCGCGGGTCACGCGTCTGGAAAACGGCCCGCCGGTTGGTTATCCGGTGCAGTTCCGGGTTACCGGTGAACACATTGCGGACGTCCGCGCCCTGGCGCGTAAAGTCGCGGCCAAGGTTCGCGAGAATCCACACGTGGCCAACGTGCATCTGGACTGGGAAGAGCCGAGCAAAGTCGTGTACCTGAACGTCGATCAGGACCGCGCGCGGGCGCTGGGCGTGAGCACGGCGAACCTCTCGGGGTTCCTGCGAAGCTCGCTGACCGGCTCCAGTGTCAGCCAGTACCGCGAAGACAACGAATTGATCGAGATCCTGCTGCGCGGCACGGTGCATGAGCGCACTGAGCTGGCGTTGCTGCCGAGTCTGGCCGTGCCGACCGACAACGGTCGCAGCGTGGCGCTGTCGCAGATTGCCACGCTGGAATACGGCTTCGAAGAAGGCATCATCTGGCACCGTAACCGCCTGCCCAACGTGACGGTTCGCGCCGACATCTACGGCAAGGAACAACCGGCGACACTGGTGCAGCAAATCATGCCGACCCTCGATCCGATCCGCGCCGAACTGCCGGACGGCTATCTGCTGGAAGTCGGCGGTACGGTGGAAGACTCGGCCCGTGGGCAGAACTCGGTGAAGGCCGGGGTGCCGCTGTTCATCGTGGTGGTGCTGACGTTGCTGATGCTGCAACTGCGCAGTTTCTCACGCACTGCCATGGTGTTTCTGACAGCGCCGCTGGGGTTGATCGGGGTGACGTTGTTTCTGATGGTGTTCCGTCAGCCGTTCGGTTTCGTCGCCATGCTCGGGACCATCGCGCTGTCCGGGATGATCATGCGTAACTCGGTGATTCTGGTGGATCAGATCGAGCAGGACATCGCTGCCGGGCTCAAGCCCTGGCAGGCGATCATCGAGGCGACGGTGCGACGTTTCCGGCCGATTGTGTTGACCGCGCTGGCGGCGGTGCTGGCGATGATTCCATTATCGCGCAGTGTGTTTTTCGGGCCGATGGCGGTGGCGATCATGGGCGGGCTGATTGTGGCGACGGCGTTGACGTTGCTGTTCTTGCCGGCGTTGTATGCGGCTTGGTTCAGAGTGAAAAAAGAACCGGTTTGATCCTGGCGGCCTCGACCTCGTGGTTTGGTTCACCGCATTCCCTTGTAGATGACATAAATGAAAAGCCCGCTGACCCATTAAAAGGTCAGCGGGCTTTTTGTTGTGTCTGATTATTCCCAACACATGGAAACGATCAGGTTACGGCTCAGAACAATATCTTCGCCACATCCGCAAAGCGCTTGGCAAAGTGCACGGTAATGCCTTCCTTCAGGTAGTCCGGCAACTCCTCGAAGTTACCGCGGTTCGGCTCCGGCAAAATCAGTTCATTGATCTTCTGCCGACGCGCCGCGATGACTTTCTCGCGCACACCGCCAATCGGCAGTACATGCCCGGTCAGTGTCAGTTCACCGGTCATGGCCACGCCTTTTTTCGGTGGCTGGTTGCGGGCGAGGGAGAGCAGGGCGCTGGCCATGGTCACGCCGGCGCTCGGGCCGTCTTTCGGTGTTGCGCCTTCCGGTACGTGGAGGTGGACGAAGGCTTCATCGAAGAATGTCGGGTCACCGCCGAATTGCTTCAGATGGGAGCTGACGTAGCTGTAGGCGATTTCCGCCGACTCTTTCATCACGTCCCCCAGTTGCCCGGTGAGTTTGAAGCCTCGGTTGAGGGTGTGGATGCGCGTGGCTTCGATCGGCAGGGTCGCGCCGCCCATGCTGGTCCAGGCCAGCCCGGTGATCACGCCGACGCCGGACAGCACTTGCTCGTTGCGGAACACCGGGCGGCCGAGTGAGGCTTCCAGGTCTTTGGGGCCGAGTTTGATGACGGCTTTCGGTTCGTCGAGCAGTTTCATCACCGCTTTGCGCACCAGTTTGCCGAGGTTTTTCTCTAGCTGACGGACTCCGGCCTCACGGGCATAGCCGTCGATCAAGGCCCTCAATGCAGTGTCGCTAATGCTCAAGTTGCCTTTGGGTACGCCAGCCTTTTCCAGCTGTTTCGGCCACAGGTGACGCTTGGCGATGGCGACTTTTTCTTCGGTGATGTAACCCGACAGGCGAATCACTTCCATCCGGTCCAGCAATGGACCGGGGATCGAGTCCAGGGTGTTGGCGGTGCAGACGAATAGCACTTTCGACAGGTCCAGGCGCAAGTCCAGATAATGGTCGAGGAATTCGACGTTCTGTTCCGGGTCGAGGGTTTCCAGCAGCGCCGAGGCAGGGTCGCCCTGGTAGCTCTGGCCCATCTTGTCGATCTCGTCGAGCATGATCACCGGGTTCATCACTTCGACGTCTTTCAACGCCTGGACGAGTTTGCCCGGTTGTGCGCCGATGTAGGTACGGCGATGGCCCTTGATCTCGGCTTCGTCGCGCATGCCGCCGAGGCTGAAGCGATAGAACGGCCGCCCCAGGGATTCGGCGATGGATTTACCGACGCTGGTCTTGCCCACGCCCGGCGGGCCCACCAGCAAGACGATGGAGCCGCTGATCTCGCCTTTATAGGCACCGACTGCGAGGAACTCGAGGATGCGATCCTTGATGTCGTCGAGGCCGGCGTGGTGTTTGTCCAGCACCTTGCGCGCATGCTTGAGGTCGAGTTTGTCCTCGCCGTACACGCCCCACGGCACCGAAGTCGCCCAATCGAGGTAGTTGCGGGTCACTGCGTATTCCGGCGATCCGGTTTCGAGGATCGACAGTTTGTTCATTTCCTCAACGATGCGTTTCTGCGCCTGGGGCGACAACACCTTGCCCGTCAGGCGTTGCTCGAACTGTTCGATGTCGGCGCTGCGATCGTCCTTGGTCAGCCCCAGCTCTTGCTGGATGACCTTGAGTTGTTCCTTGAGGAAAAACTCGCGCTGATGTTCGCCAATCTTGCGGTTAACTTCAGCGGAAATCTCTTTCTGCAAGCGCGCGACTTCGACTTCCTTGCGCAGCATCGGCAGGACTTTTTCCATGCGCTTGAGCATCGGCACGCAGTCGAGCACTTCTTGCAACTCGCTGCCCGTGGCCGAGGTCAGGGCGGCGGCGAAGTCGGTCAGGGGTGACGGATCGTTGGGGCTGAAGCGGTTGAGGTAGTTTTTCAACTCTTCGCTGTACAGCGGGTTCAGCGGCAGCAGCTCCTTGATCGCATTGATCAGCGCCATGCCGTAGGCCTTGACCTCGTCGGTCGGCTCGGTGGGCTGGTGCGGGTATTCGACTTCCACCAGGTACGGTGGGCGATGGTGCTTGAGCCAGGTTTTGATGCGCACCCGGGTCAGGCCCTGGGCGACGAATTGCAGTTTGCCGTTTTCGCGGCTGGCGTGATGGACTTTGACCAGCGTGCCGTATTCCGGCAGGGCTTTGGTGTCGAAATGGCGCGGGTTGTCCTGGGGGGCGTCCATGAAGAACAGGGCCAGGGAATGGTGGTCGGACTGGCTCACCAGTTCGAGAGTCTCGGCCCACGGCTCTTCGTTGACGATCACCGGCAGCACTTGCGCCGGGAAGAAAGGCCGGTTGTGGATCGGGATGATGTAGACCTTGTCCGGCAGGTTCTGGCCAGGCAGGGTAAGGCCTTTGCCGGGTGCATGGTGTTCGGCGTTGTCTGTTTCTGCGTATTCGCTCGGGTCTTCGGGGAATTCTTGCTGGTCGGTCATGGGGCACCTGCGCAATAGGGTATGGATCTTAGATGGGGCAGGTGGGGGGTGGTTTCAATGGCCCTGGCTATTTCAGAGTGTGTGTTCAGGGTTTTGACAGGTCTTGGATCTCCAAAGGGCCCCGCACTACTGTAGGACCAAGCCTGTGGTGAGGGGGCTTGCCCCCGTTGGGCTGCGAAGCAGCCCCAAAATCTCTGATGTCCCAAAGATCTTGTGAGTGCTACGCACTCAAACGGGGGCAAGCCCCCTCGCCACGGCCTCGCTCCTACAACGGGTCAGCTGTGTGGCGCAGGCTTCGGTACGTCGACGTTATCCAGCACCCGATTCACCGCCAGCTCGGCCAACATGATGACCTGCTGAATCGCCAGGAGCGTATGCCGCTGTGGGGCGTCGACATACGCGGCAATGTCGCTGGTCATGACGCTGGCTGAGGCCAGTGATTCGCAGACATGAGCGAGCAGACTTTCGTTGTCCATGTCCGGCGCAACCATGAACATCCTGCTTGGCTTGCGACCTTCTGGTTTTTTCGGAGTGGGTTTGAGGTAGTGGTCGAGCGCGCGGTCAGCGGCTTCGTGGAGTTTTTTCGAGTCGAGAGATTCGTAGGGCGAAACGTCGTCGGTTTCAGGCGGATTCGGTGTGGCTTTGAACATGGTGACACTCCAAGTAAGTAATGGAGCTGCCACTGATCGCCGCGACGCGATGGAGGGTGGCAGCTGTACGCAGGTTCGCGGACCGAGCTACTTGGAAACTCGGCATACCCGGAGGTATCCCGCGCACAGCCACCATGAGACCAAACGACAGGAACGTCGATTGGGGCCGGTGATTATGCACCAAGTAAGCTAATTCAGGCCGCGACGCCCGGTCGCTGATTTGCAGCGACCCCCAAAGCCTATCCACCGCTCTTCCGAGCGACAACCGTCAAAACCTGTCGGAAAGTTCTCAAAAAAAACACCACATCTGTAGGACCTGCGTGGATATCTCTGACGACCACAATCAACTGTAGGAGCGAACTGTGGCGAGGGGGCTTGCCCCCGTTTGAGTGCGTAGCACTCACCAGATCTTTGGTACATCAGTGATTTTGGGACTACTTCGTAGCCCAACGGGGGCAAGCCCCCTCGCCACAGTTCGCTCCTACAGGGATTTTGGGGATGGCGGGGATTGCAGCGCCCACAAAAAAAGGCGACGCCCCTCACAGGGCGTCGCCTTTGTTTCAACTGCCGCTACCGCTTATTCCGACAGTTTGTACGCAATCACATAGTCACCTTGCTTGGTGCCCAGCGAGCCGTGACCACCCGCAACAACGAGCACGTATTGCTTGCCGTCCTTACCGGTGTAGGTCATCGGTGTGGTTTGCGCGCCGGCCGGCAGGCGGCCTTCCCACAGCTGCTTGCCGTTTTTCACGTCGTAGGCGCGCAGGTACTGGTCGAGGGTGCCGCTCAGGAAGGCCACGCCACCGGCAGTGGTGAAGGTCCCGCCCAGGCTCGGTACGCCCATGCTCAGAGGGATCGGAACCGGCGAGCTGTCGCGCACGGTGCCGTTCTTGTGCTTCCAGATGGTTTTGTGGGTGGTCAGGTCGACCGCCGCCACGTAACCCCACGCCGGTGCCTGGCATGGCAGGCCCATTGGCGACAGCAGGGCTTCGAGGATCACGCCGTATGGCGCGCCTTTGTTGGGCTGTACGCCTTGGGTTTCGCTGACGCGAGGGCCTTGTTTGGCGATTTCGGCGGCCGGGATCAGTTTCGATTTGAACGCCATGTAGCTCGGGTTCACGAAAGCAATCTGACGCACCGGGTCAACCGACATGCCGCCCCAGTCGAACACGCCGAAGTTACCCGGATAAACGATCGAGCCTTGCAGCGACGGCGGCGTGAACATGCCGTCGTAACGCAGGGATTTGAAGTCGATCCGGCACAGCATCTGATCGAACGGGGTCACGCCCCACATGTCGCGTTCCTTGAGGGTCGGCGGCACGAAGTTCAGGTCGGACATCGGTTGGGTCGGCGAAGTGTGGTCGCCTTCCACCGCGCCTTGCGGCACCGGGATTTCATTGATCGGCACGATCGGTTGGCCGTTGCTGCGGTCCAGCACGTAGATGCTGCCTTGCTTGGTGGACGCGAGCACCGCCGGTTTCACACCGTCTGCGGTTTTCAGGTCCATCAGGGTTGGCTGGCCACCGACGTCCATGTCCCACAGGTCATGGTGAGTGAACTGGAAGTGCCAGCGCACTTTGCCGGTGGCGATGTCCAGCGCGGTCAGGCCGGCGGAATGCAGTTCCGATTCAGGGGTACGCGCGCCACCGAACTGATCCGGGGTCTGGTTGCCCATCGGCAGGTACAGCATGCCGAGTTTTTCGTCGACGGCGAACATGGACCACATGTTCGGCGAGTTGCGGGTGTAGACCTTGCCTTCGGCAATCGGCGTGGTGTCGTCCGGATTGCCGCTGTCCCAGTTCCACACCAGTTTGCCGGTGTGCACGTAGAACGCGCGGATCACGCCGCTTGGCTCGTCGGTGGAAACGTTGTCGGTGACGTGGCCGCCAATCACCACCAGGTCTTTGGTGACCGCCGGTGGCGAAGTGGAGTAGTAACCACCAGGGGTGAAGCCGCCGATGTTGGCGGTCAGGTCGACCTGGCCACCGTTACCGAAGTCTTCGCACATTTTGCCAGTGTCGGCATTCAGGGCGATCAGCCGGGTGTCGGCGGTCGGCAGGAAGATCCGGCGCGGGCAGACGCTGGTCACTGGCGCGTTGGCAGTGCCGGTCGGGCTCTGCTCGGTCGCGTAGGCGGCATCATCGTGATAGGTCACGCCACGGCAGGTCATGTGCGCCCAACCCTTGAAGTTCGCCGCGTTCTGCGTGGAGAGCTTCGGATCGAAACGCCAGATTTCCTTGCCAGTGTCCGGGTCCAGCGCGATCACCTGGCTGTGCGGCGTGCAGACATAGAGCATGCCGTTGGCTTTGAGCGGGGTGTTTTCGGCGGTGGTTTCACCTGGATCGTTCGGGCCAGGCAGGTCTCCGGTGCGGAAAGTCCAGGCGGGAACCAGTTTGCTGACGTTCTGCGGGGTGATTTGCGCCAGTGGCGAGTAGCGATCGCCATGGGCACTGCGGCCGTAGGAGTTCCAGTCGCCATCCGGCATGGCCGGGGCGGTGTTGCTCATGCCAGGCACGGCGTCACGGTCCAGTTGGCCTTTGATTTCACCAGGGTTGGTGAACAGGCTGGCTAGCGCGGCGACACCGGCGATGACCACGGCGGCACTCAGCACACCGGTGCCGACCGGGTTGAAGTCGCCGCGACGCAACGGGCGACGAAACCATGGCAGCAGCATGACGATGCCGAGGGTAAAGAGCAGCGCCAGACGTGGCACCAGTTGCCACCAGTCCAGACCGACTTCCCACAGTGCCCAGACGGTACTGGCGAACAGCACCACCGCGTACACGCTCAGCGCCGCATAACGGTCGGCCAGCAGCAGCCCACCGGCCACCATCAGGCCGATACCGGCCAGCAGGTAATACAGCGAGCCGCCGAGCATGCTCAGCTTGATCCCCCCGGCCAGCAAGGCCAGGCCCATTAGTAGAAGCAGAATGCCGAGCAGGGTCGGCAATAAACGGCTTCGACTCAAAGCACCATCAGTGCTCATAGTGTGGTTCTCCGTGACGTTTTAAGTAGTCCCGCGCAAGTTCACTGTAGATGACGATCTGGCGCGGGCATGGTTCATCGAAAAAGTGTTTGGTTGATGCGGTCCCTGTGGGAGCAGGCTTGCCCGCTCCCACAGGTTTTATGCGTTTAATCAGAACGATGACTGGATCTTGATCCCGCCAATCAGCGCGTCATCGACCTTGTCCACGCCACCGGGGTGGCGGATGTATTGCAGGTTCGGGCGCACGGTCAGCCAGTTGGTGACGTGCACGCCGTAATAGAGCTCGCTGCTGTATTCGGTGTCTTGCGGGGGCAGGAACGACGGATCGTCGAAGTCCTGGACGGCGCGGGCCTGGTTGGTGGCCTCGGCGTTCTTGCGGTAGGCCGGGTTGACGTGGACACGGGCCAGCGCGAAGCCGATATCGTCCTTGGCGCGGGCATCGAACAGGCCTTTGTAGACGACGCCGGCCTGGACATAGTTGTCGATGGCGTTGGTCTTCTTGTCGTGCATCGTGGCGTTGGCGAACACACTCAGGCCGCGTGAATTGTCGCTGGCGCGGCTGGTCAGTTGCTGCTGAATACCGAGCCATACGCCATGCTTGCTCGATGCACTGCGGTAAGCCTCGCCGCTCAGGGCGGCCGGCTGGCCATTGCTGTCCTTATAGACGTCGCTGGCCTTGGCGCTGCTGTAGTAGTAACCAGCGCGGTATTCACCCGGCAGGCCATTGAGCTTCGGGGTCCAGACCAGTTCGACCGGCAGGATTGCGCCCTGAGTGCCGCTGCCGCTGAGCTTGAAACCGTTGTCACGATCCAGATTGGACGGGTTTTGCTCGTAAGCCCCGACTTGCGCGTAGAGCTCTGGCGTTAGGTGATATTTGACGCGCATGGCCCACTGGCTGACCGGCCAGTTGTACCAGATGCCACCGACCCAGTTACCGACCTGGGAGCCGCAGAACGCCAGGTTCTGGAAGTCGCAGGGGAAGCTGTTGAAGTCTTCACCCTCGCCAAAGCGGCCGACCTTGATGTCGAGCTTCTGGTCGAAGAATTTCTGCTGATACCACATCTGCGTCAGGCGCCAGGTCTGGCCACGGCCCCAGACTTCTTGCGCCGAGGTGAAACCGCCGACCCGCGGGTCGTTGATCCGGTCGTTGCTGATGTTGTTGCCGTTGCGTTCGGTGATGGTCAGCTGAAATTCAGCGTCGTCCCAACCCAGAATCTTCTGCAAGTCCAGGTGAGTGCCCAAGGCAAACTGATCGCTGTAGCGTGCGGTACGGTCATGGTCGTAGCCGCCGTGCAGGTTGCTGCCCATTTCACCGGTGTAATCGACTTTGAAGTCGTAGCCTTTTTCCGAAAGTTCGGTGCGAGTGCCGTTCCAGTCACCCAGCATCCATGGCGAGTCGCTATCGAAGGCTGGCGCGGCCTGGGTGCAAGTGGCAAGGCCCAGCGCGGTGAACCCGCTGATCAGCTTCAGGGCTTTTCGGCTGGACACAGCGGGTGAGACAGCGCTGTCTCGCGGAGTTTGAAAATCAGGCATAGAGAAGGAATTCTTGATCTTTTTCTAAAGGGGATGCGCTGAACGCAGCAGGAATGCAGCAGGGGAGAAGCGTTTCAGCTGGACGGGCGTAAGGATAATGTTCTGTAACACATTGAGAAAGGGCTTTTACTGACATGGATCATTTCGGATTTGGTAACAGTCGGCTGCGACCGGTCGCCGCAGTGCCAGGTGGCGCAAAAAAAAGGCGGACTGAATAGTCCGCCTCGCTATGTTTCAGGGCCGTTAATTCAACAGATAGACCGGGAAGCATTCACACAAATGCATCACCCGTCGACGGACATTGTCCAGCAGCGCCGCATTGGTCGGTTGCTCAAGCAGGTCGGCAATCAGGTTGGCCACTTCGGCGCATTCGGCTTCACCGAAGCCCCGCGTGGTCAGGGCGGGTGTGCCAATGCGGATGCCGCTGGTGATTGCAGGTTTTTGCGGATCGTCGGGGATCGCGTTCTTGTTCAAGGTGATGTGGGCGCTCTCGAGCAACGCCTCGGCATCTTTTCCGGTGATGTTCTTGGCGCGCAGATCGAGCAGGAACATGTGGCAGTCGGTGCCCCCTGACACCACCCGCAGGCCGCGTCGAGTAAGGATATCCGCCATGGTCCTGGCGTTGTCGATGACGCGTTGCTGATAGTGCTTGAAGTCATCACCGAGGGCTTCGTTGAACGCTACGGCCTTGGCGGCGATGACGTGCATCAGAGGTCCACCCTGATAGACCGGGAATATCGTCTTGTCGAGCAACGCCGCATGTTCGCGTTTGGCCAGGATCAGACCGCCCCGTGGGCCGCGCAGCGTTTTATGAGTGGTCGAGGTGACGAAGTCGGCAATGCCAACCGGCGAGGGGTACAGGCCGGCTGCGATGAGTCCGGCGTAGTGCGCCATGTCGACCATCAGGTACGCCCCGATTTCATCGCAGATGTTGCGAAAACGCTGGAAGTCGATGGTCCTGGAATACGCCGAGGCACCGGCAATGATCATTTTCGGCCGGTGTTCCCGGGCCAGGGCTTCCATCTCGGCGTAGTCGAGGGTTTCGCTGGTTTTTTCCAGGCCGTAAGAATAGGCGGTGTAGAACTTGCCGGAGAAGTTTACCGAGGCGCCATGGGTCAAGTGGCCGCCATCGGCCAGGGACATTCCCAGAATCGTGTCGCCAGGGTTGAGCACAGCGAGAAACACGGCCTGGTTGGCCTGGGAGCCGGAGTGCGGCTGGACGTTGGCGTATTCGCTACCAAACAGTTTGCAGGCACGTTCGATGGCGAGGCTTTCAATCTCGTCGACCACTTTACAGCCACCGTAATAGCGCTTGCCCGGGTAGCCTTCGGCGTACTTGTTGGTCAGCACCGAACCTTGGGCTTCCAGCACTTCTTCGCTGACGTAGTTTTCCGAGGCGATCAACTCCAGGTGGGTTTCCTGGCGATTGCGTT
Source organism: Pseudomonas sp. GW822-FHT07A10 (assembly GCF_058798795.1). NCBI lineage: Bacteria > Pseudomonadati > Pseudomonadota > Gammaproteobacteria > Pseudomonadales > Pseudomonadaceae > Pseudomonas > Pseudomonas sp. GW822-FHT07A10. Next base: position 95,900 of record NZ_JBXAKV010000004.1, read on the forward strand.
CGCGACCGATCAGGCGAGCGAGGGTGGGGTCTAGATTCTGCAGGCTCATGGAGGGCATTCCTTTAAATAAGTGCCTCAGCCAAGGGGCTGGCGCGTGATACGGCAGCACCCGTGACTGGCATTTGCTGGTGTCGGAAAGAAAAATGGACGTGTCTTTCAGACCCTGCCCGTGAAGTCGTAACGAACGGTCATGGTCGGCTGCCCTCGGCGACGGTGCCGGCTTTGCTTTCCCGGGTGTAGGTCAGTACGAAATGTGCCACGAGCCCGAAGATCAGCCCCCAGAATGCAGCGGCCAGCCCCAGGAAGCTCATGCCCGAGGCGGTGACCAGGAAGGTGATCAGCGCCGCTTCACGTTGTTTCTCGTCAGCCATGGCGCCGGTCAGCCCGGCGCTGATCGCCCCGAACAGGGCCAGGCCGGCGAGGGAGGCGATCAGCTCTTTGGGCAAGGCAGAAAATACCGAAGCGAGGGTCGCGCCAAAGATGCCCATCAGAATGTAGAACACCCCGCAGGCGATCCCGGCGATGTAGCGCTTGTCGCGATCCTCATGGGCTTCGCGGCCGGTGCAGATAGCGGCGGTGATGGCCGCCAGGTTTAAGCCATGGGAGCCGAATGGCGCCATCAAAATCGAGCCGATGGCCGTGACCGAAATAATCGAGCGCGCAGGCGTGTTGTAGCCCGAGGTGCGCAACACCGCCATGCCCGGCACGTACTGCCCGGTCAGGGTGACGAGGGCTAGCGGCAGGCCGATATTGATGATCGCGTGCCAGCTCCACTGCGGGGCGATGAAGATCGGGTGAGCGAGATCGATGGTGATCGAACCGGTGTTGAGTGCACCGAACGAGGCGGCCACGGCGCAGCCGACAATCAATACCGACAGGATGGCGTAGCGCGGTGAAAAGCGCTTAAACAGCAGGTACGCCGCGATCATTGACAGCACCAGGCTCGGCTGCAGCTTGATCGAGGTGAACAGTTCGGCGCCGAAACGAAACAGGATGCCGGCGAGCATGGCGGCGGCGATGGCTTTGGGCAGGCGACTCATCAGTTTGTCGAACGCGCCGGACAAGCCGACCACCGCGATAATCACCGAAGCCACCACATAGGCGCCGATGGCCTCGGGCAGGGAGACCGTGGGCAGCATCGACACCAGCAACGCCGCACCCGGTGTCGACCATGCCGTAATCACCGGAATCCTCAAACGCCAGCTCAATAACAGACCGGTAATGCCGCTGCCGATGGATATGGCCCAGATCCAGGACGACACTTGATCGTTGGGCAGGTGCGCTTCCCGGGCGGCCTGAAACACGATGATCAGCGGGCCGGCATAGGAAATGATCACGGCGATGAAGCCTGCAATGACCGCTGACAGGGATAGATCCTTTCTGAGAGTGTCCATGATGTCTCGACTTGGCGTGGCGGGCACGCGGTGATTCAGAATTGAGATTGAGTCGATTGCTTCGATTCGAGATGAGTGTATTTGAATGAATTGAGTTGATTCAATAGATGAGTAGGTTGTTGCGAGATGCTTTTTTGTTATCAAGGTGTATTTTGTCGAATTTAATTTTAATAACTAATTGATTTATAAATATATTTTGTGTTTTTAAAATATTTTTCGTGAAAGATACTTTTCGATTCATTCGCCGAGTCAATCGACTCAATTTATTGATTGAGTCCATTTATTAGTTGCCTGACCACCCTGTGATATGCTCGGATATTCATCATTTCTACGATGGTAGCGGTCATTCATGTGGGTTCCTCAGCTAAGCGAGTTCAACCAGCCGATGTATTTGTCGATTGCCGACGCGTTGGCGCGCGATATCAGCAACGGCGTGTTGAACGAAGGTGATCGTCTGCCGACCCTGCGGGAGCTGGCCACCACGCTGAATGTCACGCCCGGTACCATCAGCCGTGCCTACAGCGAAGCCCATCGGCGGCGTCTGGTGCAGGGGGAAGTAGGGCGCGGCACTTATGTGCTCAACCAGAAACAGTTGGAACTGCCGGCCAGCAACAGTGCCGTCTCGCTGAATCTTGGGCAGTCTGAGTTACTGGACCTTTCGATCATCAAGCCTTACAGCGAAACCCTGGAATACTGGTTGCGCGGAGCCTTGGTGGGCATGGCCAAAAGCACGGATTTTGCCGATGCCCTCGATTACGCCCCCGATGGCGGACATCCGGCTCATCGCGAGGCGGGCGCGCAATGGCTGCGCCAATCGTTGCCCGATGCGCAATGGCAGCAGGTGGTGATCACCGCCGGCGCACAGCATGGTTTGATGGTCGCAATGAGTGCGCTGACCAACGCCGGTGATCTGGTGCTCTGCGAGGAACTCTGCTACCCCGGCATCATTTCCCTTGCCCATGGACTGGAACGACGCCTGCGTGGCGTGCCAATGGACGATGAAGGGATCATTCCCGAAGCGCTGCGCGAACTGTGCCTGCGTGAGAAACCGGCGATGCTTGTCTGTGTGGCGACCTGTCAGAACCCGACGGCCGCGATCATGTCGCAAAAACGTCGGGCACAAATCGCGGCATTGGCCGAGGAGTTCGACTTCATCATCCTGGACGATGACATTTACGGTTTTCTGGCCACCGACCCGTCGATCAAACCGTTGTCGGCGTTTGCCCCGGATCGTTCGGTGTACCTGACCAGTCTGTCGAAGTCGGTCATGCCGGCCTTGCGGATTGGCTATCTCTACAGCCCGCCGAAACTGCTGTCGCGCCTGACCTCCATGGTGCGCAGCAGCGTCTGGATGCCGTCGCCATTGACCGCTCAGTTGGCCAGCAATGTGATCACCGAGGGGCTGGATAAAAAGCTGATCCGTATTCAGCGCAACGAAGCCGCCGGGCGGCAGGCGATCGCTCAGGAAATCTTCGCCAATTTCGAGCTCAAGACTCAGCCGTATGCCTACCACGTCTGGTTGACATTGCCCGAACCCTGGACCAGCGACGAATTCACCATGCTGGCCCGTGCCAACGGTGTGCTGGTCCTCAGCGGTACCCAGTTCCAGGCCGAACGTAGCGGCATTACGCGCTGCGTGCGACTGGTGTTGATGTCGCCCACCAGCCAGGACGAATTGCGGTTTGCCCTGACCAAGCTGGCCAGCCTGATCGATTCGGATCCGCGTCGTTATTACTGAGCCGGGCGCTATCTCCTGACGTTTGTCCCTCGGATGATGGCCAACTCGCCTACAGTTAATTCAGCCTCTGACGAATGCCTCTGTCCGGAGCCCTTCCACCGGACGAAAGCCTCCGTTAAGGTGCGCGGCTTCCCATCCTTTCATCGTTCGAAGGCCCGGCATGACCGAACACAACCCTGATCCCCTGCACGGCGTGACGCTGGAGCAAATCCTCAACGCCCTGGTTGCGCACTACGAATGGTCGGGGCTGGCCGAGCGTATCGATATCCGCTGCTTCAAGAGCGATCCGAGCATCAAGTCGAGCCTGACATTCCTGCGCAAAACTCCGTGGGCGCGGGAGAAGGTCGAGCGTCTGTACGTGAAGCTGATGCGCACCAAGCGCCCGGTCTGAGCATGGTCAAATCCTCGACCGCGAGGCGTCGTTGTGTGGCCGTGGCGGCGATTCTGGGCTGGGCTGGCTTGAGCATTCAGATGTACCTGATTCTCTATGCCCGCTGGAGTATCGCGGCCAGTCTGCTGGGTGGGCTGGTGAGTTTTTTCAGCTTTTTCACCGTGCTGACCAACACGCTGGTGGCGGTGGTGCTGACCTGCGAACTGACGTCCCGCGAGTCAGCGGCGCGACGCTGGTTTTTGCAGCCGTGGGTGAGCAGTGCCATTGCGGTGAGTATCGCCGTGGTCGGCGTGGCATACAGCCTGTTGTTGCGCCATTTATGGCATCCCGAAGGCTGGCAATGGCTGGCCGATGAGTTGATGCATGACGTCATGCCGCTGCTGTTCCTGGTTTATTGGTGGTTTTGTGTACCCAAGGGGACGTTGCGGCTGCGGCACATTGCGTTGTGGGTGATTTATCCGCTGGTGTACTTCGGCTATGTGCTTTGGCGTGGGCATCTGCTGGCGACTTATCCCTATCCGTTCATTGATGTCGACAAACTGGGTTATCCACAGGTGTTCGTGAATGCCGGGGGATTGTTGGCGGGGTTTGTGCTGATTTCACTGCTGGTGATCGGGTTGGATCGGTGGCGCACGGATCGCAAGTGAACACTGACTGTGGCGAGGGAGCTTTTGTGGCGAGGGGGCTTGCCCCCGTTCGGCTGCGAAGCAGTCGCAAAATCAGCAAATACGCTGTGCCGGTTAAAACTCCGTTGCAGGTTTTAGCGCCGCTGCGCGACGCAACGGGGGCAAGCCCCCTCGCCACAGAAAGCATGCACAGCGTTTATTCCTCGTCGCTGTCCTCCAGCCGCCAGTAGCCGACAGCCTTCACAAACTGCTCGTCCAGCCCATGCTCATCGAGCAATACCCGGCGAATCTGCCGCGACACCTTGGTCTCGGTCGCCACCCACGCGTACAGATTGCCGGCGGGCACTTTGATCTGTTGCACGGTGGTCAGCAGGTTGTTTCTGCCTCCTTCGCGCAGCACCCAGATCACATCGACTTGCGCGGCGCTTTCCAGGCGTTGTTGTTCGGCGCCGTTTTCCACTTCCACGATCACCAGTGCACGCCGATTGGCGGCCAGGCCTTCGAGGCGGCGGGCGATGGCGGGCAGGGCGGTTTCGTCACCGATCAGCAGGTAGCTGTCGAAGATGTCCGGCACGATCATCGAGCCACGCGGCCCGCCGATGTGCAGGAACTGGCCGGGTTTGGCCTGCTCGGCCCAGGTTGAGGCAGGGCCGTCGCCGTGCAGCACGAAATCGATATCCAGTTCCAGCGTGTCCAGGTCGTAACGACGTGGCGTGTAGTCGCGCATTGCGGGCATCGGCCCGTTGTCCTTACCGGCGCCGAGCACCAGGGTTTCCAGCGCTGCCTGTTCCGCTGCGTTTTGCGGGAACAGCAGTTTGACGTGGTCATCCGTGCCGAGGCTGACGAAGCCTGCGAGTTCCGGGCCACCCAGGGTGATCCTGCGCATGCGCGGCGTCAGGTCGACCACCCGCAGCACTTGTAGACGACGGCGTTTGATCTCGTGGCTGACACGGTGAATGGTTTGGGATGGCACGATAACGTCGGTCATTCGACTTTCTCCGAAACGGGTTGAACGGCGGGGCCGTCGACGATGGCTTTGGCCGTGTTGTTGAGCAGGTCGCGCACCCGCAGGATTTCTTCCGGGCTCCAGCGACCATGGTGCATTTGCAAGGCATGACGCAGGTTGTGCACCGCTTCATGGATCTCGGCCGGGCGGTCCTGGCCGCGCAATGAGCGTTTGCTGACTTCGATGCGCATGCGCACACCGTCCAGGGCAATCGCCTGCTCGCTTAATGACAGACGTCCGGCGTCGGTGATGCTGTAGCGTTTTTTACCACCCTCGGCGTCGCCCAGGATCAATTCGCTTTCTTCAAGGAAGGTCAGGGTCGGGTAGATCACGCCAGGGCTGGGGCTGTAGGCGCCGTCGAACATGCTTTCGATCTGGCGGATCAGGTCATAGCCGTGGCAGGGCTGCTCGGCGATCAGCGCCAGTAGAAGCAATTTCAGGTCGCCAGGGGCGAATACGCGCGGTCCGCGTCCACCGCGTTCGCGGCCTGGGCCTGGGCGTTTTTCGAAGCCGTCGCGGCCGTCGCCGTGTTCGCGGTGGGGGGAATGATGGTCTCTCATTTTTGCTTTCTCTCGTCGTGTTTAGATACAACTTAAGATATATCTTATTGAGAGGGCAAGCCAACAGGACCAACGGTCGTTGCCCGAGGGGGCATCGCGGCGGGCTTCAGTGCGGCATGGGACATGTCGTTTTGTCGCTTGCTGTTTTAGAGTGTTTGATCTAAATGTGCGTAACTAACAGCGAATGATTTTTAATAGTTGCGCCTAAGTAGTCCTTCTCTTACAGGAAATGTATTTAACTAATCTGTGTGCTTTTTCTAATAAAACTGTTTGTAGTATGTTTCTGTCGGTTGGACGTTTTAAATATTGATTTTACGGGTTTTTTCTACCGGGTTGTGGGTAGTTGTTACTACATGCTCTTCGGAAGTTACGTACTTACTTTCTCAGCGGATTGGTTGATCATTCTCTTCGTCGAAAGTTGAGCCAGATTGCCTCTATATCAAGACGGTAATACGGGCGACTCATGCTTTCCACGGACCAATCCTTTGAAATTAACAGGTACTTAATAATGTTCAAGAAGTTTGCAGTCGCCGTTCCGATGACCCTCCTGGCCCTGAGCTCTTCAATGGCGTTCGCTGCGGAAGAAATACGCTCGTCCATCAACATCAGCGCGAATATCCCCACCTATGATTTCTACGCTCAACCGGTGAATCCTGACTTCGGTAAAGATGAAAAAATGGCCTGGAACGTGATAACCGAGAGCTTGGCCCCGCTGCGTGCGGCTTACGATATCCGCAACACCCTCGGTTCGGTCCATGCTTATGTGGAAGGTGGTCCGCAACACCTGAACAACGGCCACACCAGCATCCAGCTGACCTACGCCTTCAACGGCGTAACCTTGACCGGTATGCCTAAAGAAGTGGTCAGCGATGCTGCGTCCAACGGGGGTATGCGGGCTGATCTGGTGATTACCGCCGCCCTGCCGGGGAACAGTCAGGTAGGTTTTTACACGGCCAATCCAGTCGTGATCTTCGATGCCGTTCCGCGCATCTAAGTCAGCTATGGCTTAAGGCTCAGCCTTATTCGTTAGCACTTACCGGTCGATGGGTAGCCACTGCCTGTCGATCGGGTTTCAACGCACTTATCTTCAGAGTATTTCGTTCATGTTCCCGATGACTCCCATCGCGACGGCGCTTGCCCTATGTTTTTGTGCAACCGCCCTGGCCGCGCCAGCGGACAACGGCCACACACCTCGAAGTTTGCTTACGCAAGCCAAGGGTTTACCGAGCGACTTCGAAGAACACTTCTTTGATGTACCGCTGGCGGTGCGCGTGGAACTTGATCAACAGTTTCTCGGTGAGGCGATGGTCGTGTTGACCCGCGATGATCGGATCACCCTGGTTGACTTCAATGATGTCAGCGACAGCACAATCAAACCCAGCGAACGCGACATCTGGGCCAACCATCTGAAACAAGGCGTGGCGCTGGGCGCCTGCCAGGCCAACTGCCCCGAACAACTGTTGGCCGTGCACTACAGCCTCGAAAACTCGCTGGTGTCGATCCTCACGGAAAACGCCGAACGGGATGATCAGGTGCAGCAGTATTACAACCTGCCCGAAGGCGGCAGCACTGGCTTGATCGTGCGCAACCAATTGAACCTCAATGGCGGCCAGAACCAGGACCTCGGTGGTCGTTACGGTCTGGAAGCCAGCAGCAGCCTGGGCAACTGGACCCAAGCGGTCAATATGCAGTTGTCGCGCCTGGGCGGTGTCGACAGCCAGACTTATCACGCCGTGCATGAGCTTTTCACCCAGCGTGAATTGCAGGGCAACTTTGTGCGCCTGGGCTATTTCACGCCCAACTCCGAAGGCCTGACCCGTCAGCCGCGTACATTTGGCGCCAGCCCCGATACCGCGTTGGGCGTCATGTATGGCAGCTCCGACAGCCTGGCCATCAACAATCCGAAACCGGCGGTTTATCCGATCTATGTCACGGCCAATCGACAGGGTTCTGTGGAGATATATCGCGACGGTTTGCTGATCAACACTCAGGCCGTCCCGGCAGGGTTGCAGACCCTCGATACGCGTCCGTTACCTGGCGGTATTTATGAAGTGGAAGTGCGCCTGATCGAAGACGGCCAGATCACCTCCAGCAGCCTGGAGCTGGTCTACAAACCGAACAATTGGCGCAATCATGACGAGCGCTGGCGCTACAACCTGTTCGCCGGTCGCGAATCCAAATTGCTCAGCAACTGGGAAGAGCAGGCCGACGGCGACATAACCGCCGGTGCCGCCTTCAACTTCCTGTGGCACCCGCGTGTGATCCTCGGCCTGACAGGGCGGCAGGTGCGCGACTCGCTGCAATACGGCACGTCGGTTGACTGGGCAATCGTCAACAACGCCAGCCTTTTCGCCAACGTCTACAAGACCGAAGACTACGGCACCGGCCTCGACGTGCAGGGACTGTATTCCTATGGCAGCGGCAGCCTCGTCGCCAGCCATAACCGCAGCTGGCTCGACACCACTCGGCTGTATGACACCCTGCCGGACGGCACGCGGGTGCGGCAGCGCAACGTCTTTATCGGTCAGACCAGCAACTCTTCCTTATCGTTGAATCATCGACTCAGCCGTAAAAGTTCGGTCAATGCCCGGGTGTCCCACAGCGAGGGCAACACCGAAGGCGTCGGCCTGGATCTGGGATGGAGCCAACGCACTCAACTGTTCGGCAGCGATGCCAACTGGCGCCTGTCGTTATTCGACCGTCCGGGCAGTTTCAGCTCGGGCAATGACCGCAATCGCGGCCTCGACCTGAGTGTGAACATCGCGCTGGGCGGCCCGGGAGAGCAGTGGTCCGGCAGCATCGGCACCCGCACCGATCGTGATGGCGGGCGCGATAACAATGCCTCGCTCACCTACCGCAAAGACCTGCAGGATCACCTGCTGCAGAGCGTCTCGGCCACGGCAATCACCGACACCTACGGCATCGGTTTGAACGCGATGGCGTCGATGCAATCGGACCTGGCCAACGGTGACGGGTTTATCCAGCGCTCGTCGTTCAACAACGACCTCACCGGCGGTTTGAACCTGGACAGCACCGTGGCCGTCGGCGGACAAAAAATGGTCATGACCAGCCAATACCACCGCAGTGGTGCGGGCATGATCATCGATGTCGAATCGGACATCGACGACATTACCCTGCGCGCCGACGATTTGAGCGGTGGCAGTGCGGTGCTCAAACCCGGGCGCAATTTTGTGCCGATCACGGCTTACAAAAGCAGCTCGGTCAGTTTCGATTTCGAGGGCACCGACGTCCCCGCCGCGACCATTCAACCGGCCCGTTCCAGCTATCACCTGAACAAGGGCGGCGTGGGCTATCGGCAGATTCGCGTGATGCAAACCCTCACCGTGCTCGGTCGCCTGATCGACCCCCAGGGCAATCCACTCAAGGGCCATCACATCATCAACCACGCCAGTCGCGGGGTGAGCGAGGTGGACGGGTTCTTTTCCATGGAAATGAACGCTGGCTCACCGACCCTGGAAGTGCGCTACGGCAATCAGTTGCTGTGCCAGTTCCGGCTGGACCCGAGCCGTGGGCGTACAGAAAACAATGTGTTGATGATCGGAGATTTGCGCTGCACTCCAGACACGTTGGCGGATGTTGGTGATGCCGCGCAGAGCGCCGGTTGATGTGTAGTGCTCAATCTCCGGAGTCCATACTGCAATGAATGTTTCGACTGTTTTCCCATGGCGTTCGTTAGTGGCTCTTTTCATAGGGGCCTGCCTGGTTGTGTCAAGCCTCCAGGCCGTCGCAGTCGTGCTTCCGATTACAGCCACTTTCAACCCTGACCCGAGCAACCCGCAGAAAAACGAGTTCAAGAACACCACGCGCAATGTCGGATTTTGCTGGTCTTACCCCGCCATCTGCAAAAGTTACGGCATATTCAGTTTGCGTTCTCACGTGAATGTTGGAGTCCAAGGCGCGATCCAACCCAACCAAGAGGACGTGCGTAAAGGCGCGATGATCAAGACGCCAGCCGCCTGGCGAGCGTTGACGGTGTTGAACCGCGAGACCGGTGAACTCGCCACGGTCGAGGTGCGCATTGCCGGGATGGGCGGCGTTTACAGGCTCAGCGATGCCGCGACGGAGCTGACAGGGGAGCCGGAGTATGTCGGGGCGCATACGGCATTGTGGGGAAGCGACTGGCGAACAGCGCCGGGGCCATGCGTGGCTATAGGCACCACAACCTATTACGGTCCCACCGGTTTCCAATTCTTCTGGCTGACGCCTGAAGAAACGGTGTGTGGCAAGCAGGCTAAATTCCTCATTCCCGGGTTTGGTTACGGGGCTCTGGACTTTACTTACGAACTGCGCACGCCGGATCCGCTGAAGATGTCCTCGGGCATTTACCACGGCACGCAGGTTTATTCGATCGGCCCGGGCGGCGACTTCGATCTGGGCGATGTCGTCGCGCCCTCGGACAACATCATTCAGCTCGACTTCACCCTGACCGTCGAACACACCCTCAAAGTCGAGATACCCCCCGGCGGCAATCGGGTCGAGCTGTTACCGCAAGGCGGCTGGCAAGCCTGGTTGCAGCACGGGCGCAAACCCACGCGCCTGTTCCGCGACCAGACCTTCAACATCTCGGCCAGCTCGCGCTTCAAGATGAATCTGGAGTGTGAGTACACCCAGGACGTCAAGACCTGCTCGTTACGCGAGCCGGTGTCCGGTCACATCGTGCCCCTGAACGTCAGCGTCAGTCTGCCTCGCGGTTTGAGCGACGCCAATGGCCTCGCTGTCGAACGGCGCCCCCTGCTGCGTGACGGCAGCGGTACTGGATTATTTCAACCGGTTTTCTATGTGGAGCGAAGGCCGGGGACGCTGCACTTCGAGATTCCTCCCGACGCAGTAGCGCAAATGATAAGGCCCGAGCGACAACGGCAGTACTCCGGGAATGTGACGGTGATCTGGGATTCAGACATTTAGCGGGCCGCACTTTGCAGCATTCAATTCAACGAGGTTCAGTACGATGAAACACCTGTTGGCACTGTTTGGTTTTTATCTTTTCGCGCAACTGGCGCACGGGGCACCGAGTATCAATATCGGGACCGTTTACGACTATCTGGATGGCGACAAAAGTACCTACTTGAAGCGCGTATTCAATGGCGGCGACAGCACGGCCTTCGTCAAGGTCAACATCCTTGAAATCCTCTATGAAACCGATGGCACCTCGCGCGAAGTGCCGCTCAAGACCCAGGCCGACGGCAATGCCCGGGATGGCTTGATGGCCAGTCCCGCACGGCTGATCGTGCCGGCCAATGGCATGCAGGGCACCCGGTTGCTGTACATGGGTGAGCGCGACCGAGAGCGCTACTTCCGTGTGCGTTTCGTGCCGGTCGTACCGGAGAAGGAAGACGAGTTCGCAGTCTCCAGCGAAGAACGCGAAGACTACAAAAAGTCCCTGTCCGCCGGGGTCACCGTGCTGGCAGGTTACGGCGCGGTGTTTTTCGTGCGGCCCAAGGAAACGCGCTTCGACAGCGCAATCGAGAACGAGTCGGGCAACTACCGGATCCGCAACAACGGCAACACGGTGGTGGTGATCGACGAGTTCAAGGATTGCTCGATCAAGAACGAGCAGGACTGCCAGCCAACGACCAAGCATCACATTCTGGCCGGTCGCACGTTTCAGTTCGAAAAGCAGGCCGGTCGCGAGTACCACTTCACCTTGGTCGAAGGTGAGAGCGGCAAAAAAATCGACGTGAAGGGCTGACCCGGATGGTGACCATGTTCAAGAAACTGACTGTCATGCCCATGTTGGCTGTCGCCCTGCTGGCAAGCTCGTGGGCCTATGCGGCCAGAGAAGTGCGCACGTTCGAGGTGTTCGTGACGATTCCGACCCTGGCGTTCTACGTGATCCCCTCTGACCCTGGGTGGGTTCATCTTGAACAACGCCTGCCGTGGAATCTCACGACGTCGACGCTGGGCAGTCTGCGCAAGTACTTCGATGTGAAAAATGAGGCCGGCTCGATTGAAGCAAGGCTTGAGGGCCGGCCTTATCTGTCGAACGGCACCGATGCCCATGACATTGGCTTGCGAGTGCTGTTCAACGGCGTTCTGTTGAGTGAACTGGATAACCGCGAAGTGTTGCCGATGAGCGAAGCGGCGTTGGGTAAACGGGTCCTGCTGGAGGTCTTGCCATTTCCACCGGTCGACGGCGTTTACAAGCCTGGAAATTACTTTGGCAGCGTCAATCTGATTTTCAATGCGGTGTTACCGGGGGCGTGATGCGCACTCACCGGCTTTGCATGGAAACACCCAAAAGGACTGTATGAATCATGGACAAAATCAGAATAACGAGCCAGTTGAGTGCGCTGTTATTGACCGGGGGATTTACTGTGTCGGCGGGCGCGGTATCTGTGGATTTGACGGCAGTGTTTCGGCCGGACCCGGCAAAGCCCATGCACAACGAATTCAAGAACACGACCCCGCAAGGGGGGTATTGCAAGGATCATCCGGCTTATTGCGCCGATGGCATCTTCAGCATCGCGCTACCGATTCGATTCAGATCCATCGCGCCTATCCTGCCTGAGCATGCCGAACGTCAAGGCGCGATGTTCCGGACACCGTCGTACTGGAAGGAAGTCACGGTCATCCATGACGGCACCGGCAAAGCCGAGACGGTAAAAATGCGCGTCAACGGCATAGGGGCGGCGTACACGATCAAGGAGCCTCTTCCTGGAGGCGTTTGGGACGCCTCCTGGGTCAATGCGCCTGCACCGTGCAATTATGGCGGCGTGGGTTATGGGAGCGCGTATTACTACGCGTTTTTCTGGCGAGTGCCGGCCAATGCGGGGAGCTGTGCGAAACGGGCTTACCAACCGATTCCCGAGACGCTTGGGTTCGCCTATCAGGATGTCGGTTTTTCATATGAGCTGGTCACACCCGATCCGCTGAAAATGTCGACAGGCACTTACCGGGGCGTCATGAACTACACCGTAGGGCCGCAGCAGGATTTTGATATGGGTGATGTCATGTTGCCCGACGACGATTTGATCAACCTCAACTTCACCCTGACGGTTGAACACACCTTGAAAGTGGATATACCTCCTGGCGGTGATCGTGTGGAGCTGGTCCCGGAAGGTGGCTGGCAGTCCTGGCTGGCTCAGGGGCGTAAACCGACCCGGTTGTTTCGTGATCAGACGTTCAACATCTCTTCATCGACCCGCTTCAAAATGCATCTGGAGTGCAACATTCCGGGATTGTTCGATTGCATGATTCGCGACCCCGTTTCGCAACGCGCGGCGGTGGTGCAACTCAGCATCAGCTTGCCGAACGGCTTGACGGATACCAACGGGCAACCGGTCAAGCGTCGGCCGTTGCATGTCGGGCACGTGAACGCGCAAACATTCAACCCGGCGTTTTACGTGGAGCGTGCGCCGGGCATCCTGCATTTCGAGATTGCACCCTATTACGTGAACTACATGTTGAAGCCGGGTGAGGCCTCCAAATATTCCGGAAACTTCACCGTGGTTTGGGATTCGGATATCGGATAAGCGCAGCATGCCCTGAAGGCGTTTGTTTTCCTTCAGGGCACTGGCGGTTACCCGGCGTTGAGCAGCGCCTGTCGGGTCAATCGTCTGCTCAGCTGTTTTTCCTCGTAGCCGATGTCATTCAGCAATCCACCGTAGACCTCGTCGGTCATTTCTTCATCGGTGAGCACACGGTCTTCCTGGACGTTCAGTTGATTGGCAAGCTCCAGCAGTCGCTTCTTGAGTGCCTGTCTTTGCGCTATCACCCGTCCTTTGGAATTCGCCCAGGAACGCTGGGCCTCGCGCAATTCATCCAATTGATCGGTTCTGATTTCATACGTCCGGGCATTGCGCCTGAACTCCGCGGGATACATGTCATGCAGGTATTTTTCCCAGAACGACTGCTCGATCATGTGATTGATCAAACCGTCGCCGTCTTCCATCGACATCACGGTATCGAAGGCCGTATCGAGCATTTCGGCACTTACGCCGGCCACGGGTCGATAGAGCATGCTCTCCGATTGCCAGGGTAAGCCGAGACGCTGGGTAAGGCCGGTCTCGTAAGCGAGGAACACTTGGACTTCATCGGGATTACCTTTTCGGCTGGCGAAATCCGCCCGGGCGATGTCATCCACCCGTTCGAGACGCGCGGCGCCTTTGGCCAGGGTCACCAGCTTGCTTTCCAGGATCGCGGCCGATGTCGACTGGGCATAGGCCTCGCTGACCAGGACTTTGATGCCCATATTGTTGAATACCTGGGCACCGGCGTCGGCGCAGGTGGTCGGTGCGGTCGCCATCTCGAACAATTCTTTGCGCAATGTCGTGTCCAGGTCGATGGCCTCGATCATTCGCCATACGCGATCACTCAGTTGTTTGCGCCGCTCGCCACCGGCGCGGTAGTCGGCCGATTCGGTCTGCTTCTGGATCAAGCTGAAGAACCCTCGAGAGTGTGGCTCGGTCATCAGGTCGTGCCAGGCTTCGACCCTGAAGATGCCCACGCCTGCGGCCTTGTCGCTCCACCATTGGGAATCGTCGGACATGGGCCACTGATCGATCGCACGATCGGCGATGGCCAAGTACAGATGATCCGGGCTGATGCCGACTGACTTCCGGTAGTCCATATAGACAATCTGGTTGGTGTCCGAAAGATCGGTCGGAAACAGTCGCGTGCGTGCCACGAGGCGCGCGGCGTCCGAGCCGGGAACGACCGATGGGATGTCGCGCAACGGGTTTTGCATCAGGTCCAGATAAAACCCTCGCGGGCGATGTTTTGCGAACAGGCCGTCAGGCCAAGCAGTTGCGCCGGTGTTGCTCAAACTCAGAATCTTCAGTTTCGGCATGCGTTCGACGTTCGGCAACAGACCCAACTGTGGGTTGTCATCGAGCCTGAGCGTTTCCATGTGCGTCAAATGCCGCAGTTGCTCGACGGCCGAGCGGGTTAGCCGGATCCGGTTGTTCATCAAACGCAGCGTGCGAAGGAAATGCATTTTGCCAATCGTTACCGGCAGCTTTTCCAATCCGCAGCCTCGGGCACTCAGTTGCCGAAGATTAGGAAAATCCTTCAACAGCCCTGTGGCGCTGCTGGAAAAGCCGGTGCGGTCCAGATTCAGCGTACTGACCTGGTCGAGGTAGTACTTGAGATCAGGCAACTCACTCCACCACAGCTCCAGATCGAGCGTGTTGAACTCCGTTGAAAGGTCTAGCACATACCCGCCTTCGAGTGTGGCGCTGCGCTCGCCAAAAGCCTTCGATTTTCTTTGGAAACAGGCGATGAGCCGCTTGCAAATGTGCAACCCGCCACCACTCACGAACCCGTCCCGATCCGGGCCCCAGGTTTCAGGTTGGCGACGCCGCCATTTGTTGAGTGTGACTTGAAGATCGTACAGTTCGCGGTCAAGTCGATCGAGGGTCTGGCGCGCCTGAGGTTCTTCACCCAGTGAGCGGACAAAGGTGCTGAGCTCGCGCTCGTTCAAGTGCGGGTAAATGCCCTGCACCCGTTCCGCCAGGGTGGCCCTTTGTGTGGATAAGCTCGGGCCACGCAATAGCAGCAAGGTGTCTGGGTCGCCGACCGGACGAATCGGCGGCTCAGCCAGCGCGATCCGGCGCTCGGCGGGGGCTTCGGTTTTGACCAGCACCCATTGTCTGAACAAGGCTCCCTGGCCGGTTCGATATCCCAGTTGCCGGCGTTTGCCGGCCGGCAGAGCGTTGAGTACCGATTCGTAAAAGTCGTCGGCTTCGTGCAATTTGTGGTTGCCGGCGTCCCACACTTCGTACCGTGCCCCGGCGTCCTTGATCAATACCCGGATGAGCGACGCGTCTTCTGCTCCGACGCTGCATCGTAGCGGCCCGATGTTGGTGCCCTGGCGGACGTCGATACGCAAATCGCCGAATACGTCGGTGTGAATCCTGAGCGCATTCAGCACCAGTCGCTCAGTCTCTGGCACCCAGCGCGCCTCATCGGTGAAACCTTCATAGGCGTGGTTGGCCCGGGTTTCGAAGGCCGCTTCACGCGCCTGGTTTTTCAGGTTCAGTGGCAGGCGTTTGTCCTGTGTCATGCGTTCGAGCTCAGCGCCGCTGGCACTGTTGAGCAGTACCGTTGCCGCTCGGGTCGGTAGCTCTGGAGCCACGTCGCGCAGTCGTTGGACCTGCGGGTTGGCGCTCGCTTGTGCAACTTGATAGCGCTGATTGAAGATATCGGGCCTGAGGCGGTCTGCTTCGTCAGCCAGTTGATTGCGCAGCGCCTGGAGCTGTTCTTCCTTGGCGACATCCGGGCGGAGCAGCGCTTGAAGTTCTTCCTCGCTCAGAAACTCGATGAGCTGCTTTGGCAGGTCACCCTGCATGAGACGGGACAGACTGGTGGCGAGCGTCTGTTCGTCGCTCGCCTGGGCATTACCGTAGGTGCGGAACCGACCTGTCAGGTCGGTGTTTGCGTAAACTTTCAGAGCCTTGTCCGAGGGCCAGCCTTCAAGGTAAGTCGCCAGCGGTTCGAACCAGTAAGAAGCGGGATCGATAGGCCGTCCGTAGCGAATGTCATCAATAGCCTGCTCGGTTTGCTGCTGGATGTCTGCGCGATCAAGACCGTCGGTGAGCAACGGCGGCGGTGCGATGTTTTCGACGTACATTTGGCGTAATGCAGCCGCTTCGGTGCCGCTGGCAATGCGAATCTGCTCCAGCTGCGCATCGTTGAAACCGTCGACGCGGTGACCGAGACGCCGCATCAGTGTCGGGTGGTCCCAACCTTGCGGGTTTTCCGCTTCATGTGTCCAGGCGCCGAAGCCATTGTGTTTCAGCTCGGGTAAATAGGCCTCGCCGCGATGGGGGTGTTTGACACAATAGGTGCCCGTTTTCGGGTCGTTTTGCACGGCGTAATGTTTGTTGTCCAGCAGCAGAATCTTCTGACCTTCGTGGGTATGCAGACCCAATGCGTCAGGCACGGAGTCGGCCGGTAACTCGATGTCCGGCTGCTCGTAGGGCTTGAGGTCGGGATGCCACAAGCGCGGCTGGCCGTTGGGCAGTGCCACCGGTTTCATGCCTTCGATCAGCGGTGATAGTTTCAAGCGAGCGACCTCGCCAATCTTCACGCCGGCAGCAAACGCCGCCAGTTGAATGGCATCCGTCACCACGCCGACGATATGCTCGGCGGCTTCGGTCCATAGCCCCAACGTCATGTCGACGATGCCTTCGACGACATCGCTGGCCATCTGATAGGCGGTGTAGACCATCATCAATTCACCCAGCCCCGGAACGAATGGCGTGACGACCATCAGTGCGACGTTGAAGATGTCCGAGACAATTTTCTTGAAGTTCTCCCACCAGGCCCATCGGGCATTGCGATCGGTATCGGCGGTGGACACCGCGATGTGTCGCGCATCATTGAGGATCTTGTTCAGCTTCTGCTGATAGAGGTGCTCCCATAACTCACCGCGCATAGGTGCGGTGCTGAACTGTAGATTGGGGGGGCTGACCGGCTCTTCCCGCCAGCTCGGGCGTTGGTCCAGTGGCTCTTTTTGATGCCATTTAACCTCGAACAGGCGTTGCGCCAACCCGCCGAAAAAATGCCCGCGCTCGGAGTGGTTTACGAACCGGCTGAAGTACTGGCGATAAGTCATTCCGGTAGACGATATGACAGCGTCATCACGCAGTTGGCGAGTCAGTTCATTCATGAATGCGATAGTCGACGGGTACTCTTTCAGTGGATGCTCCGGGTCTTGCGGGACGTAAGCAAATATTGGTACGACATCGCGGGTTCGACCCAGGTCCGGTGTGATCAGTACGATCCCGGTCAACTGGCTATCCATAATGGACAATTCAGCGAAGTGCATCACCCGGCCTTTACGGGTGAGGTTGCGCTGACCATCAAGCATCTTCAGGATCAAATCGCGGGCGTCGGCGTCAATGTCATCGGTCATCACCGCCTGTTGAGCAGCCGCTTTGAACGCGGCTTTCTCGTAATTGACGATGTTGAGTTTCAACATGTCCTGAGCAAGGCCGTCACTGGGCAGCAACTGTTCTTCGAGGTATCGGGTGTAGCGGGCGCCGATGTCCAATTCACGACATAAGGTCTGAAATTGTGCGATGGACATTTTGTGTTTGATCGGCCGAATGTCGAAGTGCCCGCGCGCATCGGGTTGACTGATAAAGTCCGAGCCCGATTCGCAGGTTTCGGTCAGCGCGAAGTTGTGCAGGGCGGCGTCCAACAATGAGACCGTACGGGTCACCACACCGCCTGAGAGGTCAACGACATACCAAGGGCGTTCTCTGGGTAAGTAAAGATGCAGGCAGGTTGTCTTTACATCAACGTCGACACCGTATTGTTCCAACAACGCGTCGGTCAGTAACGGTTCGGCGAATTTATAAATGTTTTGTAACTCTTCAAGAGCCCGTTCTACCCTGTTTTGAGCGGACCAGAGTTTGATATTGGACTCTTGTAATCGGGTGTGATCGATGTCTGTGGCGGTCTTTATCCATTGCCCGATTGCCGTTTGAGTGAGGCTTAGCTCCTGAGCCCTTTGCAAAGAGGCGCTTTTGAAGATGGGGTGGATCCGGTTTTGGATAAAATCGTAATGGCGGCCATTTAAATCGGCAGTTTCCGGTAATGAATCACCCAATATACTTCCTTGTATTTCAGACATGTTTTTATAAAACCTTGAATATCCATGAGAGTCACCAGCCTAACTCCCAAGGCTCAAAGTAAAAGTTTGAATTACTGTTCTTGAATACGTGTGGATACTTGCCGACGCATTGAGATTATCAATGCCGAAAATAATTAATTACCACCCGTGATCAGTGTCGGGCGACTTCAACAGGCAGGCATCCTGTATGACTCCCCGGTTGCAGGTAAGGCATCAGAATCGGTGCCATGCCCTTGAGCACTTGCACCGGCAACGCCGAAGTAAATTTGAAGGCTTCGGCTGTGCGCCCCGGCACGTAGGCGGTCAAGGTGCCGAAATGGTTATCGCCGATGTAGAACACGAACGTTGCAGTGCGGTTGATCGATTTCGAACTCAGAATCCGGCCACCTGGACCGATGGCTTCGATGCGGTTGTCGCCGGTCCCGGTTTTGCCGCCCATGGCCAACGGGGTACCGTCGGCCAGTTTGAAACTGCCTGCCACGCGTTTGGCCGTGCCGGCATCCACCACTTGCGACAAGGCCTCGCGCATGGCGGTTGCCACCTCGGAAGGCATCACGCGTTTGCCGACGACCGGATTGTTGATCAGTTGGGTTTCATAGGGCGTATCGGCTGCGAAATGCAGGCTGTCGATACGCAGCGTTGGCAGGCGCACACCATCGTTGAGGATGGTGCCGATCAGCTCTGCCAGCGCCGCGGGGCGGTCGCCGGAGCTGCCGATGGCGGTGGCCAGCGAGGGCACCAGGTGATCGAACGGATAGCCGACTTTCTGCCAGCGTTGATGAATATCAAGGAATGCCTCGATCTCCAGCATCGTGCGGATACGGCTGTCACGGGCGCCCTTGTGTTTGCTTTTGAACAGCCAGCTGTAAACCTCCTGGCGTTCGAATTCGCTGGCTTTGACGATCTGACTGAACTTGGCGTCGGGGTTGTTCAGCAAATAGCCCATCAGCCACAGATCCAGCGGGTGGACCTTGGCGATGAAACCTTGATCCGGTAGGTCGTAGGTGCCCGGGCCGTAACTCAGGTACAGGCGTTCGAGGCGTTCGTCGGTGAGTTTTTCCGTGAGCTTGGCGCCTTTGAGGTGCGACCGTACGAAGGTGTTGAAACTTTCCTGGTCGGCCTGCGGGAACAGATAGCGATGTACGGCGGCCATGCGGATCGGGGTCGGGTGCATGCTGTCGAGAAAGGTCTCGAGGCGGGTTTGGGTGTCCTTGTTCTGGTACTTCTTCCAGAATCGCAACAGGAATGTGGTGCCTTCGCGGTCGGCGAACTGAGCCAGGTATTCCTGACGCCGCGGGTCGCGGTCGTCCTTGAGCAATTCGGCGCTGCTGTTGGGGCCCGCGTAGGTACTGTAACGCACCAAATCACGCATCAGCCGGATGAACGGCAGGTTGATCGACTCACGAATGGCATCGCGCAGGGTCGGCATGCGGCCGTTGTCTTCCTTGCGGAAGTTAACGAACGTGTGCAGCCCGCCGCCGGTGAAAAAGGCCTCGCCGGGGCTGGCGGAATATTTGCGATCCAGGGCGGCGCCGAGCATTTTTGGCAAGCTGCGGTCCGTGTTCTGAATCATGTACTCGACGGCCCAACTGCTCAGGCGATCCTGTTCGGCGACTTCGGTTTTCTTCAGTTCGGCAACGGTCATGCCTGCGTAGCGATCGTGCAATTCGGAGATGATCTGCAGGTAGGTGGTGAGCACGCGCATTTTTGCGGTGGAGCCCAGTTCCAGCTTGCTGCCTTCATTGATGTCGAACGGCTGGTCGGTGCTGTCAGTCTGCACCCGTACCCGCGAACCATCCGGGGTCAGTTCGAACAGGGTGAAGCTGTAGCGCACCTGCGTGGTGCTGGTGGGGGTGAGCAGGCGTTCGCCGATCAGGCCGATTTCCGCTGCATAAGCTGGGTCGGCCAGGTGCTTGAGGTACGCGGTGGCCTGGGTTTGCAGCTCGCCTTGCAGGGTGCTGGTGGCGGAAAGGTCGAGGCGGTCGAGGTCATACAGCGGACGGTTGAGCAAACTGCCCAGCCGACTGCGCGCGACACTGATGCCTTTGTTGGTTTCGATCGGTTGGATGGTGGGCTGGGTCTGCCAGTCGCGATAGGTCACTTGGCTGGCCAGTGCCGCCGCCGCGAGCGGCGCATCGATCACGCCATTTTGTGACAGCAGGCGAATATGGCTGTCGGTCAGGCTGGCCAATTCATCGCGGCCCTTGGTCAAGTAGTGCGAAGGGCGGCGTTGAGCAATCATCAGCGACAGCATTTCACGCAGGGCCAGGCCTTTCTCCGCCAGGCTTTTCTGATCGGTGTCGGTGCTGGCCAGCCGTTCGTTGGCCTTGTTGAAGTCGGCGCCGTACCACACACGCAAACCTTCGGCCATGCCATGCACTTCACCATGGCCCGGCACTGCCGACAGCGGAACACTGTTGAGGTAGTCGCGAATCACATTTTGCCGTACCTGGAGGGTTTCCGGCCCCGTCTGATAGGCCCGCACGCTGGCGGAAATCATTTGGCGGATTTTTTCCGCGCCCGACACCGTCAAGCCGTCGGGTGAGTGTCGATATTTCTCAAGCTGTGTCGCCAGTGTACTGCCGCCCGCCGATTGGCCGGGCAGGCGCAACAGCTTGGCCACCTGGGACCACGCGGCCATGCCGAACCGCGGCCAGTCCACGGCGGGGTTGGCCAGGGGCTGGCGCGGATCGAGCAGAAAGCGGTTTTCGATGAACAGCAAGCTGTTGACCACCACCGGCGGGATCGCCGCAAAGCTTGAATAGAGCTGTTGTGGATACTTGAACTGGTACAGCGGTGCCGCGCGGCAATCGGTGATCGACAGCCCGGCCTGGATTTTCTCGGTATAGGGAATGAAAAAGCCCTTGTCGCTGTACTTCATCAGCGCAGGCGAAAAGCGGGTTTGCGCCGCTATCACGTAATCGCGCTTGAGCAGGCGCGGCAGAAATTCATCCAGGGAGCTGTAGCCCAGACGCTGATCGAACGGGCCTTCGCCAGGGTAGCGAATCGCGTCGCTGGGGCCGGGTTGCAGTTCGTATTTCAGCGAGGCGGCATATTTGCTGATTTCCCGGGCTTGGAACTTGGAGGTGCGCATTTCCTTGGCTGCGGCCAGGCCCAGGACAATCAGGATAATCAGCAGCAGCAACCAGAACGCCCCCCAGCCGTGCCGTGAACGACGGGGTTTTTCAGGTAAAGGCGCTTCATCCACACGTTCAGTCGGAACCACAGTGTCACTCGAATCGGTTTGCCACAAAGCGCCCATAGTCGACTGATCCATTCACGCAGATTGATCGGACTTGTTTGAAGCTTAGACGGTGGTTGGCATTGGTGAAAAAATTGTGAACAACCAAATATCAGATGCGCATCATTACCTGTGGCAAGGGAGCTTACTGTGGACAGGGACTTACTGTGGTGAGGGGGCTTGCCTGTGGCGAGGGGGCTTGCCCCCGTTGGACTGCGCAGCAGTCCCCAAAAATCAGCAACACTGGATTTTTTCAGACACGCCGCATGTACAGGATTCACGACTGCTGCGCAGCCGAACGGGGGCAAGCCCCCTCGCCACAGAGTCCCGCTTTATAGCCAGCAAGCATCCCACAACGGGTAATCGCCAATCTTTTCTACCAACCCTGCGCGCAAGGGATTGGCAACAATGTAACGAGCGAATGGCAGGAGTTCTTCTCCATCGCGGATTGCCCGGTCGTGGTGGCCGCTTTGCCATAGCGGACCACACCGACCGTTCATTTTGTTCACTGCCAGGGTGCAGCGTGACTTGGTAGAGCCGACAACATTGCCCAGATTGTTGCCCTGCAGTTGCATTAGCCAATGAAAATGATCGGGCATCACAACCCAGGCAATTGAATTCACTAAACCCGCATCGTGAGCTCGGCGCAGTTCTGCGACAAGCAGACGCCCCAATCGCCAGTCAGAGAATATGGGTTGGCGCTCGTGAATAACTGCGGTGATGAGGTAAGCGCGGCCGTTTTCAGAGGCTCTGCCAAAGCGCAGGCGATGAGAGTTTGGTTGAGTAGGCAATCCATTGCTTCCTTGCGTAATAGTCAGGTGACCCTTCCACGCTAGTGCCCGATTGTCTGTTTCGGTTCTGCAAATGCTGAGTGAAGATTCTGATTCCTGCGAAGGATTCACTACAGCAAGAAACCTATTGTGGTGAGGGGGCTTACTTTGGTGAGGAGGATTCCTGTGGCGAGGGGGCTTGCCCCCGCTGGACTGCGCAGCAGTCCCAAAAACCAGCAACACCGGATTTTTTCAGACACACCGCATGTGTTCACGACTGCTGCGCAGCCGAACGGGGGCAAGCCCCCTCGCCACAGGAATCCTCCCCATCACAGTAAGCCCCCTGCCCACAACAATCCCCTCACCATAAGGGGGGGGGCGTCTGAAAGGGTTGAGCTAGACGCATCGGAGAGGTAAATGCTGCCTAGGTAGGGGCATGACGATGCACCATTGCTGTGCAATACTCCGTGCGGTTTCAGTGGCGAAAAAACCTGCATAAGCCAGGTAATGCCACTCCGTTCTGCGGGAATTACCCGTTAGTTATCGCTGAATATTGTGTTTTATATAGTGAAAACACCTGTCGTTAGCTTTTTATACTGCACGCCCCGCTGATCTTGGAGGTTTTGTCCTACAAGACGTGTCTGTCCACAAGACAGGCCCGGTTTCACCAGGCACTGGCCTATCGGTCGGCGCTTCGACACTCAGTGGTCATATCCAATAACAAGACGAGGTTGCACCCCTATGCCAGTCGGCAATCACCTGCCTCACGGCGAGACCGCTCAGGGCGGCCCGCTTAAACGCGAACTGGGCGAACGGCATATTCGCCTGATGGCACTCGGTGCCTGTATCGGCGTCGGCCTGTTCCTGGGTTCGGCCAAGGCCATCGAAATGGCCGGCCCGGCCATCATGCTCTCCTACATCATCGGCGGTCTGGCGATCCTGGTGATCATGCGTGCCCTCGGCGAAATGGCCGTGCACAATCCGGTCGCCGGCTCGTTCAGCCGTTATGCCCAGGATTACCTCGGGCCTTTGGCGGGTTTTCTGACCGGCTGGAACTACTGGTTCCTGTGGCTGGTGACCTGCGTCGCGGAAATCACCGCAGTGGCGGTGTACATGGGCGTCTGGTTCCCCGACGTGCCGCGCTGGATCTGGGCACTCGCCGCGCTGGTCAGCATGGGCTCTATCAACCTGATCGCGGTGAAAGCCTTCGGTGAGTTCGAATTCTGGTTCGCCCTGATCAAGATCGTCACCATCATTGCGATGGTGGTCGGCGGTATCGGCGTGATCGCGTTCGGCTTCGGCAACGACGGCGTCGCCCTGGGGATTTCCAATCTGTGGGCCCACGGCGGCTTCATGCCCAACGGCGTGCAAGGCGTGTTGATGTCCCTGCAAATGGTGATGTTCGCCTACCTCGGCGTCGAGATGATCGGCCTGACCGCCGGTGAAGCGAAGAACCCGCAGAAGACCATCCCCAATGCGATCGGCTCGGTGTTCTGGCGGATTCTGCTGTTCTACGTCGGCGCCTTGTTCGTGATTCTGTCGATCTACCCATGGAACGCCATCGGCACCCAGGGCAGCCCGTTCGTGATGACCTTCGAGCGTCTGGGCATCAAGACCGCCGCTGGCATCATCAACTTCGTGGTGATCACCGCGGCGTTGTCGTCCTGCAACGGCGGCATCTTCAGCACCGGGCGCATGCTCTACAGCCTGGCGCAAAATGGCCAGGCACCGGCCGGTTTCGCCAAAACCTCGAACGGCGGTGTGCCCCGTCGTGCGTTGCTGTTGTCGATCGGCGCGTTGTTGCTGGGCGTGCTGCTCAACTACATGGTGCCTGAGAAGGTTTTCGTCTGGGTTACTGCGATAGCCACCTTCGGCGCGATCTGGACCTGGGTGATGATCCTGCTGGCCCAGCTCAAGTTCCGCAAAGGCCTGAGCGCCAGCGAACGTGCCGGCCTGAAATACCGCATGTGGCTGTACCCGATCAGTTCGTATCTGGCGCTGGCATTTCTGGTGCTGGTGGTCGGCCTGATGGCGTACTTCCCGGACACCCGAGTGGCGCTGTATGTGGGCCCGGCGTTCCTGGTACTGCTGACGGTGTTGTTCTACATGTTCAAGTTGCAGCCGACCAACGTGACGCAAGGCGCGGTGCGTTCGGCTTCGTAAGTTGTAACGCCAGCCATACAAAAGCCCCGGTCAGAATGATCGGGGCTTTTGCATTTAAACGGCTGCCACGGGTATCGGCACATTCAACCGCTTATTGAAATCCAGCCAAACCCCCAGCAACGCCATCAATCCGACCCCCAACATTGCGCTGAATAGCTGCATCGCCAATACGTTCCCACCCAAGGCATTGAGCATGTCCGCCAACGGCGCCAGCAACACACCAAAACAAAACACCTCCAGAGAATATCGGCCCATGCGACAGCTTTGTCGCGCCAGCCAGTGTTGCGTCCAGCCCGTGTCCGGCAACAACCTGGCGGTGACGTAGGCGAGGGCGAGGAAGTGCAGCAGACGCGCCGGTGAGAGGTTGGTCTTGCTGATCGGATAGAGCCATTCGCCGAGCCATTGGGGCATGAACGCGTCATGCACGGTCGGCCATTTCCACGACAGCGCGATCATCCCGCTCATTACCAGATAGGTCAGAGCCGCGATGAAAACCGGCTGTCGAGTCAGCGGTCGAGGTTTCGGCGCCCGAGGCCTTTGCCGGTGAATCGCCGCCGCGCCCCCGAGAATAAACAGCAGCTGCCAGGCCATTGGATTGAAAAACCACACGCCCCCGTCGGTGCCCGCCAGGTTCCACTGCAACCATGGCGCCAGCAGGTACAACACCACCGACAGCCCCACCACGTATTCAGCCTTGCGCAGCAGTATCGGCAGTACCAGCGACAGGCCGAGCAGCAACAGAATGTACAGCGGCAACGGGTCCATCAGGTTCGGTTTGAAGCGCAGCAGCAATTCATCCATCAACGCCTGCTGCGGATTGCTCAGGAAATACTGCAAGCCCATTTCCTGCACCAGATCGCGGGTTTCCACGTGGCTGTTGGCGAAAAATACGATGCCCATCAGTAGCGCCAGCAAAAAGATGTGCACTACATAAAGCACCCAGGCGCGTCGCAGGATCTTCACCGTAGCGACCATGAGCCCGTCGCGCCGGGCGATCTTGCCGTAGGCCAGCACGGCCGCGTAACCGGCCAGGAACACGAAAATCTCCGCCGCATCGCTGAAGCCGAAGTTACGCACCGTGAACTGCGCGAGCGGGTTCTGCGGCACGTGGTCCCAGAAGATAAAGATCAGGGCCAGGCCGCGGAAAAAGTCGATTCGGTGATCGCGTCCAGACGTCATGAAGGCGGGCTCTTGAACGGGCTGTTGGATAAGGAGTTGCCGGCGCCGCAAAAGAGGGTGCGCCGCACATTGGCGGCGCGCAGGGTGCCGTTATTCACAGGCAATTGCAAAAGGCTGGATATTACCGAATGTCTCAGATGCTTATAGCGAACGGATAGAACGGCGTGGCCGTCGGTCTGCCGGACTGTCCGCGCACCAGAACTCCCCATGATGGCATCTGGCGAGCATCTACACTTCGGTTCTCAGGAGTGTGAAACGTGAAGGTTTCGCTGATTGTCCCGGTATTCAACGAAGAGCAGGCGATCAGTCTGTTCCACCAAGCGGTGCGTCGTGAGTTGAAACTTGACCCTTATGAAGTCGAGATCGTGTTCATCAACGACGGCAGTACCGACCAGACGGCTGAGCAGGCCAAAGCGCTGGCTCAGGTCGATGAACAGGTATTGCTGATCAATTTCTCGCGCAACTTCGGCAAGGAGCCGGCGTTGTTTGCCGGGCTGGAGTACGCCACCGGCGATGCGGTGATCCCCATGGACGTGGACCTGCAGGACCCGATCAGCGTCATCCCGAGGTTGATTGCCGAGTGGCAAAAGGGTGCCGATGTGGTACTCGCCAAGCGCCGGGATCGTGCCAGCGACAGTTATTTGAAACGCCACAGTGCGGCAATGTTCTACCACCTGCTGAACAGGATTTCCTACACCCGTATCGAAGAGAACGTCGGGGATTTCCGCCTCATGGACCGCAAGGTGGTCAATGTGATTCGCGCACTCCCCGAGCATCAGTTGTTCATGAAAGGCGTTCTATCGTGGGCCGGTTTCACCACCGTGGTGGTGGAGTACGAGCGGGCCCAGCGGGTGGCCGGACGCAGCAAATTCAATGGCTGGAAGCTGTGGAACCTGGCGCTGGAAGGCATTACCTCGTTCAGCACCGTACCCTTGCAGTTGTGGACTTACATCGGCGGCGGCATTTCAATCTTCGCGGTGCTGTATGCGGTGTACATGGTGCTGGACAAGATTTTCTTCGGCAACAGCGTCCCCGGTTACCCCTCGTTGATGACGGCCATATTGTTTCTGGGCGGTGTGCAACTGATCGGCATCGGCATTCTTGGAGAGTATGTCGGTCGCATCTACATCGAAGCCAAGCATCGGCCCCGGTATGTGATCAAAGACGTCATCGGCGGCAAAGACCGGGTCGGGCTTTAGCATGGGCAGACTGGGCGATTTTTTCAGCGGCGAAATCGGCCGTCGTCGGGTCTGGCTGTTTTTTCAACTCGCGACGCTGATCTATGTCATTCCGCTGATCCTCGCCGACTATCCCTACATCGATGACAACTGGCGTTCGCTGTCCGCCGGAACGGACTGGGTGGGGCAGGGGCGGTTGTTCACCGAGCTGTTCTACAACGTGCTGACCTTCAGCGATGCCGCGCCGAACATCTTTCCGTTGCCGCTGTTGATCGCCTCCCTGGCCATGACTTTTGCGTTGACCAGCCTGACGTTTCATTACTACCCGCAGCCGACGCTATCCTGCTGCCTGGTGGTGTTGCCGCTCTGGTACAACCCGTTCTTCCTGCAGAACCTGTCGTATCAATACGACGGACCGACTAATGCCTTGAGCCTGGTGGCGGTGATCTATGCGATCACGTTTCGTCATCCTTCGCGCATCCTGCAATGGCTGGTGCCGGCCTTCCTGATTGCCCTGGGGCTGGGGCTCTATCAGGTGAGTATTAATGTGTTTCTGGGCCTGTGTTGCCTCGAATTGCTCAGGGGCGCGAACGATAAATGGGCCTGGCCGCAATGGTGCGAGTTGATCGGCTGGAAACTCGCGCAGGTGGTGCTCGGCGGCTTGATCTACAGCGTCACCGCTTATCCGTACATGAATCAGAACCGTGTCTTGTTCCTGAACTGGGCGGCGGCACCCTGGCTGCAACTGGAAATCAACATTGGTCGCGTGCTGGAAAAAGTCGTGCTGCTGTTTCACGGTGGATTCACCTGGGTGTTCGCCGTGCTGCTGTTGTGCGCCATCGCGGGCAGCGTGCAGCTGGCCCGGAACGTGGTGGCACGCCAGGACACGGCGTTGAGAAAAGTGCTGATGGGTCTGGCATGTGTGCTGTCCGTGCCGACCGTGATTTTTCTAGTGTCGGGGGCTGTGTTGTTTTTCCGGGATTTCAATGAAGGCGCCAGAACCTTGATGGGGTTCGCAGTGCTGTTGGTGCTGCTGTTCTATTTAAGCCATCTGGCACTGGCACGTATTCATGAGCGGCTGACGCTGCTGTTGGTGGTTCCGTTGCTGGCCATGCTTTCGCTGTCCTACGCCTATGGCCGCGTGCTGTCGGTGCAGAACACCTTTGCCTCCAGCGCGTTGTTTTCCCTGGGGCATGACATTGCATCCCATCGGCAACTGCGCGAGGCCAAGCGCATATACATGTCGGTGAGTTATTCCGATCACTGGCTGGTGGAGGCTGCAGGCTCGTTCAAGCAGATGCCGGTTTTGCATTATTTGCTGAACATCAACTTCTACATGCTGGCGGAAAACCTGCCGAAAGCGGGCATCACCAACGTGGTCGCGGAGCGGGAGCGACGCAACGCGACGCTGATGGGTTATCAGGGTTATCCACCGCTGGTGGATAACAAGTTCTACAGCCTCTATCTGTTGGGTGACTACGGTTTCATCGTGATGAAAGAGCCAACGCCGATCGCCACGCTTGCGTGGTGAAAACGGTGAGCGCTCCTGCGATCTATCTCAAACGCTTGCCATCCGGGGTTGCCGACGGTGCGGGTTTGCTGGGGGTGCTGGCGATCGCATTGTTGGCGAGATTTCACGCTATCACCGTGCCGGTCATCTGGTACGACGAGGCTTACAGCATACTGCTGGCCGAGGGCTCGCCTGCGTACATCTGGGCCACAACGGCTCGGGATGTTCATCCGCCGCTTTACTATGTCTTGCTGCATTACTGGATGGTGCTGTTCGGTCATGGTGTGTTGTCTGCGCGTTCCCTGAGCGCACTGGCTGATGTCGGCACGCTGTTGCTGGGCATTAAATTGATGAGCCTGTTGGCGACGCGAAGGGCGACATGGATCGCAGCATTGTTGTTGGCGTTGCTGCCGATATCGGTGCGCTACAGCCAGGAAGTGCGAATGTATACCTTGCTGGGGTTTTGGCTGATGGGGGCGACTGTGGCGCTGGTGTGCTGGGTCAAGGCGCCGGATCAAAAGCGTTATCCGGTCGTTTACGTGCTGCTGATGACGGCGGCTTTTTACACGCACTACTTCGCCGCATTGTGCGTGTTGGTGCATTGGCTTTTTTGGTGGCGAGTGCGCAAGGTCCAGGGCACGGTATCGGTACGTGCGTGGATTTTGGCCAACAGTGCAATCGTCGTGTTGTACCTGCCGTGGGCACCGCCTCTCATCAGTCAATTGCTGCGAATGGATGGGCTCGAATGGATACCGCCACTCACCTGGCCGACGGTGCTGACCTTCGTTTGGCAACTGGTGGTGATGGAGGGTTCGACCAGTGACTTATGGCGCGTGACACCCTTGGTCTTGATCATTGTTTGCGCCGCTGCGGTACTGCTCAAAGCACGTAATGAACGACCTTTCAGCGTCTTGCTGGTGAGTTATTTCTTTGTGCCGGCGCTGACCGTGTTTCTGGTGTCGCTGATCGTGCCGGTTTTCAATGCCAGGTACCTGGTATTCGCCGCCGCTGCGTTGCCCCTTATCGTCGCGCTCGCACTGGACGCATTGAGCCAACGCCACGCTGTCCTAGCTGCTGTCGCCATGGTTTTTATTGTGTTGGTGGAAGTGCACGGGCTGTCGGCGATTTACGCACAAACGGATGAGATGAACGGCACCACTATTCGCAGAGACGCGAAGCTGGATGCCGTCGTCGCCGGTCTCGGCCGTGAAGCCCATCCGGATGACGAAATCGTTGTGGATAACCTGTATTGGTACTTGCCGTTCATGTACTACAACTCGACAGGCATCCAGCCGAGGCTATACGTCTTCAAAACAGCGACCGGCACCTTGTGGGGAACCGCCGAATACGGTGGCTGGGCACTCATTCCCCATCACCTGCACTCGATTTTCTTCAATGATTTTTCGACCCTGAAACTCAATGCCAGGAGAGTCTGGTGGGTGACGGGCATTGCTCGTCCTGAGCATGACGCTTTGTTTCCGAAACATTGGAAACAGGTGCTGACGCTAAGGGAAGGGGGCAGTGAGGCTCGTTTGTTCATCGTGGAGGACGCGCCAACCGCTGAGATTGGCGCGCAAACACACGCTATGCAGCAGCCGCATCATTAGGCTCAAAACTATCCGCCCGTGCCATCTGCCACATCCGCGAGTAAAACTCGCCGTTCACTTCCCCGGTGAGCAACTCGCCTGGCTTGAGGAACACATGCAACTGCGAAAACAACTTGATCTCGGTCGCCGACATGCGTCGCACCAGATGCTTGGCCGACAGCTGTGAAGGATGGTCGAGACCCGCGGCGGCGAGCATTTCGGCCAGGGCCTTCAGTGTATTGCGATGGAAGTTGTACACACGCTGGGCCTTGTCCGGAACAACCAGCGCGCGCTGGCGCAGGGTGTCCTGGGTGGCGACGCCGGTCGGGCATTTGTTGGTGTGGCAGCTTTGCGACTGGATGCAGCCGATGGCGAACATGAAGCCGCGCGCCGAGTTGGCCCAGTCGGCGCCGATGGCCAGGACGCTGGCGATGTCGAAGGCGCTGACGATTTTGCCGCTGGCGCCGAGTTTGATCTTGTCCCGCAGGTTCAGGCCCACCAGGGTGTTGTGCACGAACAACAGGCCTTCACGCATCGGTACGCCGATGTGGTCGGTGAATTCCACGGGAGCGGCGCCGGTGCCACCTTCCTTGCCGTCGACCACGATGAAGTCCGGGAGGATGCCGGTTTCCAGCATGGCCTTGGCGATGCCCATGAATTCCCACGGGTGGCCCAGGCAGAACTTGAAGCCCACCGGTTTGCCGCCGGACAGTTCACGCAGTTGCGCGATGAAGTGCATCATTTCGATCGGTGTGGAAAACGCACTGTGGCGCGACGGCGAAATGCAGTCTTCGCCCATCGGGATGCCACGGGTTTCGGCGATTTCCTGGGTGACTTTGTGTTTGGGCAGAATGCCGCCGTGGCCGGGTTTGGCGCCTTGGCTCATTTTGATTTCGATCATCCGCACTTGCGGATTCTGTGCCTGGGCGGCGAAGCGTTCCGGGTCGAAGCGGCCATCGGCGGTGCGGCAGCCGAAGTAGCCGCTGCCCAGTTCCCAGGTCAGGTCGCCGCCGTTTTCCCGGTGATAGGGGCTGATGCTGCCTTCGCCGGTGTCATGGGCGAAGTTGCCGAGTTTGGCGCCCTGGTTCAACGCGCGAATGGCGTTGGCGCTGAGGGAGCCGAAGCTCATGGCCGAGATGTTGAACACCGACGCCGAGTACGGCTGGGTGCACTGCGGGCCGCCGACCATTACCCGGAAACTGCTCGGGTCGCTCAACGGCGCCGGGCGCATCGAGTGGCCGATGAATTCGAAACCCGACTGATACACGTCGATCAGCGTGCCGAAAGGTTTGTCGGCGCTCTCGTTCTTGGCCCGCGAATACACCAGCGAACGCTGGGCCCGGGAGAAGGGCAGGGCATCGCTGTCGGATTCGAGCAGGTACTGGCGGATTTCCGGGCGAATGCCCTCCACCAGATAACGGATATTGCCCAGGATCGGGTAGTTGCGGCGCACCGCATGGGGGCTTTGCAGCAGGTCGAACAGACCCACCAGGCTGAGGACGCCGGTGACGGCGGTGATCGGCCAGAGCCAGTCGTATGCCAGGAAGGGCAGGCTGGCGAGGGTGAATATCACACAGACGGCAAAGAAGGCGTAGCGGCTCAGGAGTGACAGGCTCATACGGTTTCCTTGGGTTCGGACTCGGTCATGTAGGACCGTGGTATACAGGCTTTTGTGGCGAGGGAGCTTGCTCCCGCTCGGCTGCGCAGCAGTCGCAAAACCTGCTGACGGGATTTGTCTGACTGAACGCATTGCCTGTTTTGGGATCGCTTCGCGATCCAGCGGGAGCAAGCTCCCTCGCCACAGAGATCTCCTGTGTTAGCACAGAGCGTCAGGCATTCTGCGCCTGGAGAATAAACGAAAACAGCCTGGATTGAGATTTGATCCCTTGTTCGGCTGGTCAGACAGCCGCTTTCGATTGGTGCACCGGCAGCTCGACCCGAAACGTGGTACCCACACCGACTTCGCTGCGTACCGAAATATCGCCTCGGTGTTTTTTCACGATGCCATAGGACAGTGACAACCCGAGCCCTGTCCCCTGGCCCACCGGTTTGGTGGTGTAGAACGGGTCGAATATTTTCTGCAGGCATTCCGGTTCGATGCCTGATCCGGTGTCCGCGACTTCGATCGACACCGTTTCACCTTCAAGCCCGGTACGCAGGGTGATGGTGCCCCGTTCCGGCCCCATGGCCTGAGACGCGTTGACGATCAGGTTCATGATCACCTGATTGATCTGCGACGGCAGGCATTCGATGTCAGGCAGCGTTTGATACTCCTTCACCACATCGGCCTTGTACTTGAGTTCATTGGCGACGATGTTCAGCGTCGACTCGATGCCCTGTTGCAGGTTGGTCCACTGCCATTCCTGATTGGAGTCGACGCGGGAGAAGTCCTTCAGGTCTTTGACGATCTGCCCGACCCGGTTGATACCGTCCTTGGATTCCTTGATCAGCAGCGGAATGTCTTCGCGCAGAAACTCCAGTTCGACCTTTTCACGCAACTGGCCGAGACGTTCGAGGACTTCGCCTGAGGTAATGACAGCCTCCGCCTCCCGATAAGCATCGAGCATGGTCTGCAGCTGTTTGAAATAGCCATCGAGGGCGCCGAGGTTGGAGGAAATGAAGCCGATGGGGTTATTGATTTCATGGGCGACGCCCGCCGCCAGTTGCCCCAGCGAGGCGAGTTTTTCCGACTGCACCAGTTGGCTTTCCAGTTGTTTGCGCTCGTCGATTTCCCGCTGCAATGCTTCGCTGGCCTGTTTGAACTGGGCCGTGCGCTGATCCACCAGATGCTCCAGATGGCTCATCTGGATAGACGCTCGTTCGGTCATGTCCCATTTGGTGAGCAGGGTGTTGGCCATCTGCTGGACTTCAATGTTGTCGAACGGTTTTTTCAGAATCAGCAGGCGGTCGTGGGCGTGCAGGCGCTCCAGCAGTTCATCCCACGAATAGTCGGAATAGGCGGTACACACCACCACTTGCAGGCTCGGGTCTTCCTGCCACAGGTGTTCGATGGTCTGTGCACCGTCCCAGCCCTCGGGCATGCGCATGTCGACGAAGGCCAGGGCGTAGGGGCGGTTTTCCTGTAAGGCCTGGACGAGTTTGCCCAGGCCCTCCTGACCGCCATACGCCGAATCCAGCTCGAACAGAAGTTGAGTGGATTTCACTTCGCTGCCGAACAGCGCGGCCTCCATTTCGTCCAGTTCTGCATGTTTGGCCGAGGTTGGGGTGAGAATTTTGCGAAAGTCATCATGGATGGACGGGGTGTCGTCGATCAGCAGAATACGTCGGTTCGAAAGGTCGCTCATGCTTCCTCCATGACGGGGTTCAACGGGATCTGCAGGGTGAACAGGGCGCCCTTGCCTGGCCCGTCACTGTGGGCGGTCAGATGGCCGTTCATCTCGATCGCGGCCAGCGCGCAGCTGTGCAGGCCGAAGCCGTGGCCTTCCTTGCGGGTGGTGAAACCGTGGGCAAAGATCCGTGTCATGTTTTCCGGCGCAATGCCTTCGCCGTCATCCTTGACGCTGATTTGCAGGATCGTGTCCTCGACGACCTTTACCCCAAGAGTGATGTGTCGCGCTCGGTTGCTCAGATCGGACATGGCGTATTTGGCGTTGCTGATCAGGTTGATCAGGATCAGCAACAAGCGGTGCTTGTCGCCCATCACTTGCGGTACGTCGCCGTACTCCTTGACCACCGTGACGTGATGCCGGGTCAAGGCGCCTGCGTTCATGCGCAGGGCGTCCTCGAGCAATTCGCTGATGTACAGCGGTTCCACCAGGTTGTTGGCCCCCGCGTAGGACTGCTGGGTGGCGACGATGTCTTTGATGTGATCGACGCTTTTGCTCAGCTGCGCGAGTTCCTCGGTCATGCCTTGCTGTTCGAGGGCAATCGCCTCCACCAGTTGATTCAAATAGCCGGGCAGTAATTTTCCTTTTTCGTTCTGGGTCAGAAAAGTGCCGAGGTCGCTTTGATGTTCGTTGATCAGCTGCATCGCCTTGCCCAGCCCCTGGGCCTTGCTGCTACGCAGCCGGCGGCTGACCAGATCGGCCGAGATGTTCACGCTGTTGAGCACGTTGCCGACGTTGTGCAGCACGTTGGTGGCGATCT
Organism: Pseudomonas sp. GW822-FHT07A10; assembly: GCF_058798795.1. Taxonomy (NCBI): domain Bacteria; kingdom Pseudomonadati; phylum Pseudomonadota; class Gammaproteobacteria; order Pseudomonadales; family Pseudomonadaceae; genus Pseudomonas; species Pseudomonas sp. GW822-FHT07A10. The sequence goes on from NZ_JBXAKV010000004.1 coordinate 129,950, forward strand.
CGGCCATGCCGGCCTGACGCGCGGTGTCGAGCAATTCGCTCTGGGTATCCTTGAGTTCGCGGGTGCGCTCTTCGACCCGTTGTTCGAGGACTTCGTTGGCGGTTTGCAGTTCCTTGTTGACCCGCTGGATCTCCCCGAAGCTGCGCATCAGGCGAATCGCCAGGTACACCAGCACCAGTACCAGCAGCGTCGAAAATACCAGCATGTAGAAGTGGTAGCGCTGGTCGATGGCATCGGTTTGCTGCTGGTCCTTGTTCAGCAGGCCGGTAATGTCGTCCAGTCGTTCGGCCACGGGAATGGCCTCGATGTTTTCCAGTAACCGATTGACCACCGGTTGCTCACGCAGGATCAGGGTGACGTGGTTACTCAAAATATCGATCGGGCTGTGAAACTGCTCCGGCAATCGTTGCTTGTTAACCCCCAGTTTGTTCATCCCCAGCAGAATATCCGCCGCTTTATCGTCGGAGGTGACCTGGGCGAATTCCAGGCTGCTGAGCAGCAAGTCGTAGGTGTCGGTGGCGATGTTCTGCAGTTGCAGCTTGTCTTCATCTGACAATTGGGCGAGCGGTTGCTGGATGTCGTCTTCGGCCGTCGGCAGAAACGCCAGTGAGTTGCGCAGCACCGCGTTGTGGGATTTGAACTGTTCCACCAACCGGGTTTTTTCCAGCATGGCGGCGTGGTATGCATCATGGCTGGCATGCCAGATGGGGTCGTTGCGGCCGTGATTGGACTCCATGGTCTCGAACAGCTGCCACAGACGTGTCATCTCGCTCAGCGGTGCCACCAACGGATCGTAATTGTGACTGATGGCGATCCTGGACTTGAGAATCTCGGTTTCCCATTGCGCATTCAACTGTTTGATCCGACCGATCAAATCCCGGGATTCGGCGTAGGTCGACGTCTCGTTCGAGCTGGACTTGAGGTACAGGAACAACAGCGTCGAGGCCAGCAGCACGGCCACGGCAGCGAGCAGCGCCAGGTTGCGGCGGGGGAACGTTTTCATAAAGGTTTGCCTCCCCATTCACCGGTCAGGGTCTTGAGGAATTTGATGATCAGGTCCTTATCCTTGTCGGAGGGCACACGGCCGAGCTGAAACTTGAACATCACGTCTACCGCCTCTTCGAGGGTTTTAGCCGAGCCGTCGTGAAAGTACGGCGCGGTCACGGCGACATTGCGCAGGCTCGGCACCTTGAACACGTTGCGGTCCTCTTCGGCCTTGGTGACCAGATAGCGGCCCAGATCGGCTTCGGTGGGGTTGCCACGAGCCTGAAAGTAATCACCCATAACCCCGAATTTCTGGAACATGTTGCCGCCGATGTTCACCCCCTGATGGCAGGCAATGCAGCCGTAGTCCTTGAAGCGTTGGTAACCGTACTTCTCGTCAGTCGTGAGAATGTCGGTATTGCCCGACAGGTATTGGTCGAAACGCGAGTTGGCGCTGATCAGCGTGCGCTCATACGTGGCCAGGGCACTTTGCACATTGTTCATGGTGACGCCGTCCGGGTAGGCCTTGGTGAAAGCGCTTTTGTAATCCGGGTCGGCGGACAGCATCTGGACCACATGCTCCCAATGACTGCCCATTTCACTGGGACTCTGTACCACTTCGTGGGCTTGGGTTTCCAGAGAATCGGCGCGGCCATTCCAGAATTGCCGGAAGTTCAGGCTTGCGTTGAACACGCTCGGGGTATTGATCGTCAAGGGATCGCCCTTGAAGCCAGTGGACAATGCCTTGTCGTCGGCGCCGCCGATTTCCAGGCGATGGCAACTGGCGCAGGACAGGCTGTTGTTGACCGACAGCCGTGGTTCGTTGAACAACCGGCGACCGAGTTCGACTTGCAAGGGATTCTGCTCGGGCACCGCGGGCAAGGGTTTGAGCGGTTCGTCCAGCGGTGCGCCACTGGCTATCAGACAACAACCGAGTAGAGGCGCAAGGAGCAAGTAGCAGAAGGAACGTGACATCTTGTGATTCCTTGGCTCAGGGCCTGTGTGTTGTTGCACATCGTTCAGGAGATGGGCTTTACGGAGGTCAGGTATTGCACGAAGGCGTCCGGCTCCACGGCTTTGCTGAAGTAGTAGCCCTGGCCTTCCTCGCAATGGAGCGCCTTGAGAAAATTCAGTTGTTCGAGGGTTTCCACCCCTTCGGCAATGACCGTCAGATTGAGGCTTTTGCCCAGGCTGATGATGGCGCCGACCAGAGCCGCGTCGTTGCTGTCACGGCCCAGGCCACGAATGAACGATTGGTCGATTTTCAGTACATCGATGGGAAACCGTTGCAAGTAACTCAGGCTGGAATAGCCGGTGCCGAAGTCATCGATGGCCAGCCGTACACCCAAAGCCTTGAGCCGATTCAGCGCGACCATCGTGGCATCGACGTTCTGCATCAATACGCCCTCGGTGATCTCCAGCTCCAGCAACGCGGGGTCCATACCGGTTTGCTGGAGTATCTGTTCGATGCCTTCGACAAAATCCCGCTGGCGGAAATCGATGGCCGACACGTTCACCGACATGCACAGATTCGGCAGGCCATTTGCCTGCCAGGTACGGGCTTGCCGACAGGCCTGGGCCAGCACCCATTTGCTCAATGGCACGATCAAGCCGCTGTCTTCGGCCACACCGATGAAGTCTGTCGGGTAGATCCAGCCTTGCCCCGGTTTTTGCCAGCGGATCAACGCCTCGGCGCCGACCACCTTGCCGCTGTCCAGGTCGAGTTTCGGTTGGTAGTGCAGGACAAACTCGTTCCGCTCCAGTGCCAGGCGAATCCCCGACTCGATGGTCTGCTGTTCCCGCGCGCGCTGGTTCATCTCATCGATGAAAAAGCTGAAATCGTTGGGGCCGCTTTCCTTGACGTTGCGCATCGCGGTTTCGGCTTTCTTGATCAGAGCGATGGCATCGAAACCGTCATCGGGATAGATGCTGATGCCCAGGCTGGCCGTCACGCTCAGGTCATGTCCGGCGACGTGCTGGGGCGCACGTATGGCGTTCAACAGTTTTTCGGCGATGCCCTTGGTCTGTTGGGGGTGGTGGATGTCGGCCAGGATCACCACAAATTCGTCGGAGCCGTAGCGAAACACCGAGTCGGAGGCGCGCACGCAGGCCACCAGGCTTTGCCCGACACGCTTGAGCATCTCGTCACCGGTCGGGTGGCCCAACGCATTGTTGATGCGCTTGAAGCGGTCGAGCCCCAGAAACATCACCGCCAGTTGTTTGTCATGGCGTCTGGACAAGGCCAGGGACTGGTTCAACCGGTCACCCAGCAAGGTGCTGTTGGGTAGCTCGGTCAACACGTCGTACTGCAACAGATGAGACACCTTGAGCAGTTCGTGGACCCGGGCTTCGATGGTTTGCTCAAGGCTCAGTACTTTCATCGCCGCGTCCTGCGCCATCTGCCACTTCCAGGTCAGGGCGCTGGCCATCTGGCGGATTTCCAGGCTGTCGAAAGGTTTTTTCAACACCAGCAATTGATCGCCGAACTCCAGCCGTTCGGCCATGGCTTCCCAGGTGTAATCGGAGAACGCCGTGCACAGCGCGATTTGCAGGTTAGGATCGGCTTTCCAGAGCCGTTCGATGGTTTCCAGGCCATCCCAGCCAGGCGGCATGCGCATGTCGGTGAACGCCATGGCGTAAGGGCGACCTTCAGCCTGGGCCCGCTTGACCAGTTTGAGTGCTTCCTGGCCTTGATAGGCGGAGTCGAGCTGGAAGACCAGCCGAGTCGTTTGCGGGGTGTCGAACAGCGCGGCTTCAGTGCCGGCGAGGGTGAGTTCATCGTCGGTATCGGCGCCCAGGATCTTGCGGAAGTCCTCATGGATCGAGGGCGTGTCATCGATGATCAGAATGCGCCGGTTGGCCTGGATGAACGGAGTTTTCATTCCTTGTCCTCCGTTGCACGTTGCGAATCGCCCGGCCTTGCTCCGGGATTGTGATTCGCGTGCACGATGCTCCCGGCCTTCAACAGTTCGGCGGCCTGCTGGCTGCTGACCGCTTGGCTGAAGTAGTAGCCCTGGGCGTTCATCGGTGAGCCGGTGGCCATCAGCGAAGTGCGTTGCTCCTGGGTTTCGACACCTTCGGCGATGATGCCGATCCCGACGTCGCGGGCGAAATTGATAATGGCCCGCAAGGTGGTGGCGCTGGCCGCGTCGTGGGCGGCAGTGTCGATGAATGCCTGAGCGAGTTTCAGGTGATTGACCTGGTAAGTCCTGAGGTAGTCGAACGAAGAGTATTCGGTGCCGAAGTCATCGATGGCGATCTTCACCCCCAGCTCATGCAGGCGCGGCAGGATATCGTTGTGCGTCCACTTGGTCTGGGCCAGGGTCGCTTCGGTGACGTCGAAACGCAGGTCCCATGGGCACAGATCCCAGCGGGCAGTGGTGCGCAACACGTCATAGATCAGCTCGGGACCACTCTTGAGCTGGGCCAGGGACAGTTTTATCGCCACCACCGGTGGTGCCATACCTTCTTCGCGCCACTGGTGCATCTGCCGACAGGCGCGCTCCAGCACCCAGTGACCGAGGGCGATGATGATGCCGGTCTTTTCCGCCGCGGGCAGGAATGCCGGGGCTTCCAGTAAACCGCGTATGGGGTGATTCCAGCTGACCTGCGCTTCCATGCCGAGGATCTTGCCACTGCTCAGGTCTACTTCCGGCCAGTAACGCAGTTCGAGCTCGTCGCGTTCGATGGCGGTTTTCAAGTCGTTGGCGATGGTCATGCGCTCGACCACTTCCTGATTGATTTCCTCGGAGTGGAAGTGGTACTGGTTGCGGCCCTTTTCCTTGGAGCGATACAGCGCCATGTCAGCCTGGGTCAACAGGCTGTCGGCGCTGAGGCTGACTTGGGTGTAGCTGCTGATGCCGATACTGACCGAGACCCGCACATCATTGCCGGCCAGGGAGTAGGGCTGCACCAGTGCATCGCGGACTTTGGCGGCCAGGGCCGCTGACTGGGTCGGATCGCCGACGTCCAGTTGCAGTATTGCGAACTCGTCGCCCCCCAGGCGGGCGACCACGTCGTTTTCCCGCACGCAGGTTTTGATCCGTCGGGCGACCTCCTGCAGCAACAGGTCACCCACCGGGTGGCCCAGGGTGTCGTTGATGCGTTTGAAGTGATCCAGGTCCAGGTAAAACATGGCAAACGGGGTGGCCCCTCGCCGGGCGGCGGCGAACGCCTGATGCAGGCGCTCGATCAGCGTCGCGCGGTTGGCCAGCCCGGTCAGCCCGTCGGTGCGGGCCAGCAGGGCGATCTTTTCCTCGGCCAGTTTGCGTTCGGTGATGTCGATGATGATGCCTTCGACTTCCAGCAAGCGGCCTTCATCGTCGCGCACCGGGATGTAGCGGTTTTCGACCCAGCGCCAGTCACCGTCGCCGGTGCGCATCCGGAATTCGATGGAAGCACCGGCTGCATGGCGGTCCAGCACCCGCGCCATGGCCGTGTCGACTTTCTCTTGATCGTCGGGATGGATCAGCTCCTGAGCCCAGTTGGACGAAGCCACCAGGGCGGCCGCGATGTGGCCGTATTTGGTGATGTTGTGGGAGATATACATCAACGGAAACGACGGTTCGCCCCGCAGCCGATACAGAATGGTCGGGCTGTTCTGCACAATGATGTTGGCGTCGGACAGCTCCCGGGTGCGCTCCTCGACCGCTTGCTCCAGCAGGGACATCTTCAGCGCCGCGTCTTCGGTCATTTGCCACTTGGCGGTCAATGCGCTGGCCATCTGGCGGATTTCGATGGCATCGAAGGGTTTTTTCAGGATCAGCAGGCGATCGCCCAGTTCCAGGCGTTCGTCGATGTCTTCCCAGGAATAGTCGGAATACGCGGTGCAGAGCGCCACTTGCAGCTTGGGATCGACCTGCCACAGGCGTTCGATGGTTTCCAGGCCGTCCCAGCCCGGCGGCATGCGCATGTCGATAAAGGCCATCGCGTAGGGCGAGTCATTCGCCAGCGCGGTCTCGACCTTGTCCAGCGCCTCACGGCCCTGAAACGCGGATTCGATGATAAAACCTTGCGAAGATACCGACACGGGGGTGCCGAACAGGGCGTTTTCAGCGCTGGCCAGACTGTCGTCTTCGATCGATGACGGGCTGAGAATCTTGGCGAAATCCTCGTGGATCGACGCGGTGTCGTCGACGATGAGAATCCGACGATTAGTCCGCGCAAGCAGCGTATTCACTGACATGCGCCTGTACCGACAGCAGTTTGGTGCGATGAGCTCATAGAGGGTATCCCTTCCCTGAGTGCTGGACGGAGCGGGCATCGTTTGGATCCGAGTGACCTGAGCATAGTCGTCCGGTCGGATATTCGCCCGGTTGACTGAAACGAATCATTTGCGGAGTCGGTCGGAAAATCATCTAGCCTGTAGCTCAGGCTCGGGAAAGTCAGAGGAAGTTTTTTCGCGCCTGACATAAAGAGGCTGGTTTCACTTGAGGTATCGCCATGGAAGAGCAACTCCCCACGACTGTGACCGATAAACCCACGTTACTGCTGGTCGACGATGAGGAGTCGATTCTCAACAGCCTGCGCCGCCTGCTACGCAGCCAGCCCTATGAGGTGCTGCTGGCCACCAGCGGTGCCCAGGCCCTGGAAATCATGGAGCAGCGGTCGGTCGATCTGGTGATGAGTGACGCGCGAATGCCCAATATGGACGGCGCCACGCTGCTGGCCCACGTCCATCAGCGCTACCCCGACACCACCCGGATCATGTTGACCGGTTATGCCGACCCCTCGGCCATTATCAAAGCCATCAATGAAGGGCAGATCCATCGTTACATCAGCAAGCCCTGGCACGATGAGGAAATGCTGCTGACGCTGCGGCAATCGCTGGCCTATCAGTATTCCGAGCGTGAGCGGTTGCGTCTGGTGCAGGAGACGTGGGACCAGAACGAAAAACTGAAGCTGCTCAACACCACCCTGGAAAAACACGTCGCGGCCCGCACCAGCGAGCTGCAACAGACCGCTGACATGCTGGACCTGGCTTACGAAGAGCTCAAACGCAGCTATGTCACCGGCACGGAGGTGTTTTCGTTGCTGGCCAACCTGCGCCTGCCACCTGCCAAGCAGACCAACCGGCAGATCATCGAACTGGTGCGGGTGTACTGCAAACTCCATTACTTGGACGAAGCCACCAGTCGAGACCTGACCATGGCGGCGGCGCTCTACAACATCGGTAAATTGAGCTGGACCGACAGCATGATGAGCACGCCTTCGGATCTGCTGCATCACAATGACCGCGAGCGCTATCGGGGTTATCCGAAGCAGAGTGAGTCGCTGCTGATGACGCTCGACCCGATGAAAGATGCCGCGCGGCTGATCCTGCATCACCAGGAGCGTTGGGACGGCAGCGGTTTTCCCGATCGGCTCAAGGGCGAGGCCATTCCGCTCGGTTCACGGTTGCTGAAACTGGCGGTGGATTTCATCGAGTTGCAGCGCGGGCTGATCCTCGAACGGCAGATGAACAGCGATGAAGCCCTGGTGTATATCCGCCAGTACGCCGGTCGGCTCTATGACCCGGAACTGGTGGAGGATTTCATTAAGGTCTGTGCTGCTTACCTGAGCGATGTGACGCTGGCCGATCCGACGGTCAAGGTGCTGACCACCCGGGACCTGGCGGCGGGCATGATCCTGGCGCGTAACCTGAATGCCGACAACGGCATGCTGCTGCTCAATGCCGGCAAGGTGTTGAACGGGCCGCTGGTGGAGAAACTGATCGCGTTCGAGGCGATGGAAGGTGCCAAGTACAGCGTTTTTGTGAAGGTGCCGGAGGAAGTGGCGATTCTCGAGACGAGTTGAGCTATCAGCACTGATCAACAGTGGGAGCGGGCTGTGGCGAGGGGGCTTGCCCCCGTTTGAGTGCGTAGCACTCACAAGATCGTTGATACATCAGAGATTTTGGGGCTGCTTCGCTGCCCAACGGGGGCAAGCCCCCTCGTCACAATGCTTTTCGGCGTGACGAAAAGCCGGCACTCATGTGATCCTTGCGCCTTTGCCCAAGGCCAATCCTGATCCATGACGCTTTCATCCACCGCTTCGCCCCGCATCATCCACATTGCCGCTGCCCTGTTGATCGGCCCCGACGGTCGCACCTTACTGGTGCGCAAGCGCGGCACCCAGGCGTTCATGCAGCCGGGGGGCAAGATCGAGGCCCATGAGCAACCGGTCCACGCCCTCGCCCGTGAGCTGGAGGAGGAACTGGGACTGGTCATCGATCCGGCGCACGCCACCTACCTGGGGCCATTCTCGGCACCGGCCGCCAACGAGCCGGGTTTTGTCGTACAGGCCGAACTGTTTCAGTTGACCATCGATTCTGACGTTTGCCCGGCGGCGGAAATCGAAGAGGTGCGCTGGATCGACCCGGCCACCGACGGCGATCTCACGCTGGCGCCATTGACACGAGACCTGATCTTGCCGTTTTATCGAGCGTCACTGATCGAAACCGCCTGATCACCCAGACCCTCTGACTTCAAGGACAGGATGCCCATGATTCCACTTCAAGATTTGCTGATTTTTGCCGCCGCGGCGTTGCTGATGGTACTCACGCCGGGGCCGAACATGATCTACCTGATCTCCCGTTCCATCTGCCAGGGACGCAAGGCCGGGGTGACGTCATTGCTGGGTGTGGTTGCAGGATTTCTAGTGCACCTGTTCGCTGCCGCAGCGGGTTTGACCGCGGTGTTCATGGCCGTGCCGGTGGCCTACGAGGTGCTGAAGTGGGCCGGTGCGTTGTACCTGCTGTGGCTGGCCTGGCAGGCGGTCAAGCCCGGTGCGCGTTCGCCGTTCGAGGCGCAGCAGTTGCCGGCGGACTCGTCACGCAAATTGATCACCATGGGTTTTCTCACCAGCGCTCTGAACCCGAAGATCGCGGTGTTTTATCTGTCGGTGTTTCCGCAGTTCATTTCCCCTGAGCACGGTTCGGTGTTCAACCAGAGCATCATCCTCGGCCTGACCCAGATCAGCGTGAGCTTCAGCGTCAACCTGCTGATCGCGCTGTTCGCCGCAGGCATCGCCTCCTGGTTCGTCAACAACCCGAACTGGCTGGCGATGCAGCGCTATTTCATGGGCTTCGTCCTGTCCGGGCTGGCGGTGCGGTTGATGTTTGAGCAGCGGCGAGTGGCCTGAACATGTGGATTCAGCGGCTTGATGCCAGTCATGCCCTGGATTATCGGGCGCTGATGCTCGAAGCCTACGACTCGCATCCCCAGGCGTTCACTTCCAGCGTGCGCGAGCGCGCCACGATGCCGCTGGGGTGGTGGGAGTCGCGCCTGACCAGCAAGCTGGACCGGGTGCTCGGGGCGTTCGAGGAAGGGGAACTGGCGGGCATCGTCGGCCTGGCCTTCGAGTCTCGGGAAAAGGCCCGGCACAAGGCGACACTGTTTGGCATGTACGTGACCGGCAAGGTGCGCCAGCGCGGGCTCGGTTATCAACTGTTACAGGCTGCGTTGGCTGAAGCGCAGGCCCATGAAGGCCTGAGGCTGATCCAGCTGACCGTCACCGCCGGCAACGAAGCCGCCTTCAGGTTGTATCAGCGCTGCGGCTTCGTGCAGTTTGGCCTGGAACCATTGGCGGTGCGGGTCGGCGAAGACTACTTCGACAAGATCCACATGTGGCGCGAGATCACCCCTGAGCCTTGATCGTTCTATCGGACGGCACTAACCCCATCCAGCGTCGAAAATGACGTGTCCTTGGCCGTCAGCAAAAAGTCGCGCATGTACGGCGCATCCAGCATGTCGGCGCGGATCCCGGCATACAACGTCGCAAACAAGCCTTTCTCCCCCAGTCGCTTGGCCTTCACATAACCCCGTGAACTGTACTCATGCAGCGCCCAATGGGGCATGCCGCAGACACCGCGACCGCTGGCCACCAGTTGCATCATCATCACCGTCAGTTCCGAGGTGCGCACCTGCGCCGGTTCGATGTCGGCCGGTTCCAGGAAGCGGGTGAAGATGTCCAGCCGATCGCGTTCCACCGGGTAGGTGATCAAGGTTTCCGTGAGCAGGTCTTCGGGCACGATGTACGGCTTGCTCGCCAAGCGGTGTTGGTTTGCCACCGCGAGCATGGCTTCGTAGGTGAACAACGGCACGTAAGTGATGCCCACCAGTTCCAGCGGATCGGAGGTCACCACCAGGTCCAGGTCGCCTCGGGCCAGCGCCGGCAGCGGGGCGAAGGAGAAGCCCGAGGCCAGATCCAGCTCGACTTCCGGCCAGGCATCGCGGAACTGGTCGATGGTCGGCATCAGCCACTGGAAGCAACTGTGGCACTCAATCGCCATGTGCAGACGCCCCGCCGTGCCACCGGCCAGCCGTGCAATGTCGCGCTCGGCACTGCGCAGCAACGGCAGGGTGGCGTCGGCCAGCTGCAGCAGGCGCAAGCCGGCACTGGTGAAGCGCACCGGTTTGGTTTTGCGCACGAACAGCGGCATGCCCATGCGTTCTTCCAGCTCCTTGAACTGGTGGGACAGCGCCGATTGGGTCAGGTGCAGGCGGTCGGCTGCATCCACCAGGCTGTCGGCTTCGCGCAGGGCGTGCAGGGTTTTCAGGTGACGGATTTCAAGCACCGAGGGCTCCATGAGGAAAACTTGTGATCAACACGAAAAGGTTGAGTTTGTCTCATGTTGGCTGAGCTGTCGACAATAGCAGCATGTTTTACAGCATCCTTTATAGAGAGAAATTCACCATGGCCCTGGCCCACACACTTGGTTTTCCGCGCATCGGTGCCGACCGCGAACTGAAAAAAGCCCTCGAAGCCTACTGGAAGGGCGATCTCGATCAGGACGCCCTGAACAGCGTCGGCCGCCAACTGCGCGCCACCCACTGGCAATTGCAGAAAGACGCCGGCATCGACCTGCTGCCCGTCGGCGACTTTGCCTGGTACGACCAGGTACTGACCCATTCCCTGACCTTCGGTGTGATCCCCGAGCGTTTCGACAGCGTCAAGGATGAACGCGGCCTGCCGACCCTCGACACTCTGTTCGCCATGGCGCGTGGCGCCACGGCAGCCTGCTGCGGCAGCGAACACGGCACCGCGCAATACGCCCAGGAACTGACCAAGTGGTTCGACACTAATTACCACTACCTGGTCCCGGAATTCAGCGCAGACCAATCATTCAAACTGAGCTGGGAACAGTTGTTCGATGAAGTCGAAGAAGCCAAGGCCCTCGGCCACAACGTCAAGCCGGTGATCATCGGCCCGCTGACTTACCTGTGGCTGGGCAAAGCCAAAGGCAACGACTTCGACAAGCTCGACCTGCTGGAACGCCTGCTGCCGATCTACGGTGAAATCCTCGGCCGCCTCGCCGCCCAAGGCGTGGAGTGGGTGCAGATCGATGAGCCGATCCTGACCCTCGACCTGCCACAGTCCTGGAAAAACGCCTTCGAGCGCGCTTACCACATCCTCCAATACTCGCCGCTGAAAAAGCTCGTAGCCACCTACTTCAGTGGCCTGGAAGACAACCTCGGGCTGGCCGTCGGCCTGCCTGTACAAGGTTTGCACATTGACGCGGTGCGTTCCCCGGATCAGCTCGGCCAGGTTTTGGATCGACTGCCGACCTACAAGATTCTTTCGGTGGGGCTGGTCAACGGCCGCAACGTCTGGCGCTGCGAACTGGAGCAAGCCCTGGCACAACTGCAATTTGCCCAGGAGCGCTTCGGCGATAACTTGTGGGTCAGCAGTTCCTGTTCGCTGTTGCACAGCCCGGTGGACCTTGCGCGTGAAGACAAACTCGACCCCGAACTGAAAAGCTGGCTGGCGTTTGCCGTGCAGAAGTGCGGTGAGATCGCCGTGCTGCGCGATGCCCTGAACGATCCGCAAGCGCCCAAGGTGCAAGCCGCCCTGGCTGAAAGCCGCGCCATCCAGGCCAGCCGCGCCCAATCGCCGCGTATCCACAAGGCGGATGTCCAGGCCCGCATCAACGCCATCGGCGCGGCAGACAGCCAACGCCATTCGCCGTTTGCCAAACGGATCGAGCAACAGCGCGCGCGCTTGCAGCTGCCGGCATTCCCGACGACCACCATCGGCTCGTTCCCGCAAACCGGTTCGATCCGCCTGGCTCGTCAGGCCTTCAAGCAAGGCAAACTCTCGGCCAACGATTACACCGATGCCATGCACAGCGAAATCCGCCACGCCGTGCAAATCCAGGAACGCCTGGGGCTGGACGTGCTGGTGCACGGTGAAGCCGAGCGCAACGACATGGTCGAGTATTTCGCCGAACAGCTTGAGGGGTATGCCTTCACCCGGTTCGGCTGGGTCCAGAGCTACGGTTCGCGCTGCGTCAAACCGGCGATCATCTACGGCGACCTGAGTCGCCCGAACGCCATGACCGTCGACTGGATCACCTACGCGCAAAGCCTGACCGACAAGATCATGAAAGGCATGCTCACCGGTCCCGTGACCATGCTGATGTGGTCGTTCCCACGTGAAGACGTCTCGCGCAAAATCCAGGCGCAGCAGTTGGCGTTGGCCCTGCGTGATGAAGTGGTCGACCTGGAAGCTGCGGGCATCAAGATCGTCCAGATCGACGAAGCCGCGTTCCGCGAAGGCCTGCCGCTACGCCGGGCGCAATGGCAGGAATACCTCGACTGGGCGGTGGAAGCGTTCCGCTTGAGCGCCTCCGGTGTGCGTGACGAAACCCAGATCCACACCCACATGTGCTACAGCGAATTCAACGACGTAATCGAGTCCATCGCCGCCATGGACGCCGACGTAATCACCATCGAAACCTCGCGCTCGGACATGGAATTGCTGGAGGCCTTCGAAGCCTTCGACTACCCGAACGACATCGGCCCGGGCGTCTACGACATCCACTCGCCCCGGGTGCCGGACACCGCCGAGATGGTCAAGTTGATGAGCAAAGCGGTGAAGCGCATTCCGGCCGAGCGGTTGTGGGTAAACCCCGATTGCGGGTTGAAGACCCGGGCCTGGCCGGAGACTGAGGCGGCGCTGGTGAACATGGTGGCGGCGGCGCGGCAGTTGCGCAGTCAGTTGGCCTAAATCCTGCGGCGCCTGTTCTGGCGCCTTCGCGAGCAAGCCCGCTCCCACAGGGGTAGAGGTCGATCACAGATTGTGTGTACTACATCAATCCTGTGGGAGCGGGCTTACTCGCGAAGAACGATAACGCGGTCTTGAAAATGACCGTTCAGCACTCTTCATCAAACTGTCACGTAACTGTGGCAGCGCGCTTGTACAAACTTCATCAGACTCGCGCTCTACTGGAGTTCTGCGTTTCGGTGTTTTTCATGCGTGCACGATTTTTATCCACAGCGGTCTTTCTGATCGCTGTGTTGTTCAATTTCCCGTCTTTGGCGGCGTCTCGTTGCGATGTCAATGTTCCGACCGAACGGGTCGATCTGGATCAGGTGAGTCTGGCGTACCAGAGCATCGGCCGTGCGTCCGACCCTGCGTTGTTGCTGGTAATGGGCCTGGGCGGGCAGTTGATTCACTGGCCGGATGAGGTAGTGGTCGCGTTGTGTCAGCAGGGTTTCCGGGTGATTCGCTATGACAATCGCGATGTTGGCCTGTCCACTTGGCGCCAGGCACCGGCCGAGGCCAACCTGACGTTCGAAGTGCTGCGCTACAAACTCGGTTTACCGGTGGCCGCGCCTTATACGCTGACCGACATGGCCGACGATGCACTGGGGTTGATGGACGCGTTGCACGTCGAGCAATTTCACGTGCTGGGCGCCAGCATGGGCGGGATGATCGCCCAGCATCTGGCGGCGATGGCGCCGCAGCGGGTCGAGAGCCTGACGTTGCTGATGACCAGCTCGGGTGCCGAAGGCTTGCCGGCGCCGAGTGCGGCGCTGGTGCAGTTGCTCGCGCGACGCGGTGCGCCGAATCGTGAAGTGGCGCTGGAGCAACAGGCTGATTTGCTGGCGGCGCTGGGCAGTCCTTCGGTCACTGATGATCGGCAGGCGTTGCTGCATCAAGCGGCGCTGTCTTATGACCGGGCGTTTAACCCGGAAGGCGTTAAGCGCCAGATCATGGCGATCCTTGCCGAGCGCAGTCGTGTAGATCTGCTCAACCAACTGCGCGTGCCGACGCTGGTGGTTCACGGCACCGCTGATCCGTTGTTGCCGGTGATGCATGGCGTGCATCTGGCGGCACACATTCGTGGCAGTCAGTTGAAGTTGATTCCGGGGCTGGCCCATCGTTTTCAGGAAGCGTTCAAGGCACCGTTGCTGGCGGCGGTGTTGCCGTATTTGCAGGCCCATCGCGAAGATACTTCGCACTGGGCGCAGATTGATCCCGTGGCCGAACGCAATCTTCTGTAACACCCAAATCCAATTGTGGGAGCGGGTTTGCTCGCGAAGGCGGTGTATCAGTCAAAGCAGATGTCGACTGACACACTGCCTTCGCGAGCAAGCCCGCTCCCACAAGGGATCTGCTGCGCGCTGTGGCCCCTCGGGCGGTTGAAAAATATATCAATGTGCCACTACGGTTTTTGCCGATGCTGCCGACATAAGCAGCATCGTTAATAATCATAGGGACTTGATCCATGAATCTTCACGCTCTACGCACTTGGGCAGCACTGACGTTGCTCGCCTGCCTGACCCTCACTGGCTGTGCCCACGTGCAACCTCCAGTACCGCTGGATCACCAATTCTGGGATGCCAAAGAGCCGACTATCGGCGTGGCGATCACTGTGGTGCCGGAGCCGGTGCTGGCGTTGACCGGCAATCAGGGGATTCTCGATTACGCCATCAACAAGGGCGTTAACAACAAGCTCAGTGACAACGTCGCAAAATGGCAAGTGGGCGACCTTCACACCTTGCCGGATGTCCTTGTCGCCAAGCTGCAGGCCAAGGGTTACAAAGCCAAGCGGATCAACGAGCCGGTCGACCTGAATGCGTATAAGGAAACCAGTTTCCGCGAAGGCTACATGACCCGTGACATGACGCCGGTCAAGGCCGCCTACGGCGTCGATCGTCTGCTGCTGGTGAATGTCTACGCCACCGGTGCCACCCGCAGCTACTACAGCGTTGTGCCGACCAGCGTACCGATGGCGCAAGTGGGCGGACAGGGTATGGTGATCGATCTGGCAGACAACAAGCTGCTGTGGTTCAAACCCTTTGTCGCTACGCAAGCCGCCCAGGGCGAATGGGACGAGCCGACCTATACCAACTTGTCCAACGCGTTCTATCAGGCTATGGACAATAGCCGTCAGCAAATGATCACCCCGTTCGCGCAATGACGCGCCTGCCCATAGTGGCGGGTGCGCTGGCCCTGCTGATGCTGACGGGGTGTGCGCAAAAACCGGCTCCTGAGGCCGGTTTCAAGGACCAGAGTGCCTTGCCTTACGTCCAGGCCCACGGGCTTAAGGTCGACGTGCAGTTGCCGCCATCCTTTGTGGGGGCCAGCACCGTGATTGACTCGCAGGCGGCTTTGAAGGCTGCGTCGTCGAGTCATAATCTGGTGGCCAGTTCAGGCAACGGTGCCGGGCTTGCCGGTTTGCTGGTGGCCAGCCTGATCAACACCCAGATGGGCAGCGGCAGCTTGCAGCGCGATGCGGAAAAAACCGCGCTCAACGAGGCGCGACCGATGGCCGACTTGCTTGCAGGCGTTCCATTGCAGGAGCGCCTGCAACAGCGCTATCAACAGGCTTCGCAAGCGGCCGGGTTCAAGCAAGGAGAAGGGCAGGTCACCGCACACCTGGTGATTGAGCCCAAACTGATGCTTACCCCCGATCGCGGCAGTTTCGTGCTGATCAATCAGGTGCAGGTCCAGGATATTGCCGGTTCGGCGCTGTATCGCATGCGGATCGAAGTGGTCAGCCAGCCGATTCGGCGCTGCGGCAAGCAGTGCATTGACGATGGCGGCTTCGATTTGGCGAAGGTCACGGCGGTGCTCGACGAGTGTATCGATGAATCGATGCGGGTTCTGGCCACTGACCTGATGCAGCCGACACCGCCAGCGACCGCCCAGGAAACCTTGCGTTATAACCTTGATGGCCAGCGAGTGGTCGAGCGTGGTTATCAACTGGCCAACAACGGAAACTATTGGCGTTATCGCAACCTCTATGGGGCGGTGAAATCGGTGCCGGTGCCGTTTGAGGATGCGTTGACACCAACGCAGTTGCAGAAGGTTTACGGGCAGTAACCACTTACACCTGCAGGAGCCGCCTTCGCAGCTCCTGCAGGTGTATGCAAATGCAGCAGGCCGCGATTTTTTTGAATTTAGCCGTGCAGGCGAACCCACACGCTGACCAGCACCGTCGCCGCCATCAACCACGCCACTGCCGCCACCGCCAGCGAAGCCTCCAGCCGCATCCGGTCGACCATCACATACAAGGTCGCCAGATAGACGAAGTACGGAATGATCGACCACATGCCAAACACGATGGTGGTCTTCAGGTCATCCAGCGAACGCCCTTTGCCGACAATGTAATGAGCGATCAGCGCAAAGGTCGGAAACAGCGGCACCAGGCCTGCGATGTAATAGTTTCTGGTCTTGGCCAGCATGGCGAGGATCACCACCACCGCCGCGCCCAGGGTTGCTTTGAAAATCAGGTCCATCAGTGGCTCAGCCCGTATTTTTTCACTTTGTCGAACAGCGTGGTCTTGGCCATCCCCAGTTCCTGACTGGCTTGGGTCAGGTTGCCGCCGCTGCGCTGCAAGGCATCGCTCAGCAGGTTGCGTTCGAAAGCTTCCACCGCTTCGGCGAAGGCCAGGCCTTGATTGCTGCCGCTGACTCCGGTCTTCTTGAAGGCCGGCAGGCCGAGGGCGAAGCGTTCGGCGACGTTGCGCAGTTCGCGCACGTTGCCTGGCCAGTCGTGGCTCATCAGAATCGACACGGTCTGGTTGTCCAGTTCCGGCAGCGAGCGGTCGAAGCGCAGGGATGACTGCTGCAAAAAGTGCTCGAACAATTGCAGGATGTCTTCGCGGCGTTCGCGCAGCGGCGGCAGTTCCAGGGTGACCACGTTCAGGCGGTAATACAGGTCGCTGCGAAACTCGCCGGCCTTGCTCGACTCATCCAGATCGGACTTGGTCGCGGCGATCACCCGGCAATCCACCGCCACGCTCTGGTTCGAACCGAGGCGTTCGAGGGTGCGTTCCTGCAGCACCCGCAGCAGTTTGATCTGCAACGGCAGCGGCATGCTTTCCACTTCGTCGAGGAACAGCGTGCCGCCATCGGCGTGTTCGATCTTGCCGATCCGCCGTTTGCCGGCACCAGTGAAAGCGTTGGCCTCGTGGCCGAAGATTTCGCTTTCGAACAGGTTCTCCGGCAGGCCACCGCAGTTCAGCGCGACGAACTGTTTGCTGTGCCGGCGGCTGAAGTCGTGCAGGCAACGTGCAACCAGTTCCTTGCCGGTGCCGGTCTCGCCTTCGATCAGCACGTTGGCCGACGTATCGGCGACGTTGGCGATCAGTTCCCGCAGGTTTTGCATGGCCGGCGAGCGACCGATGATCCGGCCTTCGAGGGAATCACGCTCGAACAGTTGTCGACGTAACGAGGTGACTTCCCGCGCCAGGCTGCGTTGCTCCAGCGCGCGGCGGGCGACGTCCACCAGGCGTTCGGGAGAGAAAGGTTTCTCCATGAAGTCGTAGGCGCCTTTCTGCATCGCGCCGACGGCCATCGAGATGTCGCCGTGGCCGGTAATCAGCACCACCGGCAGGCTGCGATCGCGGGCCTTGAGCCGGGTCAGCAGTTCCAGGCCATCGATGCCCGGCAGGCGGATGTCGCTGATGACGATGCCAGCGAAGTTATCGCCCACCCGCTCCAGCGCTTCTTCGGCGCTGCCGACGCCGATGCAGGGAATGTCTTCAAGCGTCAGCGCCTGTTGGCAACCGAGCAGCACATGGGGGTCGTCTTCGACGATCAGCACACTAAGGTCGTTGTTCATATTGGCTCGGCGGGAGTAGGGCTTACCAACGGTAAACTGAGGACGAAGGTGGTACCACCGCTGGCCGGGTGTTCGACACCCAGATGCCCGCCCGTGGCGGCAGCCAGGCTCGCCGACAGGGTCAGGCCGAGGCCCAGGCCCTGTTCGCCGGGCTTGGTGGTGAAGAACGGTTCGAACAGATGCTTGCGCGCTTCGGCATCGATGCCGTGGCCGTTGTCGCGCACCCGCAGGCGATACTTGCCGTCGAATTCCTCGCCTTCGAGCCACAACGCCGGTTGGGGCTGCGACTGCATGGCATCGAGCGCATTGCCGATCAGGTTGACGAGGATCTGCTCCAGACGGGTCTGGTCGATCTGCACCTGCACGTCGGTGAAATCGCGGTGCAGTTGCAGCGGTACGCTTTCCATCCGGCTGCCCAGCAATTGCAGGGCGGCGTCCACGCCTTTGCCGAGGCTGGCCTGGCCTTGGTCATCGCCACGCCGGGCGAAAGAACGCAGGCTGGCGGTAATCCGGCCCATGCGGTCGATCAGTTCATTGATGGTCTTGAGATTGGTGCTGGCCACATCCAGCTGACCGCGCTCCAGAAAGCGCACGGTATTGCCGGACAAGGTCCGCAAGGCTGCCAGCGGTTGGTTCAATTCGTGGGCGATGCTGGTGGACATCTGGCCGATGGCCGCCAGTTTGCCGGCCTGGACCAGTTCATCCTGAGCGCGGCGCAAGGTTTCTTCAGCCTGTCGACGCTCACGAATCTGCCCCTTGAGCCGTTCGTTACTGGCGCGCAGGTCGGTGGTGCGTTCGGTAATCCGACGCTCCAGTTGATTGTTGGCTTCCTGCAAGGCTTCCCGCGCCGCGAGGCGGGTGGCGATCACTTTGCGGCGCTCGTTCCAGGCGATCAGCAGGAAGGCCACCAGGGCAAACGCCACCGCCACCAGAATCCCCTGATTGATCGCTTCACGCCGCAGGTCTTGCAGGGGCGTGAGCAGGGTGAAATTCCACGGGGTATCGCTCAGCGGCCGGGTTTGCGACAGGTAGCTGATGTTCTCTTCATCGGACATCAGTTCGCTGTTGGCGGGGAAGGTCAGTTTCTCCTCGCCTTCAGCCAGTTTCTCTCGGGCCAGCGGTTGCAGTTCATTCAGCGGATACCAGTAGTACTGAAGGCTGCGGGCCAGGCGTTCCTTGGTGTCGTCGCTCAACGGCAGCACCGACTTGAGCCGCCGCGCCGGATCGCTGGAGAGAATGATGATGCCGTTCTCGTCGCTGACGAACGCTTCAAGGCGCGCGCGCTGCCAGCGTTCTTCCATGGCTTCGAGGCGCACCTTGACCACCGCGACGCCGGTGATCTTGCCATGTTCCTCCAGGCCATGAGCCAGGTAATAGCCGGGTTCGCCGCTGGTGCTGCCGATGCCGTAGAAACGTCCCGGCTGGCCACGCACGGCGCTCTGGAAGTAGGCGCGGAAGGACAGGTCTTCGCCCAGATAACTGTCGACATCGCGCCAGTTGCTGGTGGCCAGTACGCGGCCGGTGGTGTCCATCACATAAATGGCCCGACTGCGGCTGCGCCGGTTCAGGCCTTCGAGGTATTCGTTGACCGTCTGCCGAAGTTCCGGCGACGGGTCGGCCAGCAGCTTGGAAACACTCGATTCGAGTTCCAGCAGGCTGGGCAGGTAGGTGTATTTGCTGATCTCGCTTTCGACGGCGCGCGCGTGCAGTTCCAGCTGACGCTGGCCGTTCTCGCTGAGGCTGCGAATGCCGTAGTGTTCACTGACCCAGAAGCCGATGTAACCCAATCCAATCATCAGGGCGATGATCAGCGGCGGCAGGAACAGATGGCGAATCAAACGGGGTTTCACGGCGAGTGATGGCGGCGCTGCGCGATAGAAGGTGGAGTCGCATTTCATCACAGAAGCCTTGGGTCAACCACAACACAATATCCATATCCCCACGGGGCCTGTGGGAGTTGCTGTGTGGTGAGGGGGCAAGCCCCCTCGCCACAAAAGCCCGCTCCCACAATTGGGGGAGCGGTGTCTTCCTTCTCAGTGCTGCAGAATTTTCTCGAGGAAATGCTGCGCACGCTCGGAACGGGCGTTGATGTCGCCGAAGAACTCTTCTTTCTTGCAGTCTTCGATAATCTTGCCGGCGTCCATGAAGATCACTCGGTCCGCGACCTTGCGGGCGAAGCCCATTTCGTGGGTCACGCACATCATGGTCATGCCTTCGTGGGCCAGTTGCACCATCACGTCCAGCACTTCGTTGACCATTTCAGGGTCCAGTGCGGAGGTCGGTTCGTCGAACAGCATGACGATCGGGTCCATCGCCAGCGCACGGGCAATCGCCACACGCTGTTGCTGGCCACCGGAAAGCTGGCCCGGGTGCTTATGCGCATGGGCAGACAGCCCGACGCGCTCAAGCAGTTGCAGGCCTTTCTTGGTGGCTTCTTCCTTGCTGCGGCCCAACACCTTGATCTGCGCGATGGTCAGGTTTTCGGTGATGGTCAGGTGCGGGAACAGTTCGAAATGCTGGAACACCATGCCCACCCGCGAGCGCAGTTTCGGCAGGTTGGTCTTCGGATCGGCGATGGACGTGCCATCGACGATCAGGTCGCCTTTCTGGAACGGTTCCAGTGCATTGACGCACTTGATCAGGGTGGATTTGCCGGAACCGGACGGCCCGCACACCACGATCACCTCGCCTTTTTTGACCTCGGTGCTGCAATCAGTCAGTACCTGGAAGTCCCCATACCACTTGTTGACGTTCTTGATAGAGATCATACGGCGAACCTTTTTTGCAGACGCTTGACCAGCTGCGAGGCGGCAAAGCTGATGATGAAGTACGTGAGACCTGCGAAGATCAGGAACTCATTGGAGCGGCCGATGATGTCGCCACTGGCACGCGAGGCATTGAGGAAGTCCACCAGGCCGACCGCGTAGACCAGCGAGGTGTCCTGAAACAGGATGATGCTCTGTTGCAACAGCAGCGGGGTCATCTTGCGGAACGCTTGCGGCAGGATGATCAACCGCATCATCTGGCCATACGTCATGCCCATGGCCTGGGCGGCACTCATCTGGCCCTTGGGAATCGACTGCACCCCGGCCCGGACGATTTCGCAGAAGTACGCCGCTTCGAACATCATGAACGCGACGATGCACGAGGCGAACGCGCCGATCGGGGTGTCTTCGCCGGTGATCCAGCGCAATACAAACGGCACCGCCAGGTAGAACCAGGTGATGACCAGCAGCAGCGGGATCGAGCGGAAGTAGTTGACGTAGGCGCCGGCAATGTTCGACAGCAGTTTGTTGTGGGACAGGCGCATCAACGCCAGGACCGTGCCGAGGATGATCCCGCCGCTCACGCCCAGGGCCATCAGTTGGAGGGTCATGACCATGCCGTTCCACATACCCGGCAGGGACGGAATGATGCCCGAGAAGTCGAATTCCATCATTTACCCCCTACGGAAATCAGGCCCGGCACGGCGACTTTCTTCTCGACCGCGCGCATCAGCAGCATCAGGCTCATGTTCAGGGTGAAGTAGATCAGCGTTGCCAGGGTGAAGGCTTCGAACAGGTTGGCGGAGAACTCGGCGGTCTGTTTGGTCTGCGCCAGCAGCTCCATCAGGCCGATCAGCGACGCGACGGAGGAGTTCTTGAACACGTTCAGGAATTCCGAGGTAAGCGGCGGAATGATGATCCGGTAAGCCTGGGGCAGCAGCACGTTCCAGTAGATCTGCGGCAGCTTGAAACCCATGGCGCGGGCAGCGGATTCCTGGCCGCGGGGCAGCGCCTGGATACCGGTGCGCACTTGTTCGCAAACCCGGGCCGTGGTGAACAGGCCCAGGCACACGACGACACTGAGGAAAGCCGAGGTGGTCGGGTTCAGGTCCTGCTTGTACCAGTCCTGCAGGTTTTGCGGCAGCAGGTCGGGCACCAGGAAGTACCAGATGAACAGCTGCACCAGCAGTGGCACGTTACGGAAGAGTTCGACGTAGCAGGTCGCGATGCCCGATACGATGCGATTCGGCACCGTGCGCATGACGCCCAGGATCGAGCCCAGCAGCAGCGCGATGATCCAGGCGGCGACGGCGATGGCGATGGTCCAGCCCAAACCGGAGAGGTACCAGTCGAAATAAATTTCGCTGCCCACGCCGGTGGACTTGAAGAACACGCCCCAGTCCCAGTTGTAATTCATTAGGGTCTCCCCTCGGATTCGATCGATGTACAAGTGCCCGATGACGGTCAGGCACACGCGAACGGCTCGACAACCACCGGTTCGAGTGTTTCCAGAAATGCCAGCAGGGAGTGACAACCCCTGAAAGGGCAGAGGCCTTCTCAGGGGGTAACGTTAGTCAGAAATCAGGATTTCTTTTCGTCAGCCGCTTTGTCGGTCGGATTGGCGATCAGGGTCTTGAGCTCGTCGCTCATCGGGAAGTTCAGGTTCAGGCCTTTTGGCGGGATTGGCTGCATGAACCATTTTTCGTAGATCTTGTTGATCTCGCCCGACTTGTAGGTCGCGATGATTGCGTCGTCGACGGCTTTCTTGAATGGTGCGTCGCCCTTGCGGACCATGCAGCCGTAGATTTCGAAGGACTGCGGTGTACCGGTTACGGCCCAGTCATCCGGCTTCTTGGCCTTGGCCATTTCACCGGCCAGCAAGGCGTCGTCCATCATGAAGGCCACGGCACGGCCGGTTTCCAGCATCTGGAAGGATTCGCCATGGTCTTTGGCGGAGATCACGTTCATGCCCATCTGCTTGTCGGCGTTCATCGACTTGAGGATGCGCTCGGACGTGGTGCCGGCGGTGGTCACGACGTTCTTGCCTTTCAGGTCGGCGAAGTCTTTGTAGGGCGATTCTTTCTTGGCCAGCAGCTTGGTGCCGATTTCGAAGATGCCGGCGGAGAAATCAACTTGTTGCTGACGCTCGACGTTGTTGGTGGTGGAGCCGCACTCGACATCCACGGTGCCGTTCTGCACCAGCGGGATACGGGTTTGCGAGGTCACCAGGTTGTATTTGACCTGGAGGTTGGGCATGTCCAGGTCTTTCTTGATGGCTTCGACGATTTTCAGCTGGATATCGTGGGAGTAGCCAACCGGTTTGCCGGAAGCGTCCGCGATGTAGGAAAACGGAATGGAAGCGTCACGATGCCCGAGGGTGATGGTGCCGGACTCTTTGATCTTCTTCAGTGTGCCGGTGAGTTCGGCGGCGAAAACTGGAGTGCTAATCAGAGCTGCAGCAATGGCTGCGCCCAGGAGATGGGGAACGATGCGCATCAAATTTTCCTCGACATTGTTTTTTTTATGGAGCCAGTTCATCGGCCTTTTTTAGTGCTTCGAATGCCTGGCGGCTCCTGAAGGAGTAGCGCAATAAACATTCGTCCGGGAGAGTAGAGCATGACTCGTGCCAGACCATGCATCATCTAGCAAGCTATTGATTTTTAAGAGTGTTTTAATTTTTGTGACGTTGAGTTTGTTGTCGGATGATCCGGTTTTCCGAATCGACCGAGGAGTCGCGTTCGGAAAACCGAATGGATTAACCCGCACAACTGTAGGAGCGTGGCTTGCCCGCGAGGGGGCACTGCGGTCTGTCTGTTGAACCGCTTTATCGTTCTTCGCGGGCAAGCCTCGCTCCTACAATAATGCGGGTATGAAAAAGCCCCTGAATCGTGAGATTCAGGGGCTTTGGTTTAACCGGATATTCGATCAGGCCGCTTCGATTTTGCTGCGGTTCTGTTCGAGCTTGTTCAGATAATCCTTGAGCCTTTGCTGTTCCGCCTCAGTGGTGAACAGCCCAAGCTTGCTGCGGCGCCACAGGATGTCATCGGCGGTGGTCGCCCATTCTTCGCTGCACAGGTAGTCGACTTCGCGGGTGTAGAGGCCGCCGCCGATGTGTTCACCCAGGTCACCGAGGTTTTCCACGCCTTCGAGCATGCGCCAGGTGCGGTTGCCATAAGTGGTGGACCAGCGACGGGCGATCTCGGTGGGGATCCAGTCGAACTTGTCGCGGATCCGCGAACTCAATGCCTGCGGAGTCGTCATGTCTTCGCCACCGGGCAGAGGAGCGTTGGCGGTCCAGCTTGGCTTGATGTGCGTGAAGTACGGGGCCAGTTGCGCCAGCGCCGATTCGGCCAGTTTGCGGTAGGTCGTCAGCTTGCCGCCGAACACCGACAGCAACGGCGCTTCTTCGCCAGAACCCGACAACGCCAGGGTGTAGTCGCGGGTGACGGCCGACGGGTTGTCGGATTCGTCGTTGCACAGCGGACGAACGCCGGAGTAGCTGTGCAGGATGTCCGCGCGGCTGAGTTGTTTCTTGAAGTGGGCATTGACCACTTTCAGCAGGTAATCGGTTTCGCCTTCAGTGATTGCCACTTTTGCCGGGTCGCCGGTGTACTCGCGGTCGGTGGTGCCGATCAGGGTGAAGTGGTTCAGGTACGGAATGGTGAAGACGATGCGCTGATCTTCGTTTTGCAGAATGTGCGCGTGTTCGCCTTCGTACAGTTTTGGCACGATCAGGTGGCTGCCCTGGATCAGACGGATGCCGTACGGCGATTCCATCTTCAGGTCATCACGAATGAACTGGGCGACCCATGGGCCAGCAGCATTCACCAGTGCCTTGGCGCGGATCGAAAACAGGCTGCCATCGGCGCGTTCCAGGTTCATGTGCCACAGGCCCTTGGTGCGACGGGCACTGACGCAGCGGGTTTGCGTATGAACGTGGGCACCTTTCTCGCGGGCAGCCATGGCGTTCAGTACGACGAGGCGTGCGTCATCGACCCAGCAATCGGAATATTCGAAGCCTTTGGTGATTTCGCTTTTCAGTGGGCTGTCCGGGCCGAACTTCAGGCTTTTCGAGCCTTCGAGTTTCTCCCGTTTGCCGAGGTGGTCATATAGGAACAGGCCGGCGCGGATCATCCAGGCCGGACGCAGGTGCGGGCGGTGGGGCAGCACGAAGCGCATCTGTTTGACGATGTGTGGCGCCTTGGCCAGCAGCACTTCTCGCTCGGCAAGGGCTTCGCGCACCAGGCGGAATTCATAGTGCTCCAGGTAGCGCAGGCCACCGTGGATCAGCTTGCTGCTGGCCGATGAGGTGTGGCTGGCCAGATCATCCTTTTCGCAAAGGAACACCGAAAGGCCGCGACCGGCGGCATCCGCTGCGATCCCCACGCCATTGATCCCACCACCAATGACGGCGATATCGTAGACCTCGGCGAGAGGGGGCGTAGGCAAGGTAGAAGTGGGCATCGGCTGGCCTCGGGCTTTTTGGATTTCTATATTTGAATTCGAACATTAATGTTCATTTACGAAAATACTAGCCCATAAAGACGCCCACAGCCAGCGTGCTTCGATTGAAAATACTGATCGAAGGGCCGTTAAAGGAAAATTTTCGAACATTGAATGATGGTTGGGAGTGCTTTTGTGGCGAGGGAGCTTGCTCCCGCTGGGCTGCTAAGCGGCCCTAAAACCGGCTACCGCGGTATCTCAGGAAGAGCATGTTGTCTGATTGGCGTCTGCTGTGCAGCCGAACGGGGGGCAAGCCCCCTCGCCACAGGGGGGGGGGCTTACACGACCTCCAGCCGAATCTTGTGCTGGCTCAACAACTGAGCCAGGGCCGGCGAAGGCGGCTGGTCGGTGACCAGGCAATCGATCAGGCTGATCGGCCCCAGGCGAATCATGGCGTTGCGCCCGAATTTGCTGGAGTCCGCCGCGAGAATCACCTGTCGGGCGTTGGCGATGATCGCCTGGGACACCCGCACTTCCTGATAGTCGAAATCCAGCAAGCTGCCGTCTTCATCGATACCACTGATGCCGACCAGGGCGAAGTCGACCTTGAACTGGTTAATGAAGTCGACGCTGGCCTGACCGACCACGCCACCGTCACGCCGTACGTTGCCACCGGTCAGCAGCACGTCGAAGTCGTCCTTGGCGCTGAGCATCGAGGCTACATGCAGGTTATTGGTGATGATTTTCAGGTGGCTGTGGTTGAGCAGCGCCCGAGCAATGGATTCGGTGGTGGTGCCGATATTGATGAACAGCGAGGCGTGATCGGGAATCTGCGCCGCAATGGCTTCACCGATACGCTGCTTTTCATCGCGCATCTGATCGGCGCGCATGGCGTAGGCGGTGTTTTCGACGCTGGAGTCGTAGGCTGCGCCACCGTGATAGCGACGCAACAGATTCACTTCCGCCAGTTGATTGATATCACGGCGGATGGTTTGCGGTGTAACGACGAACAGCTGGGCCATTTCCTCGATGCTGACATAGCCGCGTTCGCGGACC
Organism: Pseudomonas sp. GW822-FHT07A10; assembly: GCF_058798795.1. Taxonomy (NCBI): domain Bacteria; kingdom Pseudomonadati; phylum Pseudomonadota; class Gammaproteobacteria; order Pseudomonadales; family Pseudomonadaceae; genus Pseudomonas; species Pseudomonas sp. GW822-FHT07A10. The sequence continues at coordinate 156,035 of NZ_JBXAKV010000004.1, forward strand.
AGTTCGAGGATTTGCTGCTGACGGGGAGGCAGATTCATGGGGCTTCCTTTGGGCTGCCGTGCAAAATTTGCCCATGATGCCGCAGGAATCCGCTCCCTACCAGTTACAACCGGATACGAGTCCGGTCCGTGGCTTATTCAGCGCCTTCGTGCGGTTCCCAATCGCGAGTGCGGCTGACGGCTTTTTTCCAGCCAGCGTAGAGTTTTTCCTTCGCGGTTTCGTCCAGCGCCGGTTCGAACTCGCGCTCGATCACCGCCTTGCCGCGCAACTCGTCCAGGCTGCCCCAGAAGCCGCAGGCCAGACCCGCCAGGTAAGCGGCGCCCAACGCGGTGGTTTCGCGCATTTTCGGGCGCTCGACTTGAGTACCGAGGATGTCGGCCTGGAATTGCATCAGGAAATTGTTCGCCACTGCACCGCCGTCCACGCGCAGGGCTTTCAGGCGTTCGCCGGAGTCCTGCTGCATGGCGTCCAGAACATCGCGGGTCTGGTAGGCAATCGACTCAAGCGCCGCACGAATGATGTGATCCACGCGTACGCCACGGGTCAGGCCGAACAACGCGCCACGGGCATACGGGTCCCAGTACGGAGCGCCCAGGCCGGTGAAGGCCGGCACCAGATACACGCCGTTGCTGTCCTTGACCTTGTTGGCGAAGTATTCGGTGTCGTGGGCGTCGTTGATGATTTTCAACTCGTCACGCAGCCACTGCACGGTGGAGCCACCGTTGAACACCGCGCCTTCCAGCGCATAGGCCACTTCGCCACGCGGGCCGCAAGCGATGGTGGTCAGCATGCCGTGTTTGGACTTCACTGCTTTGTCGCCGGTGTTCATCAGCAGGAAGCAGCCGGTGCCGTAGGTGTTTTTCGCCTGGCCTGGCTCGACGCACATTTGGCCGAACAAGGCGGCCTGCTGGTCGCCAGCGATACCGCCAATGGCGATGCCGCTTTTGGTGTGGCCGTAGATTTCGGACGAGGACTTAACTTCCGGCAGCATCTCGCGCGGGATGTCGAGGACGTCCAGCATCTTCGCGTCCCACTCCAGCGTGTGGATGTTGAAGAGCATGGTGCGCGAGGCGTTGGTGTAGTCGGTGACGTGCACCTTGCCACCGGTAAATTTCCAGATCAGCCAGCTGTCGACGGTGCCGAACAGCAGTTCACCCTTGCGCGCCCGCTCACGGCTGCCTTCGACATTGTCGAGGATCCACTTGAGCTTGGTGCCGGAGAAGTACGGGTCGGTGACCAGGCCCGTGGTGTCGCTGATGTATTGCTCGTGGCCGTCGCGCTTGAGCTGTTGGCAGATTTCGGTGCTGCGGCGGCACTGCCAGACGATCGCGTTGTAGATTGGGCGGCCAGTGGTCTTGTCCCAGACCACGGTGGTTTCGCGCTGGTTGGTGATGCCGATGGCCGCGACTTGGTCGTGATGCAGGCCGGCTTGAGCCAGGGCCTCGACCATCACGGCGCTTTGGGTGGCGAAGATTTCCATCGGGTCGTGTTCGACCCAACCGGCTTGCGGGTAATGCTGTGCGAATTCACGCTGGGCGGTGCAAACCACGTTCGCGTCGCGATCGAAAATGATCGCGCGGGAGCTGGTCGTACCCTGATCGAGGGCAATGATGTAGTTCTTATTCTGAATGTCGGTCATGTCGATTGCCTTGGACGAAATAAGGAAGTGAAGTCAGGCGCGGGATCAAAATGGGCAGGATCACGCGCCAACGGTTTCAAGACGTTCTTGGTTTGCCGTCAATGGCCAGTGCTGCATCCTTTGTAGCAGGTATGGCGCTGGGCAGATGGCGAGCAATCAGCCCGCGATAAGCTGCAGCACCGAGACAGGCACCGACAATCGGTGCAAAAACCGGAATCAGGAAGTACGGGATATCGCGTCCGCCAGTGAAGGAAATTTCACCCCAGCCTGCGAGGAAAGTCATTAGTTTAGGACCGAAGTCGCGGGCCGGGTTCATCGCGAAACCGGTCAGCGGGCCCATCGAGCTGCCGATCACGGCAATCAGCAGGCCGATCAACAACGGCGCCAGCGGTCCTTTGGGCAGGCCATTGTTGTCGTCGGTAAGCGACATGATCACGCCCATCAGAATGGCGGTGATGATCACTTCAACCAGAAAGGCCTGGCCCGTGGACAGGGCAGGGTTCGGGAAGGTGGAGAACACCGAGGCCAATTCAAGGCTGGCTTCGGTGCCACGAACCATTTGGTGAGTTTGTTCGAAATCGAAGAACAGGTTGCTGTACAGCGTGTAAACCAACAATGCCCCGCAGAAGGCACCGGCGACCTGGGAGAAGATATAGAAAGGCAATTTGCGCTTTTCGAAGTCAGCGAAAATGCTCAGCGCGATACTCACGGCAGGGTTGAGGTGCGCACCGGAAACGCCGGCGGTGAGGTAGATCGCCATGCTGACGCCAACACCCCAGATGATGCTGATTTCCCACAACCCGAAGCTGGCACCCGCCACCTTGAGCGCGGCAACGCAGCCCGTACCGAAAAAGATCAGCAGTGCAGTACCCAGAAACTCGGCCATGCATTGGCTCGAGAGCGACGGTTGTTGTAACGCAGTTGTCATTGAAAACCTCGTTTTTGTTGTTGTCTGGCGCTTTTTCATTAAGGTCAAAGCGCGATTTTCACCGAGGCAGGATCCCCATCCTGTGCTCGGCTTACTGCCGGGTGCTGCGGTGAGACATTCGTACAGTGTTCACATTCGAAAAAATATAGACAAGAAGCACTGCTGTCAAAGGTCGAAAGTGAACCATCAGTCATATTTAAACTATTAGTCCTGTGAATGATCGCATCGTTCATCTGGCGAGATGCGTGTGGACGAACGGCCGAAAGCCCGGCCAGGCCTTGGAAATAGCACCGCAATAGAGCCTTTTATCGATCAATGACCTAGAATTCTGCGCAGTATTTTTCTTCTGCCGCCAAGTCTGGAGCTGTCATGACCCCCGCATTGGATTTGTTGAAAAAAGTTCGTGCCGAACATCGCGTGCACAGTTACGAACATGATCCGAAGGCAGCGTCCTATGGTCTGGAGGCCGCGGAAAAACTGGGCCTGGACCCCGCGCAGGTGTTTAAGACATTGCTGGCGGCGAGTGAGAAGGGTGAGTTATTGGTGGCGGTGGTGCCGGTCGTCGGAAGTCTGGACTTGAAGGCGCTGGCACAGGCCGCAGGCGTGAAAAAAGTCGAAATGGCCGATCCAGCCGCTGCGCAGCGTTCGACGGGGTATCTGTTGGGCGGTATCAGCCCGCTCGGGCAGAAGAAGCGCCTGCGCACTTTTATCGATCATTCGGCCCAGCCGTTTTCCAGCATCTTCGTCAGCGCCGGGCGGCGCGGTCTGGAAGTCGAGCTGGCGCCTGCCGTGTTGGCCGAACACACCCAGGCGAAGTTCGCCGATATCGGTCGTGCCTGAATAGAGGGGCTTGGGTTTTCATCCTGGCGCTGTATGGTGAAAATTGATTCGTTCTGTCACTGGTGAAGCGTTGTCCATGGTTTCATGCTCGGCGACCTGGAAAAAGGAGCAGTGTCATGGAGCTTGAGTTTCATCAGATCGATGCGTTCAGTGATAGGCCGTTCAGTGGCAATCCGGCGATGGTGTACCGGCTCGATGCCTGGCTTGACGATGAGTTGATGCAAAAAATCGCCGCCGAACATAACCTCGCCGAAACCGCGTTCCTGGTGCGTGAGGGTTCTGTCTGGCGCATCCGCTGGTTTACCCCGATCACTGAAGTCCCATTGTGCGGCCATGCGACCCTGGCCAGCGCCTACGTGCTCTTTGAACTCTATAAAGAACCGGTCGAGCGACTGGACTTCATCTGTAAGTCCGGCCCGTTGAGTGTCACCCGAGAGGGTGGGCGCTTGTGGCTGGATTTCCCGGCAGTCGTGCCGTCGGAAGTGGGGATGACCCGGGATGTCGAGCGCGCCTTGGGCGTCGAGGCAGTCGATGTGCTGGGCTCGAAAGAATTGTTCGTGGTGCTGGAGTCCGAGCAGGCGGTGCTCGATTGTCAGCCGGACATGATTGCCCTGGCGAAACTGCCGTGGCCGGGCGCCATCGTCACAGCCAAAGGCAACAAACATGACTTTGTGTCGCGCTACTTTGCTCCGGCGATCGGCATCAACGAAGATCCGGTGACCGGTTCAACCCACTGCAGCCTGATTCCGTACTGGTCGAAACGCTTGAGCAAGTCGAATCTGACGGCTTATCAGTGCTCGGCGCGGGGCGGGGAGTTGTTTTGTCGGCTGGAAGGGGATCGGGTGAGTATTGGCGGGAATGCGACGCTGGTCGCGAGCGGAAAATTATTGCTCGGATAATTTTTTGGTAGGAGCGAGGCTTGCCCGCGAAGGCGTCATCCCGGTCGACATCATCATTGACTGGGATGACGCCTTCGCGGGCAAGGGCTAGGCGCCCCCCTGCTCCTACGGATTCAGGTGTCAGCTGGCGGCGCCGTAGCGCCGAACCCCGGACTCGATCGTCGGAATCTGCGCCGCTGTACTGCCGGAGGCCTGGAACAGTACCAGGTGTTCCGCCGCTACCCGAATACCGACTTCAGCACCGACCAGATGATCGGCATGACTCGGGAAAATCGACTCCAGCTGTGCGCCCGTAGGCAACTGCAAGCGGTACAGCGTTGATGCACCCTGGAAGCTCTTGCCGACAATCTGCGCCCTCAGTGGGCTGGACGGTGCATAGACGATGTCGTCCGGACGCAGCAATACGTCCACGGCGCCACCGATCGGCCAGGTGTAGGCACGGTTGCCGCGCAATTCACCCAACTCGGTCTGCACCGACTCCGGGCTGCTCAACTGACCGCGAATGAAGTAACCCTGGCCAATGAAACTGGCCACATACGGTGTCAGCGGTTCGTGATAGAGGTTGTAGGGCGTATCCCACTGCTCCAGGCGACCTTCCTTGAAAACGCCGACATGATCGCTGACCGCGAAGGCTTCTTCCTGGTCGTGGGTCACCAGAATCGCACTGGTGCCGCGAGCCTTGAGAATGTCGCGCACTTCATGGCTGAGTTTGCGTCGCAGTTCACCGTCGAGGTTGGAGAACGGTTCGTCGAGCAACAACAGTTGCGGTTCCGGCGCCAGGGCGCGGGCCAGTGCAACCCGCTGCTGCTGGCCACCGGACAGCTCATGGGGAAAGCGCTTGCCGAGGTTTTTCAGGTTGACCAGTTCGAGCAATTCTTCGGTGACACGATCCTTTTGCGGGTGCTTGCGGATCCCGAAGGCGATGTTCTCGGCCACGCTCAAATGCGGAAACAGCGCGTAATCCTGGAACACCATGCCGATCCGGCGTTTCTCCGGGGCGAGGGTGAAACCGGCGCTGGAGATGGTCTCGCCCGCCAATTGGATCTCACCCTCGTGCACCGGTTCGAAACCGGCAATGGCCCGCAGAGTGGTGGTTTTGCCGCAACCCGAAGAGCCCAGCAGGCAACCAATATCGCCGGCATTCAAATGCAGGTTGAGGTTCTGCACAACCCGCTGGTTTTGATAACCACAGGCCAGATTGCGCAGGTTCAGCAGTAATGGCTGGCTCATGCGTGATGGTACGAAGGTGGGACGAGAAACTCGAGCAGGGCCTTTTGTGCATGCAGACGGTTTTCGGCTTGATCCCAAGCCACCGAACGCGGGTCGTCGAGCAGGTCGAGGCTGATTTCCTCGCCACGGTGGGCCGGCAGGCAATGCATGAACAGCACGTCCGGCGCGGCCAGGTCGAGCAGGGCACGGTTGACCTGGAACGGTGCGAACAGCTTCAGGCGCTTGGCGGTTTCCTCTTCCTGGCCCATGGAGGTCCAGACGTCGGTGCTCACCAGGTGCGCGCCGCGCACGGCTTCCTGCGGATCGCGGACGATGCTTACCCGATCGCCGGCTTTGGCCACGAACTCAGGGTTGGGTTCGTAACCTTCCGGGCAGGCGATGCGCAACTGGAAGTCGAACTGGATCGCCGCTTCTATATAGCTGTTGCACATGTTGTTGCCGTCGCCGATCCAGGCGACGGTCTTGCCTTGGATCGAACCGCGATGTTCGAGGAAGGTTTGCATGTCGGCCAGCAACTGGCACGGGTGCAGGTCATCGGACAGGCCGTTGATCAGCGGGACTCGCGAATTGGCGGCGAATTCGGTCAGGGTGCTGTGCGAAAACGTACGGATCATCACTGCATCGAGCATGCTCGACATGACAATGGCGGCGTCGCCGATCGGTTCGCCACGGCCCAGCTGAGTGTCGCGCGGCGACAGGAAGATCGCCTGGCCACCGAGCTGGATCATGCCGGCTTCGAACGAAATACGGGTACGGGTCGAGGACTTCTCGAAAATCATCCCCAGGACGCGGTTTTTCAAAGGCTCGAACAGTACGCCGCGGTTACGCAGGTCTTTGAGCTCAACGCCTCGACGGATCACGCTGACCAGCTCTTCGGGCGTGCAATCCATCAGGGAGAGAAAGTGCCTTGCGCTCATCATTGACTACCTTTTTGCAACAGACCGCAGATACTCAAAGCCTTGTTTAACTGAAAAACGGGCGAGACCTGCGGCGTAAGCCGCACGGGGCGACGAAATAGGGGGAGGCGCGATATTGACATTAAATGTCGCGTTTTTCCAATAGGCTACGGTGTTTAGAGGATTTCAGAGAGGCTACGGGGTGACCGCGGTAGCGCTTTTGAAGCCTGTGTCCTGACAGCAGCTCACCATTTGTACACTGGGCTCGCCGGGCTTGGCAATCAGACAGGGCGTGGGCGACATATTGGCAGTCGGTTTTTGACCTGTCATTCGAGCTTTTGGCGGGCAATGTGTCTGGTCTGAAACATTTGCTAATGCAAAGTGCTGGGTTATAACTAAAGCACGAGCGACGCAGGAAGCCTCAGGAATGGAATCGAAAGAACAGCTATTGATGGAGCTACTTGGCCTTACGGCACGCTCTCTGACCCACCTCACGGCTTCCATGACCTCGATGTCTTTCGAGTTGATGCGCAGTGAGGACGAAGTCACGAAGGCGGCTGGCCGGCGCATGATCGACCGCATGGCCACCATCAGCGCCGGGCTCGACGAGCATTGGCGGCTGATCGGCGAACTCACCGGCGTGCATGTCGCCCACGAGCAGATAGAAACCATTGAGGAAATCCAGTTGCAGGCGCCGCCGAACTGATCCCCTTGCTGCCATCGGCCTGCCTGATGGTCGTCGATTCACAAGACGAACGTCGCTGGCGCGGTGGCAAGTCACGCGCCATAGTTTTGTTCCCGCGGCCGACATTGCCCGCCCAGAACAAAACAGAGACTGGCCATGACCAAGACTCTCCATCACCGTGCGTGCCACCTGTGTGAAGCTATCTGCGGCCTGACCATCGAAACCACCGAAGTCGAAGGCAGCGGCGTGCAGATCACCTCGATCAAGGGCGACCCTCAGGACAGCTTCAGCCGTGGGCATATCTGCCCCAAGGCGGTGGCCCTGCAAGACATTCAGAACGACCCGGATCGCCTGCGTCAGCCGATGCAGCGAGTGGGTAGCGAGTGGCAGCCTATCGAGTGGGAAGATGCGTTCAGCCTTGTAGCCGAACGCCTGGCGGCGATTCAGGAGCGTCACGGGCAGAACGCGGTGGCGGTCTATCAGGGCAACCCCAGCGTGCACAACTACGGGTTGATGACCCACAGCAATTACTTCCTCGGCCTGTTGAAAACCCGTAACCGGTTTTCCGCGACGTCGGTCGATCAGTTGCCCCATCACCTGACCAGTCATTTGATGTACGGCCACGGCTTGCTATTGCCGATCCCGGACATCGATCACACCGATTTCATGTTGATCCTGGGCGGCAATCCGCTGGCCTCCAACGGCAGCATCATGACCGTGCCGGATGTGGAGAAGCGCCTCAAGGCGATCCAGGCTCGGGGTGGCAAAGTGGTGGTGGTCGATCCGCGTCGCAGCGAAACGGCGGCGATTGCCGATCAGCATCTGTTCGTGCGCCCCGGCGGCGATGCGGCGCTGTTGTTCGGGCTGCTCAATACGTTATTCGCTGAAGGCCTGACCCGCGACAGTCATTTGCCGGTCGATGGTCTGGATGAAGTGCGTAAGGCGATCGCCGGTTTCACTGCCGAGGCCATGAGCCCGCTGTGCGCAGTACCCGCCGAACAGATCCGTCAACTGGCGCGGGACTTCGCAGCAGCCCCGACGGCGGTCTGCTATGGCCGCATGGGCGTCTCGACCCAGGCCTTCGGCACCTTGTGCCATTGGCTGGTGCAATTGATCAATCTGGTGACCGGCAACCTTGATCGTGTCGGCGGTGCGTTGTGCACCGAGCCGGCGGTGGACCTGGTGGCGTCCACGTCGGGCGGCCATTTCAATCTGTGGCAAAGCCGCGTGTCCGGGCGTCCTGAATACGGTGGCGAGTTGCCGGTGTCGGCGCTGGCCGAAGAGATGCTCACCGAAGGGGAAGGGCAGGTCCGTGCGCTGATCACCGTGGCGGGTAATCCGGTGTTGTCCACGCCCAATGGCCGACAGCTGGAGCAGGCGCTGGACGGGCTGGAGTTCATGGTCAGCGTCGACCTGTACATCAATGAAACCACGCGTTATGCCGACCTGATCCTGCCGTCGACTTCGGCGCTGGAAAACGATCATTACGACACCACGTTCAATATGTTCGCGGTGCGCAACGTCACCCGTTTCAACCGGGCGATTCTCGCCAAGCCGCAAGGTGCGCTGCATGACTGGGAGATCTTTGTGGGGCTGGCCAAGGCCTTTGCGGTGAAGACCGGCAAGGAGCTGAAACCGACCATCGCTCCGGCGCAGATGATCGACCGTGGGTTGCGGATGGGGCTGTATGGCGATGCTTCAGGGTACAAACTGTCGCTGGCAACCTTGTTCGATCACCCTCACGGTGTCGATCTCGGCGCGCTCAAGCCCAATTTGACGCCTCGTCTGAAGACGGCCAATCAGCGCGTCCAGGCGGCGCCTGTGGAGATCCTCGCCGATCTGGCGCGCTTTGCGGCGTTGCAAGCACCAGCCGCCGATGAGTTGCTGATGATCGGTCGCCGCCATGTGCGCAGCAACAACTCATGGATGCACAACTATCACCGCCTGGTGAAGGGCAAGCCGCGCCATCAACTGTTGATGCACCCGGACGACCTGGCCAGCCGCGGGCTCAGCGATGGGCAGCGGGTGCGCGTCAGTTCACGGGTCGGCGTGATCGAGGTTGAAGTGGTCGCCAGCCTCGATATGATGAAAGGAGTGGTCAGCCTGCCCCACGGTTGGGGCCATGCGCGACCGGGCGTGCAGATGACGATTGCCAGTGGCCAGCCAGGTTCCAGCGCCAATGACCTGACTGACGAATGTCAACTCGATGAGTTGTCGGGCAATGCGGCATTGAACGGCGTGCCGGTGACCGTGGCGGCGGCGTGAACATGTCTGTCGGGGAGGCCGAGCATGGCGCTCGGGTTTCCGTTACAATGCGCCACCGTGCCGACCACTGAGTCGGAAAGTTCAGCCGAGGTGCTCCATGGATATCATCGAAACGATTAAAGAGCAGATTGCCAACAACACCATTCTGCTTTACATGAAAGGCTCGCCGAATGCCCCGCAGTGTGGGTTTTCCGCGAAAGCCGCCCAGGCTGTGATGGCCTGTGGTGAAAAGTTTGCCTATGTGGATATCCTGCAGAACCCGGAAATCCGCGCCAACCTGCCAAAATACGCCAACTGGCCAACCTTCCCACAACTGTGGGTTGCCGGTGAGCTGGTTGGTGGTAGCGACATCATGACTGAAATGTCTGCCGACGGTTCGTTGCAGGCACTGATCAAAGACGCCGCCGCCAAAGCCGCCGCTGCCAAGACCGAAGCCTGATTCGGTACCTGTAGGAGCGAGGCTTGCCCGCGAAGCAGGCGCCGCGCTTCTGCAGATACACCGCGTCATCGTTCTTCGCGGGCGAGCCTCGCTCCTACAAGAGCGCACGTAAAAAGCCCCGCCTCTGTAAAGAGAGCGGGGCTTTTTATTGTGTCGGGGTTAGCGGCGTAGAACTTACTCTTCGCCCATCTGCGATTGCAGATAGTTCTCGAGGCCGACTTTATCGATCAGGCCCAGCTGGGTTTCCAGCCAGTCGATATGTTCTTCTTCGGATTCAAGAATGTCTTCGAGCAGTTCACGGCTACCGAAGTCGCCGACGGTTTCGCAATGAGCGATAGCGACTTTCAGGTCGGCATGGCCGTCGCGTTCGATCTTCAAGTCGCACTCAAGCATTTCCTTGGTGTGTTCGCCGATGTGCAGCTTGCCCAGGTCCTGGACGTTCGGCAGGCCTTCAAGGAACAGGATGCGCTTGATCAGCTTGTCAGCGTGCTTCATCTCGTCGATGGATTCGTGGTACTCGTGCTTGCCGAGCTTGTTCAGGCCCCAATCTTCATACATGCGCGCATGCAGGAAATACTGATTGATCGCGACCAGTTCATTGCCAAGGATTTTGTTGAGATGCTGGATGACTGTAACGTCGCCTTTCATGGTGGGAGTCCTGCCCTGTATTAGCTGTATATAAGGCGGAGTTTGAGCCGCGTAATTAACAGTGTCAAACCTAAGTTATTGAAACTTAAATGAAAATTAATCGGAATAAGAATGTTTGTGTTCCGCGTCTAGGCCCTAAGCGATTGATTTCCAGACATAAAAAAACCGGACATCAAGTCCGGTTCTTCGAAATACGGTAGTTATGCAGCTGTAAATTCTACGGGGTAGGGGATCGCCGCCTGGGCCGTTTGCAGTTTGCCCAGTGTTTCACGCACTACTTCCTTGGCCAGGCAAGCGCATTTGCCGCATTGGCCGGCTACGCCGGTAGCCAGACGGACTTCTTTGTAGCTGCAGCAACCTTCATAGATTGCATCGCGGATTTGACCGTCGGTGACGCCAGTGCAGAGGCAGACATACATAAGTGAGAACCGTCGCTGGTTGTGACTCAATTGCGATGGATCTTAATGTTAACGAGAATGATTGTCAAAGTGGTTTCTGAAGGCTTTTTGTCATAAGGGCCTTTGACTGACGAACGGTTTCCTCTCGCGCCTTGTGAAAAAAAATAGCAGCGGCCATTTTGCCCGCCAGAAAAAAACCGCTAAGGACAGGCGAAAAACGCGGTGTATGATGGTCGGCCTTTTGCGAAGGAGGTTCGTGTCACAGGGCTGTCGCCTGAGGGTGACAGGCTGGCATGAGCCCTGTTCTTCAACGTTATTACCAGGAGATATCCAATGAGCGTACTCGTAGGCAAACAAGCCCCTGACTTCACCGTACCGGCCGTACTCGGCAATGGCGAAATCGTAGACAGCTTCACCCTGTCCTCGGCCATCAAAGGCAAATACGGCCTGGTGTTCTTCTACCCACTGGACTTCACCTTCGTTTGCCCGTCCGAGCTGATCGCTCTGGACAACCGCATGGCTGACTTCAAGGCACGCAACGTTGAAGTGGTCGCCGTTTCGATCGACTCGCACTTCACCCACAACGCGTGGCGCAACACCCCGGTGAACAATGGCGGTATCGGCCAGGTTCGTTACACCATGGCTGCTGACATCAAGCAGGAAATCATGAAGGCTTACGACGTTCAGTCCGCTGACGGCGTGGCTTTCCGTGGTGCGTTCCTGATCGACGACAAAGGCGTTGTCCGCTCGCAGATCATCAACGACCTGCCGCTGGGCCGTAACATGGAAGAGCTGATCCGTCTGGTTGACGCTCTGCAATTCCACGAAGAGCACGGCGAAGTTTGCCCTGCCAACTGGAAAAAAGGCGACAAAGGCATGAACGCTTCGCCAGAAGGCGTTGCGGCTTACCTGACCGAGCACGCTGCTGCGCTGTAAGCCAGGCGTCCGGCAATAAAAAACCGGCCTGAGGCCGGTTTTTTTATGGGCGAGATAAACCGGCGACCAGTCTCAGTCGTTGTAGTCTTCCCAGCCGCCCATCTGTTTCCAGCGATTGACGATGCCGCAGAACAGCTCGGCGGTTTTCTCGGTATCGTAGCGAGCCGAATGAGCCTCGCGACCGTCGAAGTCGATGTCCGCTGCCTGACAGGCCTTGGCCAGTACGGTTTGGCCATAGGCCAGACCGGCAAGGGTCGCGGTGTCGAAGCTGGAGAACGGGTGAAACGGGTTACGTTTCATGTCCAGGCGCGCGACTGCCGCGTTAAGGAAACCCAGGTCGAAGCTGCTGTTGTGGCCGACCAGAATCGCCCGTTTGCAACCGTTGGCCTTCAGGGCCTTGCGAATGCCGCGGAAGATATCGGTCAGCGCCGCTTCTTCACTCACTGCCATGCGCAACGGGTGATCGAGCTTGATCCCGGTGAACTCCAAGGCTGCTGCTTCGATGTTGGCGCCTTCGAATGGCTCTACCCGGAAGAAGTAGGTGTGATCGGGGTACACAAACCCTTTTTCATCCATGGCGATGGTGGTTGCAGCAATTTCCAGCAGGGCGTCGGTGGCCGAGTTGAAGCCACCGGTCTCTACGTCGACGACAACCGGCAGGTAACCACGGAATCTGGCAGCCATTGGATGACGAGGACCACCTCCACCGCCTTGACCGTCCTGTTCGTCGTCGAAATGGTCTTCACTCACGCGTGTTCCTCCAGCAGGCGCCAGCGCAGTTTTTCACCGGCGCGCAGCGGGATAACGGTCAGCTCGCCAAATGGCAGGCTGGTTGGGGCGGTCCACTCTTCGCGGACCAGGGTGATGCGATCGGTGTTCGCCGGCAGACCATAGAAACGCGGGCCATTGAGGCTGGCGAAGGCTTCGAGCTTGTCCAGCGCATTACGCTGTTCGAAGGCTTCGGCATACATCTCGATCGCGGCATAAGCGGTGTAGCAACCGGCACAGCCGCAAGCCGCTTCTTTGGCGTGCTGGGCATGGGGGGCCGAGTCGGTGCCGAGGAAGAACTTGTCGCTGCCACTGGTGGCGGCGTCGAGCAGCGCTTCCTGGTGGGTATTGCGCTTGAGGATCGGCAGGCAGTAGAAGTGCGGCCGAATCCCGCCCACCAGCATGTGGTTGCGGTTGTACAGCAGGTGATGCGCGGTGATGGTGGCGCCAACGTTGGCCGAAGCCGCGTTGACGAACTGCACGGCATCGGCGGTGGTGATGTGTTCGAACACCACTTTGAGCGTCGGGAAACGCTCGACCACGCGACGCATGTGCTCATCGATGAAGATTTTTTCCCGATCGAAAACGTCGATATCGCCACGGGTGACTTCACCGTGAACCAGCAAGGGCATCCCGACTTCGGCCATGGCCTCCAGTGCAGGGAAAATCTTGTCGATGCTGGTGACGCCAGAGTCCGAGTTGGTGGTCGCGCCGGCCGGGTACAGCTTGGCGGCGTGAATGAAACCGCTGGCCTTGGCCTCACGAATTTCTTCGGGCTGGGTGCGGTCGGTCAGGTACAGAACCATCAGCGGTTCGAAACGGCTGCCGGCCGGACGTGCGGCGAGAATCCGCTGGCGATAGCCATCGGCTTCAGCAGCGTTGCGCACCGGAGGTACCAGGTTGGGCATGATGATGGCGCGACCAAAGGTGCGCGCGACATCCGCGACGGTATTGGTCAACACGGCACCATCGCGAAGATGAATGTGCCAGTCGTCGGGACGCAGCAGGGTCAGGCGGTCGGACATGAGGGAATTCCAGGCGGGTCAAACTCAGGGGAATGCTACCGGAAAAGACTCTTCCAGGCACTCGCTATCAAGTTTTACGACAAGCTTCCGATACCCAACAGGCAGGCCGTGAATATGTGTGTCGGTCTTTTTGTCGTAGAAGCCAGTGGAGCCTCCCGTGCGCCAGCGTTATTTAGCCTTGCTCAGTGTGTTTGCCAGCCTTCCCGCGATGGCGCTCACTTTCCAGACTCGCCTGGAGAGCATCGAGTGGACGGTCGAAGGTGACAAGTTCGAATGCCGCCTGACTCAACCGATCACTGATTTCGGTTCGGGTGAGTTTGTGCGGCGCGCCGGAGAGCAGGCGACATTTCGTCTGAAGGCCTACAACTCAATGATCGGTGGGGGTTCCGCGACCTTGCTGGCGGCGGCTGCGCCATGGCAGCCGGGGCGTGGCGACATTAACCTGGGGTCGGTGAGAATCGGTAGTGGCAACGTGCTGTTCAACAGCTCGCAAGTGCAGGCCGGGCGCCTGATCAGCGGGTTGATGGAGGGGCGCAGCCCGGTCGTTCGACACTCATCGGGCGACGGTCGGGTGTCTGAAGTGCGTCTGCTGCCGGTCAAGTTCAGCAAGGCCTATGGTGACTATCAGGGTTGCGTCGCCAAGTTGTTGCCACAGAATTTCGAGCAAGTGAAGCAATCCGAGGTCGGCTTCCCGGGGGAGGGTATCGATCTCGATGCCAGGGCCAAGGCCCAGTTGCAGGTCATGCTGGAGTTCATGAAGGCCGATCCGACGGTCAACCACATTGAACTCGACGGCCATTCCGACAACAGTGGCAACCGCCTGACCAACCGTGAACTGTCACGACGCCGGGCGCTGGCGGTGATGGATTTCTTCAAGGCCAATGGTGTGCAGGAATCGCAGATCACCCTGCGTTTTCACGGTGAGCGCTATCCGCTGGCGCCCAACAACAATGCCGCCAACCGGGCTAAGAATCGCCGGGTTGCCGTACACCTCGAACGGGTCGCACCGACCGAGAAGCCTGCGCCTCAAGCCACCGCCGCCGCGAGCAGCGCGACGACCTCCTGAACCTGCTGAATTCGTCGCTCGCTCGACATAATCTGTCGCTTCGTCGTCATAAGCTGTCGCGCCTCTGTAAATTATCCTGCATGAGCGGTAGACTTGACAGCTTTCCGTAGAACCCCGTGGAGTGATGGCATGGCGGACGTAAACAAGGTCGTTCTGGCGTATTCCGGCGGCCTGGACACTTCGGTGATCCTCAAGTGGCTGCAGGATACATATAACTGTGAAGTAGTGACCTTCACCGCTGACCTGGGTCAGGGCGAAGAGGTCGAGCCGGCCCGCGCCAAGGCACAGGCCATGGGCGTAAAAGAAATCTATATCGACGATCTGCGCGAAGAATTCGTGCGTGATTTCGTGTTCCCGATGTTCCGCGCCAATACCGTTTACGAAGGCGAGTACCTGCTGGGTACTTCCATCGCTCGTCCGTTGATCGCCAAACGTCTGATCGAAATCGCCAACGAAACCGGTGCTGACGCCATTTCCCACGGCGCGACCGGCAAGGGCAACGACCAGGTTCGTTTCGAACTGGGCGCCTACGCCTTGAAGCCAGGCGTGAAAGTGATCGCTCCATGGCGCGAATGGGACCTGCTGTCCCGTGAGAAGCTGATGGACTACGCCGAGAAGCACGCGATTCCGATCGAGCGTCACGGCAAGAAAAAATCCCCGTACTCGATGGATGCCAACCTGCTGCACATCTCCTATGAAGGTGGCGTGCTGGAAGACACCTGGACCGAGCACGAAGAAGACATGTGGCGCTGGACCGTCTCCCCGGAGAACGCTCCTGACAAACCACAGTACCTGGAACTGACCTACCGTAACGGCGACATCGTTGCACTGGACGGCGTCGAAATGACCCCGGCCACCGTGCTGGCGACCTTGAACCGTATCGGTGGCGAACATGGTATCGGCCGTCTGGATATCGTCGAGAACCGCTATGTGGGCATGAAGTCCCGTGGCTGCTACGAGACGCCAGGCGGCACTATCATGCTGCGCGCTCACCGTGCGATCGAGTCGATCACCCTGGACCGCGAAGTGGCTCACCTCAAAGACGAGCTGATGCCTAAATACGCCAGTCTGATCTACACCGGTTACTGGTGGAGCCCAGAGCGTCTGATGCTGCAACAGATGATCGATGCTTCCCAGGCTCACGTGAACGGCGTAGTGCGCCTGAAACTGTACAAGGGCAACGTGATCGTCACCGGACGCAAGTCCGACGAGTCGTTGTTCGACGCCAACATCGCGACCTTCGAGGAAGATGGCGGTGCCTACAACCAGGCCGATGCGGCGGGCTTCATCAAGCTCAACGCCTTGCGCATGCGTATCGCGGCGAACAAAGGCCGCAAGCTGTTCTGAGACCTTTGATGCGGTAATGGAACTGTGGCCTTGTCGATGACAAGGCCACAGTTCTGAAAAAGGGCTGCTGCATATTACGTTTCGCTTTCTGCTGGTTTCTTCTAACCGTTCCCTCTGCTGCCTGCCTTTGATCTCACTTCAAGGGCTGCCTTGCTCTGTGCGACGGGTCAAAACCTAGCCCATGATCGTCACGCCATGTGAGCTCAAATTGTAAGAAACACAGAACGTTGCGTTGCTGCGTTTCTTTAGTTGTTTCCAGTGTTTGAGCGCGCTGTCCTTCAGCACTACCTCCGAATCGGCGCACGTGAGAAATACGATCACGTGTGCAGGATTATCCGGAGCGTGCTGGATACTCTCCATCAAGGCGCTGAACCCCATTTTTTTGGTTATCCAGCGTGCATCAATGATGTGCAGATCCTTTAGCGGTGCGGGC
Organism: Pseudomonas sp. GW822-FHT07A10; assembly: GCF_058798795.1. NCBI lineage: Bacteria > Pseudomonadati > Pseudomonadota > Gammaproteobacteria > Pseudomonadales > Pseudomonadaceae > Pseudomonas > Pseudomonas sp. GW822-FHT07A10. The sequence continues at coordinate 172,477 of NZ_JBXAKV010000004.1, forward strand.
AACTGCACATGGTGTTGGACCGAGCGTTCAGGCGACACACTGGAAGTGCTGTTTCCAGAGTGATCAGCGTTGTCCATGACTTTTATAAAATGCTTTCCCTTCTCGAAATCGGAGGGCGCGTAAAGCGATCGATAATTGAAGTTAAGTGTGGCGAAGAAAAGAAAAAGCAAATAAAAGGGAAAACTGATCAGAAACCAGATGTAGAGTTCTCTCTCCTTGTGGTCAAGAAAGGGCAGCGATACAGCAGCTGATGTTTCGGACAGTGCTGCAAATATTGCAATGATTGTCATGGGGTTGGTGATTCTTTTTTTGAGTTTTATCATGTTTTTTACTCATTAGATATTATCTTTTTCTCTGTTGGTTTATAGGGTGTGTTTTGGCGGTGATGCATGTATGGATGTGTTGTTTTTGTTTTTGTTATTTTAAGTTTTTTTGTTGTGTGGTTGAAATTGATATAGTAGCTGCATTGTTCTGGGTCTGGGTATGTCTGTTTATTTGTTTTAAAGTTGCGTGGGTTTGTTTGGCTTCTGAAGTGTTGCTGTGTGTAAGGTTTTTCGAGCCGTTCGGGCCGGGTTATGTAAGATTCTGCAAGATACTCGTTACCTTTAAGGGTAGCTTAATAGTCGCGGTCTGTCGGACCAAGGGCGTTTAACCCTGTTTTTTTGGGTGTGAATTGTTACAAAGAAACTGTCGAGGCGATTAGCAGTGTTCGGCCAATAAAATCTCTGGCTCATCGTGTGCAATGATTTCTTGTAGGAATAATCCGTGTTGTTTGTAGGTGATGTCTCTCGGTGCGAGTGGTCGAGGGGGACGGCATGCCATGGGTGAAACGACTAGGCTATGGTGCGGGCTCTAAAAATTCGAACAGCGAAAATTGGACTTGCCCATGAATAAAGTGCTGATCGTGGATGATCACCCCGTCATTCGTCTTGCGGTACGTATGCTAATGGAGCGTCATGGCTACGAAGTCATTGCAGAAACAGACAATGGCGTGGATGCATTGCAACTTGCTCGTGAACTTATGCCGGATATCGTTATCCTGGATATTGGAATACCGAAGCTGGATGGGTTGGAAGTTATCGCGCGCCTGACATCAGCGGCGATGCCTCTTAAAGTGCTGATATTGACGTCCCAGGCTCCAGGGCATTTTTCCATGCGCTGTATGCAATCGGGTGCCGCCGGATATGTCTGTAAACAACAGGACCTTACTGAGTTGCTCAGTGCAATAAAGGCGGTACTGTCAGGTTATAGCTACTTCCCTAATCAGGCGCTGCATACTGTGCGCTCCAGTCTTGGGAATGCCAGTGAGGCCGATATGGTGGATCGTTTGTCCGGACGGGAAATGATGGTCCTGCAGCAGTTGGCCCGAGGTAAGACAAACAAGGAAATCGCCGATGGGATGTTCCTCAGCAATAAAACCGTCAGTACTTACAAGACTCGCCTGTTGCTAAAGCTCAATGCTCGCTCACTGGTCGATCTTATTGAATTGGCTCAACGTAATGGCCTGGTATGAGTACGCCAGCGTTTGACGAGGGGCGATGAGCGGGCGTTTGTCGGGGATGGGCACTTAGTAAAAAGCCTCCGTTTCGGGAGGCTTTTAGGTGTCATAGGTCAAAATCGTAATCGGCCAATTGCTTTTGCAGTCGGCGCTCCTCCAGCAGATTGTCGATGGTGCGGCGTTTGCTCAGGTTGGTCTTCGCTACTTCCACCACCGGTTCTGCGTCATCGGCCTCAACGGGGGTGAAGTCGTCTTCTACGTCCAATTGCTCTTTGCCAGTGCTCATAAGGTTAACTCCAGGCTAAGACTGCCTTTGGCGCTCCTTATATCGACAATTTCCCGGCGGGTAAAAAAGATTTTTTCAATCGGCTAATCAATAAAACTAATAGAGCCTCAATCGTCCGAGGTCTTTTGCTTGTATTCGCATAAGTCCTCGATCCGGCAGCTGCCACAACGCGGCTTGCGGGCCAGGCAAACGTAGCGTCCGTGGAGAATCAGCCAGTGATGGGCGTCGAGCAGATACTCCTTCGGCACGAATTTCATCAGTTTCTGCTCCACCTCGACCACATTCTTGCCCGGAGCAATGCCGGTACGGTTGCTGACCCGGAAAATGTGGGTGTCCACGGCCATGGTCAGCTGACGAAAGGCGGTATTGAGCACCACATTGGCGGTCTTGCGGCCGACGCCGGGCAGCGCTTCCAGCGCTTCGCGGGTCTGCGGTACTTCACCGCCATGGCGCTCTACCAGCAAGCGACAGGTTTCGATCACGTTTTTTGCTTTGCTGTTATACAGGCCGATGGTCTTGATGTACTCCGACAATCCTTCGACGCCCAAGGCATAAATCGCCGCCGGCGTATTGGCCACCGGAAACAGTTTGGCGGTGGCCTTGTTGACGCCGACATCGGTCGATTGCGCCGAGAGAATCACGGCGATCAGCAGTTCGAACGGCGAGGAATAGGCCAGCTCGGTCTTCGGTTCAGGATTGTCTTCGTGAAACCTGCGGAAAATTTCCAGACGTTTTGCGGCATTCATGGGCGATGCGTTTCCTCGAAGGAGGTCAATGTGGGGGTGGGGCGGGTCCAGGCCTGACGTGCGGCGATCAGCAGCCCCAGCAGAATAAACCCGCCGGGGGCCAGCGTGGCCAAACGCAGGCCTCCGTCAGCGGTGAGCACCCAACCTTGCCAGTCCGGTTGCACAGCACCGGTCAGCCAGGGCAGATGGCTACCCAGTGTCCCGTTGCCGATGAGCTCGCGCAGCAGGCCCAGGCCAATCATCAAGGCGCCAAACAGGCCGCACAGGCGCAGGCGGTCACGCCTTGTGCCCTGGAAAAAACCGTTATGTTCCAGCACCACGCATTGCAAGGCGATCAATCCGGTATAGAACCCCAGATGCTGGTGCCATTGAAGCGACCAGGCTTGCGTGGCGAGTTCCGCACAACTGGTCAGTGTGGCAGCCAGCAGGAGGCAGGCCAGTAAATGGGTTGCCGGAATCAGTCGTGAGCGCAAGATACCCATGCTCACGTCATAGACACTGAGCACCAGAGCGAACATCAGCCACAGGCCCAGGGCCGTTACCAACGAATCAGTGACGCCGATCAGAGGCGCAAGCATCAGCGAGTTCTGCAGGGTCGATGACTTATTCATGGGCACTGCTCCCGATCAGCGGTTGCCGGTGTTCATCGAAGTAACGCAATGCATCGTGGGTGGCATTGATCACCGCTCTTGAGGTGATGGTCGCGCCCGCGATCTGATCGAATTGCCCTTGGTCCTTTTTCAAGGCCCAGCCAGTGTCGCCTGGTTCGCCTAGAGACTTGCCGGTAAACACTTGCAGCCAGGCATTGGGCCAGTCGGCGAGCTTGCCGCCCAGCCCCGGGGTTTCCGATTGCTTGAGGGTTTTGACCCCCAGCAACGTGCCATGGGGGTCGATGGCGATCAGCAAATCGATGGCGCCGGCGTAGCCCAGTGTCTGGCTGCGCAGCAACACGGCGCTCGGTTGGCCGGCCTTGGACGCCAGGTAGCCATTTAGCAGCGTGCTGTTGGGCAGGCGAGTTTTTTCGACGCTGAGGGGGTGTTCCAGTGGCTGATTGTCGTAGCTGTCGGGCGCTAGCAGATCCAGCAAATTGCGGCTGTCGATCAGGCGTTGTTCGGCGGCAATGCGTGCGGCGCTGGTGTGCTGCGCGAGGTAAGTCGCGCCTGTCCCCAGGCCTGCCAGTAATACCAGGGTCACAACGCTGGTTGCTCGGTTCATGGGCTGACCTGCGCTTGTCTGGAGGCAGCAAACCGCTCCAGCGCCGGTACACAGAGGTTCATCAGCAGGACGGCAAAGGCCACCCCGTCGGGATAGCCGCCCCACGTGCGGATCAGGTAAGTCAGCAGCCCCACTCCGGCGCCGAACAGCAACCGGGCCGTGGGGGTTTTTGCGCCGGATACCGGTTCCGTCACGATGAAGAAGGCACCCAGCATGCTCGCGCCGGTGAGCAGATGGAAGAGTGGCGAGCCATGGGAATCGGAGCCCGAACCGTTCCAGCACAACAGGCTGATGACGAACAGGCTGGCGAGCATGCCGACCGGCGCATGCCAGCTGAACACCCGTCGTTGCAGCAGAAACGCGCCGCCAGCCAGGAAGGCCAGGTTGACCCATTCCACGCCCCGGCCGCCGAAATGGCCGAATGCCGGGTTGCCGGTAAACAGTTCGTCCATGGTCAGGCTTTTGTTGATTCGCAGGCTGTCCAGCGCGGTGGCCTGGGCCCACGCGTCTGGCGTCTGGCCGAGGTTGAAGCCGAACACTTGTTGCAGGCCAGCGAGAAAGTCCATGCCATGGGACGACGGCCAATGGGTCATTTGCTGGGGAAATGTCACTAAAGCCAGGGCGAAACCGAGCATCGCCGGGTTGAACGGATTCCTGCCGACGCCGCCATACAGGTGCTTGCCGAAAAAAAGTCCGAATGCCGCAGCGCTGACCGTCAGCCACCACGGGCAATAAGGCGGCAAGGCCAGGGCCAACAGGGTCGCGCTGACCAGCGCACTGCCATCGCTCACTGTCGGTTTTACAGGTTGCTTGCGCAGCTGCAACACCGCTGCTTCAACGGCCAGCGCGGTAGCTGCCGTCAGAATCAGGTTGATCAACACGCCCCAACCGTACAGCCAGAACAACATCAGCATTCCCGGCAGGGTGGCCAGCAACACCAGCTTCATGGCCTGCTGAAGGCGTTCGTCCACCGATTCAAGGGGCGGCATAGGCATCCACCTGCCGCTCGGCTTCGCTGAGCGCATGTTGCAATGCTGCGATCTGTTCGGCCGACGCTTCGTTTGTTTGAGCCTTCTTGAGTTCGGCGCGGCGCATGGCCAACTGGATCTTCGCCCGCTTCAGCTCGGCATCGTTAGTCGGAACAGGCTGAGCAGCTACCACCGGTGCACTGTTTTCCAGCTGCGCCAGCGTCTGCTCGGCGGCTTCAAATTGCTGTTGCAGCACGATCAGTTGCGATTGCTGTTCGAAAGTCGGTGGATGCCCGAAGGCCTTGAGCGACTTGTTCAACTGCGCTCGACTCATGGCCAGATCGACCTTGGCCTTTTTCAGTGCCACATCGGCATTGGCGGCCTTCTGCGCCCGCACGCGCTCGAGCGCGGCCTGAACCGGGTCGAGTGTCACTTCACTGTGCTGCACGGCGCGTTGGGCGCGGGCCTGACGTTCGGCGAGTTTCTGTTGCTCTTCGCGATGTAAGCGGGCATTGCGCTGTTCGAAGCGACGTCGCGCGCGGTTGCGCTTGGCGGCCCGGGCCTGTTGCTCCTCCAGGCTGAACGCCAGCCCACCGACAATCGGCAGCGTGGCCAGCGGTAGCGGATGCATCTCGATGCAATCCACCGGGCAGGGCGCCACGCAGAGGTCGCAACCGGTGCATTCGTCGACGATGACCGTGTGCATGAATTTCGCCGCGCCGACAATCGCGTCGACCGGGCAGGCCTGAATGCATTTGGTGCAGCCGATGCATTCGGCTTCGCGGATGTACGCGATTTGCGCCGGTGCCGAACCGCGACTGACGTCCAGTTCCAGCACCGGCACTTTCAGCAGCTCGGCGAGGGCCGCGATGGTTTCGCTGCCGCCCGGTGGGCACTTGTTGATCGGCTCGCCGCTGGCGATGCCTTCGGCGTACGGTTTGCATCCGGGGTGGCCACACTTGCCGCATTGGGTCTGCGGCAAGAGGGCATCGATGCGTTGAATCAGACTCATGTTTTGATCAGCCCGCTGAATCCGAGAAAAACCACTGCGATCAATCCGGCGCCGATCAATTCGATCGGCAGGCCGCGAAAGGGCAGGGGGACATCGTTATCGAGTGTGCGTTGGCGCAAGTCGCTGAACAGGCTCAGCACCAGCCAGAAACCCAGCCCGGCACCTAGGCTCAAGGCTATGGCGTGGAAAAGTCCCTTGTCGTCCTGAGCGTTGAGCAGGGTCAGCCCAAGCACGCCGGCATTGCCCAGCAGCAGGGGCCAGAGACCCTCGAATGAAAGCTTGGCGAATAACCGTGGAAGCAGTTTCAGCAGCGGGCCGATCAGCAGAACGCTCAGCGGCAGGAATACGAACAGTCGCAGCGACGTCAGCCCCAGCGGCACCAGCAGCCAGTGGTAGAGCGCATGGCCGAGCGTGCCGACGATCAGCATCAGGCACGTCGTCGCGATGCCCAATGCATGCACCTGTCGCCGCTCGCTGCCCAGCACCGGATCGACGCCCAGCGGCCAGTGCAACACGAGGTTGTTGATCAGGGCAGCGCTGATAAGCGTAAGAAGCAGTTCGGTCATGATCGTGCCGGTAAGAACAGGGCTTTCTTAAGGGGCTCTCTAGAAAGGGCTCTCTAAAAAGAACTCTCTAAAAAGAGATTAGGCATTATCCGGCAAGGAAGGAGGGTGGGCCAGATATGAAAATCCCACAGTCGCGCCGGGCACGACTGTGGGATCGGTTTAGCGCAGGACCTTACTTGATGCGCTGACCTGGCTTGGCGCCACTGTCGGGGCTCAGCAGGTAGATTTCTTCGCCACCAGGGCCGGCCGCCATCACCATGCCTTCGGAGATCCCGAATTTCATTTTGCGCGGCTTGAGGTTGGCAATCATCATGGTCAGGCGACCTTCAAGCTTGGCCGGGTCCGGGTAGGCACTCTTGATTCCGGAGAGCACGTTGCGTTGCTCGTCACCGATGTCCAGGGTCAGGCGCAGCAGTTTGTCGGCCCCTTCGACGGCTTCGGCCTTGAGGATCAGGGCGACGCGCAGGTCGACCGCGGCAAAGGTATCGAACTCGATCTCCGGCGACAGCGGATCCTTGGCCAGTTCGCCGTTGCCTTGAGGCGCGGCAGCTTCGCCGGTGTCGGTCTGGCTGGCGGTCAGGTCTTCTTTCGAGGCGTCGGTCATGGCTTGCACTTTTACCGGGTCGATGCGGGTCATCAACGGTTTGAACTCGTTCAGCTGATGGTTGCTGAGCAAGGTGGCGTGGTCGTTCCAGGTCAGCGGTGCGACGTTGAGGAACGCCTCGGCATCGGCGGCCAGCAGCGGCAGCACCGGCTTGAGGAAAATCACCAGTTGGCGGAACAGGTTGATGCCCAGGGCGCAGATGGCCTGGACTTCATCCTGCTTGCCTTCCTGTTTGTTCAGCGACCACGGTGCCTTGTCGGCGATCCAGGCGTTGGCACGGTCGGCCAGACCCATGATTTCACGCATGGCCCGGGCGAAGTCACGCGCCTCGTAGGCTTCTGCGATGCTCGGTGCTGCGGCCAGGAACGCTTCGGTCAGCTCCGGCGCGGCGTTGCCGGCCACCAGCACGCCAGCGTTGCCTTTGTTGATGAAACCGGCGCAACGGCTGGCGATGTTGACGACTTTGCCGACCAGGTCCGAGTTGACCTTCTGCACGAAGTCTTCGAGGTTCAGGTCCAGGTCATCGACGCCACGGCTCAGCTTGGCCGCGTAGTAGTAGCGCAGGTATTCCGGCGACAGGTGATCCAGATAGGTCCGGGCCTTGATGAAGGTGCCGCGGGACTTGGACATCTTCTGACCGTTGACGGTCAGGTAGCCGTGCACATTGATGCCGGTCGGTTTACGGAAACCGGCGCCTTCGAGCATCGCTGGCCAGAACAGGGCGTGGAAGTTGACGATGTCCTTGCCGATGAAGTGGTACAGCTCGGCGGTGGAGTCCTTGCCCCAGAACGCGTCGAAATCAAGTGCAGGCGTACGGTTGCACAGGTTCTTGAAGCTGGCCATGTAGCCGATCGGCGCGTCCAGCCACACGTAGAAGTACTTGCCCGGCTCATCAGGAATTTCGAAGCCGAAGTACGGCGCATCGCGGGAGATGTCCCACTGCTGCAGGCCCGCGTCCAGCCATTCGGCGATCTTGTTGGCCACGGCATCTTGCAAGGTGCCGCTGCGGGTCCAGGCTTGCAGCATTTCCTGGAAGTCCGGCAGCTTGAAGAAGAAGTGCTGGGAATCCTTGAGCACCGGCGTGGCGCCGGAGATTGCCGACTTCGGATCTTTGAGGTCGGTCGGCGCGTAGGTTGCACCGCATTTTTCGCAGTTGTCGCCGTACTGGTCTTCGGTGCCGCATTTCGGGCAGGTGCCCTTGATGAAGCGGTCGGCCAGGAACATTTTCTTTTCCGGGTCGAAGTACTGCGTGATCGACCGCGTGGCGATGTGCCCGGCGTCGCGCAGCTTCAGGTAGATCTGGCTCGACAGCTCACGGTTTTCTTCGGCGTGAGTGGAGTGGAAGTTGTCGAAGTCCACCAGGAACTCGGCAAAGTCGGCGCTGTGTTCAGCCTGGACGTTGGCGATCAGTTGTTCCGGGGTGATGCCTTCCTTTTCTGCGCGCAGCATGATGGCCGAACCGTGGGCGTCGTCGGCGCAGACATAAATGCATTGGTTACCGCGATGCTTCTGGAAGCGCACCCACATATCGGTCTGGATGTATTCCAGCATATGGCCGAGGTGGATCGAACCATTGGCATAGGGCAGGGCGCTGGTGACGAGGATCTTGCGTGGCTCGGACATGGGGCTCGGCTACTTGATGAAACGGAGGTCGGCCACTATAAAGCGCCGGCGCATATTTTTCACCCCCACGGCCAGCCTCCACGGACCTTTGTACCCGCCGGCCATAAGATATTTGTCATACTCTGAAAGCATCCCGTCCAGGCGATAGAACGGTTAGGATACCCGCCTGATTTTCCAGTCTTGCTATCGGAGTTGCCCATGAGCGCCGTCAATCGCGCAGCGGTGGAAGCCGTCCTTCGCCAATACACCGACCCTTATCTGAACCAGGACCCGGTCAGCGCCGGGTGCGTGCGCAGCATCGATATCCAGGGCGATCGCGTCAGCGTCCAGCTGGAGCTGGGTTACGCCGCCGGTCTGTTCAAGAGTGGCTGGGCGCAGTTGTTGCAGCTGGCCATCGAGGGCCTGGACGGCGTGGTCACTGCCCGCGTCGAGATCACCAGCGTGATTGCCGCGCACAAGGCCCAGGCACAGATTCCGGGGTTGGCCAACGTCAAAAACGTGGTGGCCGTGGCGTCTGGCAAGGGGGGCGTGGGCAAATCCACCACGGCCGCCAACCTGGCGCTCGCGTTGGCTCGTGAAGGTGCCAAAGTGGGGATTCTCGACGCGGACATCTACGGTCCGAGCCAGGGCATCATGTTCGGCATCCCTGAAGGCACCCGTCCTCAGGTCAAGGATCAGAAATGGTTCATTCCGATCGAGTCTCATGGCGTCGAAGTGATGTCCATGGCCTTCCTGACCGACGACAACACGCCGATGGTCTGGCGTGGGCCGATGGTGTCCGGCGCCTTGTTGCAACTGGTCACGCAAACGGCCTGGGGCGACCTGGATTACCTGGTCATCGACATGCCGCCAGGCACCGGCGACATCCAGTTGACCCTGGCGCAAAAAGTCCCGGTGGCCGGTGCGGTGATCGTGACCACCCCGCAGGATCTGGCATTGCTGGATGCGCGCAAGGGCGTGGAAATGTTCCGCAAGGTCAACATCCCGGTGCTGGGTGTGGTCGAAAACATGGCCGTGCACATCTGCTCCAACTGCGGGCATGCCGAGCATTTGTTCGGTGAGGGCGGCGGTGTGAAGCTGGCCAACCAGTACGGTGTCGAACTGTTGGCTTCGTTGCCGCTGTCGATGCTGATCCGCGAACAGGCCGATGGCGGCAAGCCAACGGTGATCGCCGAGCCTGACAGCCAGATTGCGATGGTTTACCAGGAACTGGCCCGTCATGTCGGCGCGCGGATCGTGTTGCAGGAAGCCGCGACGCCGGCGATGCCGAACATTACCGTCAGCGACGATTAAATCACTGAAAAGAGATCGCAGCCTCGCTTCGCTCGACAGTTCCTACAGGTGTAAGCCAATCCATGTAGGAGCTGTCGAGCGAAGCGAGGCTGCGATCTTTTGATATTGCTTTAGATACGCAACCCGCCATCCAGCTCCAGAATCCGACCGGTGTAGTAGTCATTCTCGAAAATGTAGGCCGCCGACTGGGCGATCTCTTCGGGTTTGCCCATGCGCTTGAGCGGAATCCCGGAAGTCATCTTTTCCAGCGCTTCAGGTTTCATGCTCAGGGTCATTTCAGTTTCGATGAAGCCCGGCGCAATGCCCGCTACGCGAATCCCGTAGCGCGCCAGTTCCTTGGCCCAGGTCACGGTCGCCGCAGCGACACCGGCCTTGGCGGCGGAATAGTTGGTCTGGCCGATATTGCCGGCGCGTGAGATCGACGAGATATTGATGATCGCGCCGCTGTTGTTCAGCTCGACCATTTTTGCCGCGACTTCACGGGTGCACAGGAACACGCCGGTCAGATTGACGTCGATCACCGCTTGCCATTGGGCCAGGCTCATCTTGGTCATTTCGCCATCCTTGACCTTCAGCAACAGGCCGTCACGCAAAATGCCGGCGTTGTTGATCAGGCCATGGATTGCGCCGAAATCGTCGGCCACCTGGCTGACCATGTGGGTCACTTGCTCTTCATCGGCGACGTTGCACAAGTAGGCACGGGCCTCGACACCCTTGGCCTTGCAAGCGGCGACGGCGGCGTCGAGTTTTTCCTGATTCAGGTCCACCAGGGCCAGCTTAGCGCCACGACCTGCAAGATACTCGGCCATGGAGCGGCCTAAACCCTGGCAACCGCCGGTGATAATGATTACTTTGTCAGTGAGTTGCATTCGCATAGCCCCATAGCCGATCGGAGTGTTTCTCCTTCTAGAGGGCCTCTCGATCTGAGCCTGATGTGGCCTGGCTGCACATGAGAACTGCCCCTGTGGCGTACTGGAACTTTCACCCAGACGCCTGTCCGTTTTTTCGACGGAATCTATATAAGGAGTCATAAATTGAGCGTTGTAGTGGCTAAGCATGCCCGAGAATTGCTTCTCAAGGAATACCGTGGAGTGCTCTCGACGCACTCCAAATCGATGCCCGGTTTCCCGTTTGGCTCCGTGGTTCCGTACTGTCTGGACGAACAGGGCCGGCCGCTGATCCTTATCAGCCGCATCGCTCAGCACACTCACAACTTGCTGAAGGATCCGAAATGCTCGCTGCTGGTGGGTGAACGCGAGGCCGAAGACGTGCAAGCCGTTGGTCGGCTGACCTACCTGGCTGAAGGGGAAAAACTCGAGGACACCGCAGCCATCGAAGCGGCAGCCGAGCGTTACTATCGCTATTTCCCGGATTCGCAGAACTATCACAAGGCCCACGATTTCGATTTCTGGGTGCTCAAACCGGTACGCCACCGTTACATCGGCGGCTTTGGCGCGATTCACTGGGTCGACCAACTGACCCTTGCCAACCCGTTCGCCGGCAAGGCCGAAGTGAGCATGGTCGAGCACATGAATGCCGATCACGCCAAAGCCATCGCCCACTATGTCGACCTGGCGGGCCTGCCGAAAACCGTGCCAGCGCAATTGGTCGGCATCGACAGCGAAGGCATGCACTTGCGCATCGGCCAGGGGCTCTACTGGCTGCCGTTTCAAGCGCCTTGTAATACGCCGACACAAGTCCGGGAAGCCTTGGTTTTCCTGGCTCACGCCGAACATTGGCCGAAAAATCAAGTGGCCGATGCTTGAATTCACGAAACGGCGACGTCATCTAAGGAACACTGGCAAGGCTTACTTGCGTTGAGGAACCATTTGATGCGCCCTTTTTTGTTGCTCTTTGTACTGTTTCCGGTGTTGGAGCTGTTCGTATTCGTCAAGGTCAGCGCAGCGATCGGGTTTTTCCCGGCCCTGCTGCTGATCATTCTCGGCTCGATGCTCGGCGTGTTCGTGCTGCGTATCGCCGGTCTGGCTACTGCGCTGCGCGCTCGTGAAAGCCTGAGCCGCGGCGAGTTGCCGGCCCAGACCATGCTCGAAGGCCTGATGCTGGCCCTGGCGGGTGGTCTGTTGATTCTGCCGGGCTTCGTCACCGACGTACTGGGTCTGATTATGTTGCTGCCGATCTCTCGTCGACTGCTGGCCAATAAAATGCGCCAGCGCGCCGAGGAACAAGCGATGCGCCAGCGTGCGTTTGCCGATGACCTTCAGCCGCGGGGCGGTCCTGCTCCACGTCAGCCGTTGGGCCGTGAGCCCAACGTGATCGAAGGCGAGTTCGAACACCGCGACTCCAAGTAACATGTCCATCGACACGGCACCTTTGGGTGCCGTGTTCATTTTCAGGGTATCGACGTAAAAATTTCGCTCTCGGCCCTTGAAATAGGCTCGCGCGCCCTTATGTAACGGTCACCGCAAGGTTTCTGGCAATTGCGCCAGACAGACTTCCGCGGTTCGCTCGACGAACCGCACCCGGCGCCGCCGGATTTGTTAAACCCGCCGGGACTACACCGGCCGATGAAAACCACAATTAGGAGAGATCGACAATGAAGCTTCGTCCTCTGCATGACCGCGTCGTTATCCGTCGCAGCGAAGAAGAAAAGAAAACCGCTGGCGGTATCGTCCTGCCAGGTTCGGCTGCTGAGAAGCCAAACCAGGGTGAAGTCCTAGCTGTAGGCCCAGGCAAAGTGCTGGACAACGGCGAAGTGCGTGCACTGTCCGTGAAAGTGGGTGACAAGGTGGTGTTCGGCCCGTACTCCGGCAGCAACACTGTGAAAGTCGATGGCGAAGACCTGGTGATCATGGCTGAGAACGAGATTCTCGCTGTTGTCGAAGGCTGATTCCCCGCTCATTTTCCCGCTACTACAAAGTATTTAAGGAATATCGATCATGGCTGCTAAAGAAGTTAAATTCGGCGACTCCGCCCGCAAGAAAATGCTCACCGGTGTCAACGTTCTGGCTGACGCAGTAAAAGCGACCCTGGGCCCGAAAGGCCGTAACGTGATCATCGAGAAGAGCTTCGGCGCTCCGACCATCACCAAGGACGGCGTTTCCGTAGCCAAAGAAATCGAACTCGAAGACCGCTTCGAAAACATGGGCGCGCAGCTGGTCAAAGACGTTGCCTCCCGTGCCAACGATGACGCAGGCGACGGCACCACCACCGCTACCGTTCTGGCTCAGTCGATCGTCAACGAAGGCCTGAAAGCCGTCGCTGCCGGCATGAACCCGATGGACCTGAAGCGCGGTATCGACAAAGCGACCATCGCGATCGTCAAAGAGCTGAAGAACCTGTCCAAGCCTTGCGCTGACACCAAGGCAATCGCTCAGGTAGGTACCATCTCGGCCAACTCCGACAACTCCATCGGCGACATCATTGCCGAAGCCATGGAAAAAGTCGGTAAAGAAGGCGTGATCACCGTTGAAGAAGGCTCGGGCCTGGAAAACGAACTGTCGGTTGTTGAAGGCATGCAGTTCGACCGTGGCTACCTGTCCCCGTACTTCGTCAACAAGCCAGAGACCATGACTGCCGAGCTGGACGGTCCGCTGATCCTGCTGGTCGACAAAAAGATCTCGAACATCCGCGAAATGCTGCCAGTACTGGAAGCCGTTGCCAAAGCCGGCCGTCCACTGCTGATCGTGGCCGAAGACGTTGAAGGCGAAGCCTTGGCGACTCTGGTTGTGAACAACATGCGTGGCATCGTTAAAGTCGCAGCCGTCAAGGCTCCAGGCTTCGGCGACCGTCGCAAGGCCATGCTGCAGGACATCGCTGTTCTGACCGGCGGTACCGTGATCTCCGAAGAGATCGGTCTGAGCCTGGAAAGCACTACCCTGGAACACCTGGGTAATGCCAAGCGCGTGATCCTGTCCAAAGAAAACACCACCGTGATCGACGGCGCCGGCGTTGAGGCTGATATCCAGGCTCGCGTGACCCAGATCCGTCAGCAAGTGGCCGACACTTCGTCCGACTACGACCGTGAAAAACTGCAAGAGCGCCTGGCCAAACTGTCCGGCGGCGTTGCAGTGATCAAGGTTGGTGCTGGTTCCGAAGTTGAAATGAAAGAGAAGAAAGCCCGCGTTGAAGACGCCCTGCACGCTACCCGTGCAGCCGTTGAAGAAGGCGTGGTACCTGGCGGCGGCGTGGCACTGATCCGTGCCCTGCAAGCCATCAGCGAACTGAAAGGCGACAACGCCGATCAGGACGTTGGTATCGCTGTTCTGCGTCGTGCGGTCGAAGCGCCACTGCGTCAGATCGTTGCCAACTCCGGCGACGAGCCAAGCGTGGTTGTCGACAAGGTCAAGCAAGGTGCGGGTAACTTCGGTTACAACGCTGCCACCAGCGAATACGGCGACATGATCGAAATGGGCATCCTGGACCCAACCAAGGTGACCCGTTCGGCTCTGCAAGCTGCATCCTCGATTGGCGGTCTGATCCTGACCACCGAGGCCGCTGTTGCCGAAGCACCGAAGAAAGAAGGCGCAGCTGGCGGCGGTATGCCAGACATGGGCGGTATGGGTGGCATGGGCGGCATGATGTAAGCCAGCCTTACCCCTATAAAAAAGCCCCGCCTGCGTTGAGCAGGCGGGGCTTTTTATTGCCTTCATTTTGGTAGGTCCGCAGATCGCGTCGCGGTCATCCATCGCGGGCAAGCCACGATCCCACAGTGGATTGCGTAAACCTGTGGGAGCGGGGCTTGCCCGCGATGGCGTCGGTTCAGGCGCTGACCGGTTTTGCCTCGTTCGCCTGTTCAGTCTTGGAGGCCGGCCGGTACAGGATGTAGTAGTACGCCCCCAGGCAAAACAGCCAGCAGAAAATCGCCGTCCACACGTTGTGCGAGAAGAAGTGCGCGCCCTGCATCATCCGGCCGATGGAAAACACCGAGCCCAACGTGAAAGCGAAGATAAACGCATAGCGTGCCAGTCGTGGGCGTCGGTCACGCAACACAAAGAACAACGCAAACAGGGTGAAACCGGTTGCCGCATGACCACCGGGCCAGCAACGGCCTGGCTTGTCGGTATGCGGGCGAGGGCTCAGCAGTTCGCTGTAGGTTTCGTGCCCGCCAAATTGTTCCAGGCTCCATGGGCATTGCACCGCCGTTGCCGCTTTGAGCGGAGTGACAAAGGAGGTTGCCAACGCCAGAGATAACACCAGGCAACCCATTTCACGTTTGAACGGTTTGAGCCTTTCAATGAAAAAGGAGCCGACAAAGCCCAGGATTGAGAACACCGAAAAGGCAATGACCACTTGCTTGGCCCGGTCATGCAGGATGTCTTCCAGGAAATAACTGTGGCGCCCGATGAATGCACCGGCGACCGGATCATAGAACAGCTTGGCAAGGTCCATGTCCAGGGACGTCAACTCGAGCAGCATCAGGGTGATCGCCGCAATGGCGGGCACTCCCAGGCACAGCCAGAAGTTGAGCGGGCGGGAGGTGGGACGGACAGCAGTTGATGACATGGTGGATCCTGATGAATGGAAAAACCCCGGGGCATCAGCCCGGGGCCATTCGATTAACGTTCGCTGACTTGGCGGGTGCCCTCCGTGGGCGCTTTCCAGCCGAGCAGCTGTTGCTTGAAGCCATGACTGGCAGTTTGGTAATAAGTAATTGCGCGGGTGATCAACGGATCAACGGTGGTGGCCCGTGATTCGCGACTGTCGGTCAGTGCATCGTCGTGGCGACGCAGACCCTCACGCGGGCTCAGGATCGCTAAATCCTTACCGTCGAACAAGCCCAGATGTTGATAGTTGCCAACCACCACTCGCGGTGGCAGTGGATTGTCCTGCAACAGGTTGCGACCGAAGAACGTCGACTGGTAATCCAGGTTCAGCAGCCCGAGCAACGTTGGCGCAAGGTCGATCTGACTGGCCAGCTGTGCGGTTTCCCGAGCGTCGATCAGCTTCGGTGCATAGATGAACAGCGGAATCTGATAGTTGCTGATCGGCAAATCTTCTTTGCCAGCGCTGCCAGCCGTGTGATCGGCAACGAAGACGAAGATTGTATTATCGAACCAGGGTTTTTTGCGCGCCTGATCGAGGAACTGACCAATGGCGAAGTCGGTGTACTTCACTGCACCGTCGCGTCCGTTACCGGATTTGATATCGATCCGGTTATCCGGGTAGGTGTAGGGGCGATGGTTGGAGGTGGTCATCAGTTGCAGTAGAAACGGCTGTTGCCTGGCGTAGTCGGCGTCGGCCAGTTTCAGGGTCTGGTTGTAAAGGTCTTCGTCAGCCATTCCCCAGGCGTTCTTGAAGTGAATCTCTGATTCATCGACGCTGCTCTGGTCGACAACGCGATAGCCGTTGCCGCTGAAGAACGCGTTCATGTTGTCGAAGTAACCGCGCCCGCCATACACGAATACGCTGTCGTAACCCACGGCGCTGAGTTGCTGGCCGAGGCTGGCGAAACCGCTTTCACGACCCACGCGCTTGACGATCGAGCGCCCCGGCGTCGGTGGAATGGCCAGGGTGATTGCCTCCAGACCGCGATCAGTGCGGGTGCCGGTGGCGTAGAAATTATTGAAGTACAGGCTTTGTTTGCGCAAGGCATCGAGGTTTGGTGTCAGGTTGCGGTCGTCGCCATTGCTGCCCATGTACTTGGCGCTGAAGCTTTCGATGGTGACCAGCACGATGTTGGGTTTTCGTTCGGTGCCGGGATTATCGATCATCCGGCGGATGTCCTGTGGATCCTCGCCGATGAAGCGAGCATTGGGCTCGGTCAGTTCAGCGCGAATCTGTTGCGCGACGACGGAGGTCGGCAGGGTGCTGTAGAACTGCGGGTAATCCAGTTCGTTATTGCGAAAGGCGGCGAAGAACTGGTACGGGCCATTGCTCGCCAGTTCGTTCTGATAGGCATTGCCGCCCTGAGCGCGCGGCGCATCCTGGCTGAGCAGTTGCGCGCTCAGGCCCGCGACGATCAGCAGGCCGAGTGCATTGAGCAGACGTCCGCGCATGGCAGGCAATGGTGCGTCCAGCGCAGCGTTGAAGGATTTACGCAGCGCAAAGCTCAGGACCACGGCCAGCACCGCGAGCAGGCCCAGCAGCTTGCCGATCGGGTATGACTCCAGCAGGTTATTCAGCACTTCGTCGGAGTACACCAGGTAATCGACGGCGATGAAGTTAAAACGCACACCGAACTCATCCCAGAACAGCCATTCGGCCACGGACGTGAACAGCATGGCAAACAGGCTGACGGTCAGCAGTCCCTGAAGAAACCAGCGATGGCCACGGCGGCGCCACAAGGCCGGCGGACATAGCAGCAGATAGAGGCCCATGGGCAGCGCCGCGTAGGCAATGAACCCCAGGTCATAAAGCAGGCCAATGCCAAACACTGACAGGAATCCGCTGCCGGCCTCATCCAGGTGAGTGAGGAGCAGGACGCTTCGGGTCAGGAGAAAAATGACCAGCCAGGAGCCGGTTATCAGTAGCAAAAAGCGCATTGGCGCCGTCTTCAAACAATCCATTATCTACATTCCCTATATAAATGGCGCGATAGCTTCTATTGAGCGCTGTAGTCAGGTTGTGAATCGATAGTGAAAAACTTGTTATCACCATTATTTGGTTGAGCGAATCGATTCTTAGACCGGCCGCCCTAGCCCTGAGCCACACTTGGCCTTAAGCTGCGCGCCAAGACGGCCGTTACTGTATACGGAGAAGGTGCCGATGCGAATTCTATTGGTTGAAGACAACCGCGATATCCTGGCCAACCTGGCCGATTATCTGGGGCTTAAAGGTTACACCGTGGATTGCGCGCAGGACGGTTTATCGGGCCTGCACCTGGCGGCCACCGAGCATTATGACCTGATCGTACTCGATATCATGCTGCCCGGCATCGATGGCTACACCCTGTGCAAACGCCTGCGCGAAGACGCCCGCCGTGATACGCCGGTGATCATGCTCACCGCGCGCGATCAATTGGATGACCGCCTGCAAGGCTTCAAGTCCGGCGCTGATGATTACCTGATCAAACCCTTTGCCCTGTCCGAACTGGCGGCGCGCATCGAGGCGGTCATGCGCCGTGCCCAAGGTGGCGGTCGCCGTGCCTTGCAGGTTGGCGATCTGAGCTACGACCTCGATACCCTGGAGGTGACGCGCGAAGGCCGCCTGCTGAAACTCAACCCGGTGGGCCTGAAGTTGCTGGCGGTGTTGATGCAGAAAAGCCCGCACGTGCTGCGCCGGGAAATTCTCGAAGAGGCCCTGTGGGGCGACGACTGCCCGGACAGCGACAGCCTGCGCAGCCACGTCCATCAATTGCGCCAGGTGATCGACAAGCCGTTCGCCAAACCCTTGCTGCACACGGTGCACGGCGTCGGTTATCGCTTGGCCGAGGGCCGTGATGGAGTTTAAGCAGAGCCTTTCGCAACGGATCATCATTGCCTTTGCGTTGATGAGCGCATTGGTCGCGGGAGCCTTCGCGATAGGCATCATCGCGACCGTGCACCTGGTGGAAGAGAAACTGATTTCGTCAGGTCTGGGTGGCGATTTGCAACGCCTGTTGCTGATGGACAGCGTGACGGACTGGAGCCACCGCCCCGAGCCGGACCAACTGTTCTATTTCAGCGGCGGGCCGGGCGATTTTGAGTTGCCCAAGGATTTGCGGCATCTGGACTCAGGTTTTCATGAAGTATTTCGCGACCATCTGTCGTATCACGCAATGGTCGAAATCGTCGACGGACGGCGTTATGTGCTGCTGCAGGACCAGAGCGATTTCGAAGAGCGTGAACGGGTGCTGTTTGCCGTAGTGCTGGTAGGTTTCGTGCTGAGCCTGGCGCTGGCGGTATTTCTGGGCTGGGTGCTGGCGCGCAAGGTGATGGCGCCGGTGGTGCGACTGGCCCGTCAGGTGCGCCACCGCGATCAGTTGTTGGGCCTGGCGCCGCCACTGGCACCGGATTATGCCGCCGATGAAGTGGGCGAATTGGCCGTGGCTTTCGACGCCACCCTCGGGCGCTTGCGTCAGGCGTTGACCCGTGAGCGATTGTTCACCAGTGACGTCAGCCACGAACTGCGCACGCCATTGATGGTGTTGGCCAGTTCCTGTGAATTGTTGCTGGAAAACCCCTGCATCGATCAGCGCGGGCGTGCCCAGGTTGAGCGGATCGCCCGCGCTTGCGCAGAGATGCGCGAGTTGGTGCAGACCTTCCTCATGCTGGCCCGCGCTCAGCATGAAGACGCCAGCATGGGCCCCCAGCAGAGCCTCAGTCAGGTGGCCGACGGGCTGCTTTCCCAATGGCGCGAACCGATCGAAGCCAAGGGCCTGACGTTGAACGTCGAGTTGGGTAACCCGCCGGACACTCGCTATAACGCGACGCTTCTGCACGCGGTGATGGGCAACCTGTTGCGCAATGCGCTGCATTACACCGAGCATGGGTTTATCCGCTTGACCCTGACGGATACAGGGTTCGTGGTCGAGGACAGTGGTGTAGGCATTCCCGAAGAAAAACGCGAGGCGATGTTCGAGCCTTTCGTGCGCGGCAGCGAAAAGCGTGGCGAGGGCTTGGGGCTGGGACTGTCGCTGGTGCAGCGGATCTGCGAGAACCAGGGCTGGAGTGTCAGCCTGACGAATATGGAACCCAATGGCTGCCGTTTTCAGGTGGAGTTGGGGCCGTCCCGAGTCTGATTGGGTCGTCAGGTAAAACCCTGAAATGATTTCGGGTTTTACCTGACGAAATTTTCACCAAGGCATGACCTGACGCTGACACCCCGCAACTTAAGGTGGTTGTTATCAGAAGCTCAGGAGATTGCAGTCATGGCTGGCCCGATAAAGCTCGGCTTCTCCGAAAAATACGACGATCAACCCGCACAGCAAAATGTGCGCAAGCACCAGGTGGGGCTCGGTCGCCGGCTGTCCCAATGGCGTGATGAACACCTGGCGCGAAAGGCCCTGGCGTTGGCCGGTGAACCTGGCCTGGTCCTCGATTTGCCCTGCGGTGCCGGGCGTTTCTGGCCGTTGCTCGCGGAAAAGCACAACCGTGTAATCATCGGGGCCGACAACTCGGTGTCCATGCTCAAGACTGCCATGCGCACGCAACCCGCCGACGTGGTCAAAAGGGTACAACCCTTGCACACGTCTGCATTCGACATTGCCTTGCCCGATAACGCGGTCGACAGCATTTTCTGTATGCGTCTGCTCCATCACATCGGTGAAGCCGAGCAACGACTGACCATCCTGCGCGAATTCGAGCGTGTCACCCGCGACAGCGTGATCGTTTCGTTATGGGTCGACGGCAATTTCAAGGCTTGGAAACGCAAGCGCGCCGAGAGGCAGCGTGGGCAGGAAGGTTACCAGACTCGATTTGTGTTACCGGCTGCTACGATTGAAAAGGAGTTCGAGCAGGCGGGTTTCCATATTCAGGGGCAAATGGATTTTTTACCGCTCTATGCCATGTGGCGGGTCTATGTATTACGCAAGAGGTAACAGAATGACAGGGCACTTTGCAGCTGCGCCCCATGACCTGAAGCAAGGGCGTCGCCACTCGTCGTTCAGCGATACAGACTGGAAAAAACTCGTCTACTTTTATAACAAGGCGTTTGGCAGCGCTATCAAAGGCTTATCGCAATGAAACTCGAAATTGCACGAGGTTTGTTTTTAGCCGGAGCCTTGGCAGTTGCTTCTTTGGCGGTGGCTGCCTGGGAGCAGCCCCGCACGCAGGTCCTCAGTTCCGTGCACGGCGACGCACATTGTCCGTTGCCCCGGGTAGCCAAAGCACCCGTGGCCACTCAACCCGATCATGACTTGTTACTGTTCATGTTCGGACTCTCTCAGGGACTGAGGCCACAGAGTTGAACAGATTGAAGCCCAAATAAAAGGCCTCGCAGTTGCGAGGCCTTTTGCTTTTTGACGTTAAGGTTTATCGGGTTTGGCCAGCAATGTGTAAATACACGGCAGCACAAACAAGGTGAACAGCGTCCCGATCGACATCCCCGTTGCGATCACCGTGCCGATGTCGAACCGGCTGACGGCTCCCGCGCCTGTGGCGATGATCAACGGCACCATGCCGAACACCATTGCCGCCGTGGTCATCAATACCGGGCGCAGGCGAATGGCCGCCGCTTCCTCCACCGCTTCGCGAGGTGTCAGGCCTTTCTCCTTGCGTAACTGGTTGGCGAACTCGACGATCAGGATCCCGTGCTTGCTGATCAGTCCGATCAACGTCACCAGCCCCACCTGGGTATAGATGTTCATGCTCGACCAGCCGAGGAACAACGGGATCAATGCGCCACAGATCGACAGCGGCACAGTCACCAGAATCACCAGCGGATCGCGGAAGCTTTCGAACTGGGCCGCAAGCACCAGGAAGATGATCGCCAAGGCCAGGGCGAAGGTGACCCACAGCGCGCTGCCTTCCTGAACGTATTGCCGTGAGACACCGGCATAGTCAACGGCGTAACCCGTCGGTGCCTCTTCCCGGGCGATCTGGCGCACGGTGTCGATGGCTTCACCCATGCTGACCAGCGGGACCCCGGAAAGAATCGCCGAGTTGAGTTGCTGGAACTGGTTCAACTGACGCGGCCGCGCGCGGTCAGTCACGGTGATCAGGGTCGACAGGGGCAGCAGTTCGCCCTTGGTGTTCCTGACGTAATAATGGTTCAGCCAGTCAGGGTTATCGCGGTAGGGCCGTTCCACCTGAGCGATGACCTTGTAGCTGCGACCTTCGATGGTGAACCGGTTGATCTCCGCCTCGCCCAGCATCGTCGCCAGCGTCCCGCCCAGGTCCTGCATGGACACACCCATCTGCGCAGCCTTGGCGCGATCGATATCCACCACGACTTCGGGCTTGTCGAAGGCCAGGTCGACGTCGACAAAAGCAAACTTGCCGGATTCCATCGCTCTTTTTTTCACCCGGTCCATCACCTGCAACAGCGCCTCGTAGCTGTTAGCCGAGTTGATCACGAATTGAAACGGCAAGCCCTCGCCGGTGCCTGGCAGGGACGGCAGGTTGAAGCCGAATATTTGCAGCCCGGGAATGCTTTCCAGTTTGCTCTGGACCAGCGGCAGGATCTGCATCTGGGTCCGGTGGCGTTCATTCCAGGGTTTGAGCAGGAAGCCGCCGATTCCCGATTGCACGCCGTTGAAGCCGTTGATCTGGAACGAGGAGTAGTACTCGGGAAACTCCTTGAAAATGGCGACGAACTCGTCGGTGTAGGCGTTCATGTAGTCGAGGTTGGCTGGTTGCGGGGCGTTGGCCATCATGAATATCACGCCCTGGTCTTCGTCCGGCGCCAGTTCCGACTTGGTGAACTTGAGCAGTACCGGGATCAGGCACAGCACGATCACCGCGAACACCAGCACTACCGGCCGGGTGTTGAGAGTGCCGTGAAGCACGCGCTGGTAGCGGCGCTTGAGACCTTCGAAGATCACGTCCAGGCGATGGGCCAGGCCGCTGGGGTTTTCATCGTGGCGCAGCAGCATGGCGCACATCATCGGCGACAGCGTCAGGGCGACGACACCGGAAATCACCACCGCCCCGGCCAGGGTCAGGGCGAACTCCTTGAACAACGCCCCCGTCAGGCCGGTCAGGAAGCCGATCGGCGCATAGACCGCCGCCAGGGTGATGGTCATCGACACCACCGGCATGGCGATCTCCCGTGCGCCCTCAATCGCGGCATCCAACGGTGTCTTGCCTTCTTCGATGTGCCGGTGGATGTTTTCCACCACCACGATGGCGTCGTCCACCACCAGCCCAATGGCCAAGACCATCGCCAGCAAGGTCAGCAGGTTGATCGAGTAGCCCATCATCTGCATGAAGAACATCACGCCGATCATCGACAGCGGAATGGTCACCACCGGGATCACCACCGAACGCAGGGCGCCGAGGAACAGGAACACCACCACGATCACGATCAGCACCGCTTCGAACAGGGTTTTCAACACTTCGTCGATGGAGGCCTGGATGAACAGCGTGGCGTCGTAGGCGATTTCGCCCTTGAGGTTTGGCGGCAGCTGGGCTTCCAGGTCCGGCATGATCTTGCGCACTTCCTTGATCACGTCCAGCGGGTTGGCGCCGGGTGTGGCCTTGATGCCGATGTACACCGAGGGTGTGCCGCCGAAGGAGCTGATGGTGTTGTAGTTCTCCGCGCCCATCTCGACCCGCGCCACGTCTCGCAACAGCACACGACTGTCACCGTCGACCTTGAGCGGAATTGCGCCAAAGGCCTCGGCGGACTTGAGTTCGGTGTTGGCGTTGATGCTGGTGACCACGTACTCGCCTTTCACTTCGCCGGCGGCGGAGAGGAAGTTGTACTGGCGCACGGCGTTGGTCACATCGCTGGCGCTCAGGCCGAAACCGGCGAGCTTCACCGGGTCCAGCCACAGGCGCATGGCGAACACCTGGTTGCCGAGAATCTCGGCTTCGGCCATGCCCGGCAGGGTGGCCAGTTTCGGCTGGATAACCCGGGACAGGTAGTCGGTGATCTGCGGGTTACTCAGCTCGTTGCTGAAGAAACTGATGTACATCAGCGCCGAGGCGCCGGTGGCTTCCTTGCTCAGCACCGGGTCTTCGGCGTCCTGGGGCAGCTGGTTCTTGACCTCGTTGGCCTTGGCCAGCAGTTCGGTGAACAGGCGGTCGGTGTTGGAACCGATGCGCGCGTAGATCGAGATCACCGAGAAGTTCTGGCGACTGACCGAGGTCATGTAGTCGATGCCCTCGGCGCTGGCCAAGCTATGCTGCATCGGTTGGGTGATATAGCCCTGGATGGTCTCGGCGTTGGCTCCGGGATAAGCGGTGGTCACCGTGATCAGGGCGTTTTCCATTTGTGGGTATTGGCGCAGCGGTAACTTGCTCCAGGCCTGGAAGCCCAGCAGCACTATCAACAGGCTGACCACGGTGGCGAGCACCGGGCGGCGGATGAACGGATCGGTAAAAGCCATGGGGATTCCTTGATCAGTCAGCGCGCGGCTGACTGTTCTTCTCAGCCAGGGTCTTGTCGTCGCTGATGGCAACGTGCACGCCGTGGTCCAGTTTGAGCTGACCAGCCGTGACCACTTTTTCGCCGTTCTGCACGCCTTTGGTGATCATGACCATCCCGTCGCGGCGCTCGCCGGTTTCGACGAAGCGTCGTTCGGCGATCAGAACCGGTTCGCCCTTGTCGTCTTTTTCGAGGCTGCCATCTTCGGCCTTTTTCTGCGCGACGACATACAGCGAGTTGCCATAAAGGGTGTAGCTGATCGCGCTTTCCGGCACCACGATGTGCAGCTGCGGGTCAGGCAATAACACCTGCAGGCTGGCAAACATCCCCGGCAGGAGTTTGCCATCGGGGTTGGCCAGGGTCGCGCGCACCAGCACGTTGCGGGTGCTGCTTTCTACCTTCGGGTTGATGGCGCTGACGGTGCCGGGGAAAGTCTCCGTCGGGTAGGCCGAGACAATGACCTGTACCGATTGGCCGAGGATGATCTTCGGCACGTCCTGCTCGGGTACAAAGAAGTCGACGTAGAGGCTGCTGAGGTCTTGCAGGGTGGCGATCATCGTGCCGCTGGCCACGTAGTCGCCGACGTCTACCCGTCGAATACCGATGGTCCCGCTGAACGGTGCGAGGATACGTTTTCTTTCCAGCGCCGCCTTGAGCTGATTGACCGTGGCCCGGCTCTTTTGCAGTACCGCCGAGAGTCGGTCGAACTCACCTTTGGAAATAGCCTGGCTGCCTACCAGTTGGCTGCCGCGACCGTAATCCAGTTGCGCCAGTCCCAGGTCGGCCTGGGCGGTTGCCAGCAGGGCGGTTTCCACGGCGCTGTCGAGTTGCAGCAGCGGCTGACCGACCTTGACCTTCTGTCCTGACTCGAACTGAACTTCCTTGACGGTGCCGTCGACCTCCAGGCTCAGATCGACCCCTTGCAGCGCCGTAAGGGTGCCGACCGTTGGCAAACGGCTTTGCCACGGACGTTCGGTGGCGGTGGCCACGGCGACACTGATCGGTGGTTTCGGCACAGAGAAGCCCTTCATCATCGTATAGATGGAGAAGGCTTTGTAACCGGCCAGGACCAGCACGATTAGCAGGACAACACCCAACATGATCAGCATGCGGCGACGCAGCATATTTCCATTTCCTTGGAGAAAATCAGGTGAGACAGGCGGAAACATTACTCCCACTGCGAAGGGGATTCCAACTGTAGCAGCTGGCGCAGCCTGCGTTCGGCTGCGAAGCAGTCGTAATCCAGACACCGCGGTTTGTCTGATATAACTCGGTGTCTGATTTCACGACTGCTGCGCAGCCGGACGCAGGCTGCGCCAGCAGCTACAGGTTGCGTGTTCAGATCAGGTGAAGGTGGTTGTCCCAGAGCCCCGCAGGCAATTCCAGAGGTTTTGCAACAAGGTTTGTCTGGCGGCAATCGTAGAACCGGCAACGGCCTTGACCCGAGGTCACGACAAACCCGTCGGCCACTGCCCCGACCCCGGCGCAATCGGGAAGCGGTGCATCCAGGCGTACTTCACCGCTGTCCAGGTCCCAGATAAAAAAGCGGTTGCCCCGCGGCGCGGTCAGGGCGACCAGGCGCAGTTCGCTGTGTACGGCAACGCTGGCGGTGTAATGCCCCATGGCCTGCAACTGATGCTCAGGCACCGGGAAGGCCACGAACGGTTGACCGGGACGCTTGATTGCCAGCAGCTCCGAAGACTCGTGTGCATCGCCCATGAACTGCTGACCGGCGACGATGGTGCCGTCACTGGCGATACCCAAGTGCCGCACGCTGTTCATCTGCTGGGCCAGTGTTTCCTTGCTCAACAGTGTGCCGTCGCGCTGCATCAGTACCAGGCTCGGCTCCATGGCATTGAGGTTCATCTCGACCCGGCTTTCGGCCTCGGTGCGAATGCCGCCGTTGGCCACCACCAGCGTCTCGCCATCGGGCATCCACGACACCTGATGCGGGCCGACGCCGTGGGTGGAAATTTCGCCGCTGTGCACCAGTCGCTCACCTTCGAACTTATACACACCAAGCAGGCCACGGCCCGGATCGGAGGTGTCGTTCTCGGTGGCGTACAACCAGTCACCGCTCTGGTGAATCACCGCGTGACCGTAGAAGTGCCGGTTCGGCTGCGACACCACGGTTTGCAGTAGCGTGCCGTCGCGCAGGTCGATCAGGTAGCTCTCGGTGCCCGGACGCCGAGCGACGAATAGCGCAATCGGCAATGTCGGGTGGTTGATGATGTCATGGCAGCGCTGACCGACCTGGGTGGCAAACACCCGGGTGCCGTC
This sequence comes from Pseudomonas sp. GW822-FHT07A10, assembly GCF_058798795.1. Classification (NCBI taxonomy): domain Bacteria; kingdom Pseudomonadati; phylum Pseudomonadota; class Gammaproteobacteria; order Pseudomonadales; family Pseudomonadaceae; genus Pseudomonas; species Pseudomonas sp. GW822-FHT07A10. The sequence goes on from NZ_JBXAKV010000004.1 coordinate 198,476, forward strand.
CAGTCGATAACCGACGGCATAGTGCTTGCCGTCACCGTCGTCCCGCGCCGAGAGCAGCAGCGGGCTTTTGTCCTTTTGCTTGAACAGCGTCCAGCCGCCCAGTGTCACCGCACCCAGCAGCAAACTCCCTAACGTCAGAGCCTGGCGTCGCAGCATGGCACTTGCCCTCATCAGTCGCCGTCGTTGGCGTTGAAGCCCAGTTGGATGCCCAGCGCCTTGGCCAGTTCGCCTTCGTGCAAGCGGTGGACAACGTTGAGGCTGTCATAGATGTCGTTCAGCTGCTGGCGACCGGCATCGTCGGTGAGCATGTCGGTCAGCGAGCGCTGGTTGCCGGCAAGCAGTTTCAGGGACGCTGCGTAGGCCGCGTCGATCTTGTCGGCCAACGGTTTTTGCTCGCTCGGCAACAGACCGCGCAGGCCTTTGTTGTCGACACCCACCCAGACGGTTTGCGCAGCGCTCAGGCTTGCTTCCATGCCTTTGAGCGACGATTGGCTGCGCCAGGCATCGGCCTGGAATGGCTGTGGCGTACCCTTGCTCTGACGGCCCATCGGCGTGCCGAGTTTTTTCTTCAGGGTGTCCAGTGCAGTCACTTGCACACGCAGCAGATCGGCGATCGCTTCGTGTGAGTCGGCGTAGCGCTGGTTGGGGAATTTGCTCATCTGCGCGAGCATGCCGTCGTTGGTGTTCCAGCGCGACAGGATCTCTTCGGCCAGTTGCTTCTGACGCTCGCCAATGGCGGTCAGCAGCGGGCAGTATTTGGCTTTCTGAGCGCTGTCGGCCATGTCGATCTTGCTGTCGAACAGGATGTATTCATAAGCCGAGAGGCCTTGCACCACGACGCTGGACTTGGCCAGGGCGGCAGCATCGATCTGCGGCTGCGCAGTGACCAGTTGCTCGACTTGACGGCCGACGAGGTTTTTCTTGTCCGGCCAGAACTGCACCTGCCACGAACGGTTGCCTTCGGCCAGCGGCCCGATCAGCAGCGGTTGCAACTCGGCCCAGGCTTTTTGCGCGTGCAGGAAGTCGGCGCGAGCGGTGTCCAGGGTTTCCTTGCCTTGGCAGAACGCCAGGGCGCTGACCGCCAATTGCCGGTCGGCTTCCACCCAACGACTGTAGCTCGGCAGGATCACTTGCTTGGCGATGGCCGCCGAGGTGACCGCTTGCGGATCCTGGGGCGAACAGGCGCCCAGGGCGAGGGCGGCAAGGCTGGTGAACAACAATTTGGGACGGAACATGTCGGGCTCCCGCTGAAGGAATACGTATTAAAGGGAATTCAAAAACGCCAGCAACGCCGCGCGCTGCTCGGCGTTGAAAGACAAAACCTGTTGCTGCGCCGCTTTTGCCTCGCCGCCATGCCAGAGCACGGCTTCGAGCAGGTTGCGGGCGCGGCCGTCGTGCAAAAACTGGGTGTGTCCGCTGACCGTCTGCGTCAGGCCGATGCCCCACAACGGCGGCGTACGCCAGTCGCGGCCACTGGCCTGGAACTCGGTGCGGTTGTCGGCCAGACCGTCGCCCATGTCGTGCAGCAGCAGATCGCTGTAAGGGCGAATCACTTGATTGGCCAATTCAGGTTCCGCGGCGTTGGCGGCGGTGGTGTATTGAGGGGTGTGACAGGACTGGCATCCGGCCTGGAAAAACAGATTCTTGCCGGCCAGCACCTCAGGTGCGCCAACATCGCGACGGGCCGGCACGGCGAGGTTACGGCTGTAGAACAGCACCAGACGCAAAATGTTGTCGCTGACTTCCGGCTCGCCATCCGGGCCATTGCCGTTGGGCGCCTGTTTGCAAGCGGTTTGGGCGTCGGTGCAGTCATCAATGGGTTTCAGGCTGGTCGTGAGGCCCATATCACCAGAGAACGCATGAACATTTTGCTGATTGAGGTTCGGTTGCCCGGCTTTCCAGCCAAATCGCCCGAGAACAGTCTTCTGCTGCGCGTCGTCCCAGACCCGGTTCGGTCGTCCGGCGATGCCGTTTTTCTCTCGGGCCTGAGCCTCGGCGTTGGCCAGGATGGCCTCGTCGGGAATCGCTTCAAGCAAGCCCAGGCCAATCATCGGCGGTGCGATGCGCGCCGAGAAACGTGTATCCGGGTGCATTGGGCCGTAGCCGAGTTGGGTCATCTGCAAGATTGGTTTACGCAACTCGATTTCGCTGCCGTCCTTGAAGCGCACCGGGACCGGCGTGTAATCGACGCGCACCTTGCCTTCCGGGGCGACGCCGGGCACCGCCATGTCCTGGAACTGGCCGCCGTAGACCGGCTCCGGCACCACGCCCAGTTGTTCGATGACCTTGGCGTAGGCGGGGGCATTGGGGATCGACAGGCGTACCAGCATCGACACCGCATTCGGCGCATCGGGCGTTGGCGGATGACCGCGCCCGTCCTTGATGTGGCAGTTCTGGCAGGCGTTGGTATTGAACAACGGGCCGAGGCCATCGCGGGCGGTGGTGGTCGACGGCGCGATCACCCAGGGGCTGCGAAAGAAGCTATTGCCGACGCTGAAGTCGACGCGCCGTGACGGCGGCAGATTGGCGGAGGGCAAGGAGAATGCGTTCTTGTCGGTCTTGCGCACTGTCGCGCTGCCACCGGACCGGGCTTCACCGGGTTCGGCCTGGGTAAAACGCGGGGCGTCATCGCAGGCACTCAGGCCCAGGGCCAGCAACAGTGCAGACAAGCGAAGAGGCAGCGTGGGCATCGGACATCCTGCAAGACGAGCAAAACAAGGGCGCAAAGTCTAACAGGGCAGGGGAGTTTGAATAAGAGGAATTATCGTTTGGTTGATGTGAGGCAGGGTTTGATGTCAGACCGCGTCGCGGCCATCGCGGGCAAGCCACGCTCCCACAGGGTTTTGCGCTGACCCCGTGGGAGCGTGGCTTGCCCGCGATGAGGCCATCAGCATCACCCAAAAGACAGGCATGAAAAAGGCGACCCGAAGGTCGCCTTTCTATTCACTCAGCCAGCGTTGATCAGAACTCGTGATCAGCGTTGTCCGGGTTCAGGTCGCTGATGCCCAGTTTGCCGGCAGCGGCTTCGATCGAACCGGTCTGCTTGACCAGGGAAGCAATGGCGTCGCGCACGATCTGATTGCCAGCGGTGTTACCGGCAGCGATCAGTTGGTCGTAGTGCTCACCCTTGTTGGCGTGATCGACCATGATCTGGATCTTGGCTTCGGTCGCAGCCAGGTCGGCTTTCAGCGTGGTGTCGGCAGCAGGGTCGGCCTTGGCCACCAGGGACGACAGGCTGGCGCCGGTCATTTTGGTGCCGTCGACACGGGTGTATTCGCCCAGGTACACGTTACGAATGCCTTTGGCATCGTAGAAGTGCGAGTTGTGGGTGTTGTCGCTGAAGCAATCCTGTTCGTCTTCCGGGGAGTTGGCTTCCAGAGAAACCTTCATGCGCTCGCCCGCCAGTTCGCCCAAGGACAGGCTGCCCATGCCGAACAGCATTTTGCGCAGACCGGATTCAGCCGGTTCCGCTTCCAGGGTGGCGCGGTAGTTGTCGGCCACGTTCGGCTTCCAGTTACCGACCATTTCTTCCAGGTCGTTGACCAGCAGTTGGGTCACGGATTTCAGGTAAGCGCGACGACGATCATTGTGACCGCCGGTAGCGCCTTTGCCTTCCAGGTAGTCGGAGGCTGGACGGTTGCCGGCACCAGGGCCGGTGCCGTTCAGGTCCTGGCCCCAGAGCAGGAATTCGATGGCGTGGTAGCCGGTGGCGACGTTGGCCTCGGAACCGCCCAGCTCGTTCAGGCTGGCGAGTTTTTCCGGGGTGATGTCTTTCACGTCGACCTTGTCTTCGCCAATCTGAATCTGGGTGTTGGCGATGATGTTGGCAGTGGCGCCCGGGTTACCCAGTGCGTGTTCGTAGGATTTGTCGACGTAGTCGATCAAGCCTTCGTCCAGTGGCCAAGAGTTCACCTGACCTTCCCAGTCGTCGATGATGGTGTTGCCGAAGCGGAACACTTCGCTCTGCAGGTAAGGCACGCGGGCCGCGACCCAGGCAGCCTTGGCGGCTTTGAGGGTGTCGGCGTCCGGCTTGGCGAGGAACGCGTCGACGGCGGTTTGCAGGGTTTTCGCGGTGGATTCGGCATCGCTGTAAACGGCAAAGACCATGTCGGCGTAATGCGCAACCACAGCCTTGGCGGCGGCTTCATCGACTTTAGCGGTGGTAGCAGGCGCAGCTGTGCTGGCGGCCGGGGTCGGCGCTTGTTGAGCGGCAGCCTTGTCTTTGCCTTCGCCGCAACCGGCGAGGGAAATAGCGATGGCCAGCAGACTGGCGGTGGCCAGAGGCATACGAATCATGGCGAACATCCTGCTTCGGTAATGGATTGGGCGCGCACGGGCGGCGCGCAAAAGTGCCACATAATGCAAATCTTTCGCATTATCTGTAAAGGGTTGTACCTGTAAATATTTCTTATTCACCTGTGGCGAGGGAGCTGCTACAAAGGCTGCGTTGTTTCAGAGGATGGCCGCGTTACTGCGCTGGGCCTGCTTGAGGTAGACGCTCAATTCCCGCGCCGGCAGCGGTTTGCTGTAGTGATAGCCCTGACCTTCGTGGCAGCCTTCGGAGATGATGTAGGCCTCTTGCTCGGCGGTTTCCACGCCTTCGGCAATCACCTGCATGCCCAGGCTTTTGCCCAGCTGGATGATGGCCCGGACGATGGTCGCATCGTCGTCGTCATCGAGCAGGTCTTGAACGAAGCTCTTGTCGATCTTGATCTTGTCCAGCGGCAGGCTTTTCAGATAACTCAATGACGAATAACCGGTGCCGAAGTCGTCGATGGCGATCAGCGCGCCGGAGCGACGCAGACTCAGCAAGTGCTGGGCGGCGGTGCTGATGTCTTCCATCAGGCCGGTTTCGGTGACTTCCAGCTCCAGGCTGCGCGGTGGCAGTCGGTAGATCTGCAGCAGGTTATTGACCACCCGCGGCAACTCGGCGTGGTGCAATTGCACGGTGGACAGGTTCACCGCCATGCGCAGGTCGACGAAGCCCTGATCGTGCCACTCGCGCAGTTGTTTGCAGGCCTGGTCCAGCACCCATTCGCCAATGGCAATGATGGTGCCGTTCTGCTCGGCCAGCGGGATGAACAGGTCCGGCGGCACCAGCCCATGCTCGGGATGCTGCCAGCGAATCAACGCCTCGACACCGACCACGCGATGATCGCGGTAGCTGATCTGCGGCTGGTAGACGAGGTAGAACTGGTCGCGGATCAAGGCGTCGCGCAGGTCTTTTTCCAGCTCGCGACGCCGACGCATTTCCGTGTCGACGCTGGCGATATAGAACTGATAGCGGTTGCGCGAGCGCGTCTTGGCCAGGGTCATGGTCTGCTCGGCTTTTTGCAGCAGCTTCTCGGTGCTGTCACCGTCCTCGGGGAACAGGGTGATGCCGATGGTGGCGCGCAGGCGGATTTCCTGATGATCGAGGGCGAACGCCGCTTCCAGATCATCGAGAATGCTTTGGGCCAGTTCGGCGGCTTCGTAGGGTTGTTCGATGTCGGCCTGGACCAGCGCGAACTGGTCGCCGCCCAAGCGGGCGAGGGCGCCGAGGCGGCCGCTGTGAGCGCGCAGGCGATCGGCCAGAGCCAGCAGCAACTGGTCGCCGGTCTGGTAGCTGAACTGTTCGTTGACGCCTTTGAAGTCATCGAGCCCGACACACAACACCGCGACCCGACGCTGCAATTTGCCGGCGTCGACAAGGATCTTGTCCAGCTGTTGCTGCAATTGCTGGCGGTTCGGCAGACCGGTGAGAAAATCATACTGGGCCATGCGCAGCAGGCTGTTTTCCGCCTCGTGGCGCAGGTGAGTGTTGCGCTCAATGGATTCGAGCAACTGGTTGGCAGTGTTGATCCAGACCCCCAGCTCGTTTCTTTCATGGCCCTTGAGCTGCGGAATCTTGTGGGCGCTGGGCCGGTCCGGGTTGATCTCAGTCAGATGTTCGATGATCCGCGACAATGGTTTGGTCAGCAGCCAGTGGTAAACCAGATACAACACCAGGCTCATGGCCAGGGCGCGCAAGACGCCAGAGATGAAGATGATCACCGAACTGACGATGAAGCTCTGGCCGTAGGTGGCGGTGTCGAGGGTAATGCTCAGGTCGCCGTAGTACTCGCTGTAGGGACCGCGACCCACCAGTTGGGTGGTGAACGTGCGTTCCTGGCCGAGGATCAGGTCAGTCAGCCAGCGGCTGTGGGACTGCTGCAGCTCGCGGGATTTTTGCGCGAGCATGGCTTCGTGGGGATGGCCGATGGAGGCCATGCGCACGGCGTCATCCTGGAACAGGCCTTCGATTACCTGCATGCCCATTTCCCGATCCAGGCTGTAGACCGCCTGAGTGGAGGGATCGCGGAACATGTCGAGGATGCGCTGGGCATCGTTGGCAACCGCCTGACGTGTTTTATAGGCATCGAAAACAATCTGTGCGCAGCTCAAGACCACGCCGACGATCAATGCTGACAGGAGCACGACCCGGAGTAACTTCACCGACAAGCTGTTCTTGAGTTCCAGCTTCAAAGGGTTATTCCTTGTTCCGTGCGGGTAGCGTCAAGTTGCCATGAGTATTGGCAATCCCGTGATGGCAGTCAAAGGGACAATCCAACCCAGGGGATATTGCCGGTAGCTTGGCCGATATGCTGCTGTTTGGAGTATTTGCCCTATTAACACTGTGTCGGTTGCCGGGGCCTTCAACTTGAGGAGGTTGAGGCAATTTTTCCTTGTGTTGATGTTAGACCGCTGTGCTGCGGGGGCAAGAGGGCGAATGCGGCTTGCGTTGTGGGAAAGCACGCCAACGTACGGATTTTCGATGGCATAAAAAACCCGGCATAAAAGCCGGGTTTCTTGACTGGCGCGAAGCTTAAGCGGTGAAGGTTTTGCCTTCGAACTGCTCAGCCACGAATTTCCAGTTGACCAGGTTCCAGAACGCTTCGACGTACTTCGGACGAAGGTTACGGTAGTCGATGTAGTAAGCGTGTTCCCAGACGTCGCAGGTCAGCAGCGGGGTATCGCCGCTGGTCAGCGGGTTGCCGGCGCCGATGGTGCTGGCCAGGGCCAGGGAACCGTCAGCCTTTTTCACCAGCCAGCCCCAACCGGAACCGAAGGTGCCGATGGAGGTTTTGCTGAACTCTTCCTTGAACTTGTCGAACGAACCGAAAGCAGCGTTGATGGCATCAGCCAGAGCGCCGGTTGGTTGACCGCCGGCGTTTGGCGCCAGGCAGTTCCAGTAGAAAGTGTGGTTCCAGACCTGAGCGGCGTTGTTGAAGATGCCGCCCGAGGAAGTCTTGACGATTTCTTCCAGGGTCTTGCCTTCGAACTCGGTGCCTGGCACCAGGTTGTTCAGGTTCACGACATAGGTGTTGTGGTGCTTGTCGTGGTGGTATTGCAGAGTTTCCTCTGAAATGTGCGGCTGCAGGGCATTGTGCGCGTAAGGCAGCGGCGGCAATTCGAAAGCCATGATAATTCTCCTAATCAGGTCAGTTGCGGTGAGCGCAAGGCCGATCACGGGCGGCCAGACATGCGCCGGGGAGTTTGTACTCTTTGCGGCGCAGGGATCGGATCATAGCACCGGGGGTGCGGCATAACCACGCAACAACTGTGTGGAATAGAGGTTCCAGAGCCTTTTGGAATAAATCATGAAGCGATGATCAACTGGAACGCTACGGTGAACATCATTACGGCCACCAAAAGGTCGAGGATTCGCCAAGTGCTTGGCCGTGCCAACCACGGTGCCAACCACGCTGCGCCAAGGGCCAGGGTAAAAAACCACAGCAACGATGCACTGGCCGCGCCCACGACATAAGCACCGGGCTCGGTCTGTTGTGCGCCAAGGGAGCCGATCAGCAACACGGTGTCCAGGTAGACGTGCGGGTTGAGCAAGGTCACCGCCAAAGCGCTGAGCAGCACCGCCCGTAACGAGCGCACGGTCTGGTTCTCGCCGTGTTGCAGGCTCTGTTTCGAGCAGGCCCGACGCAGCGCAAGGCTGCCATACCACAGCAGAAACGCCGCGCCACCCCAACGAGCGATGGCCAACAGAGTCGGGTTCTGCGCCAGCAACGTCGCCAGGCCGAACACCCCTGCGGCTACCAGCAACGCATCGCAGGTTACGCAGAGCGCCGCCACCGGCAGGTGATGTTCACGTCGAAGGCTCTGCGCCAACACAAACGCATTCTGAGTGCCGATCGCCATGATCAGCCCGGCGGCCACCAACAGGCCGTTCACATAGCTTTGCCACATAAGATTTTTACTCCGCGTTGGCCGCCAGATCCCGCAGTACCTGCAGGGCGCGTTCGGCATCGGCCTGGCCGACGAACAAATGGTCGTGGTAGTAGCCGGCAATCACGTTGCAACTGATGCCGGCCTGGCCCAGTGCCGTGGCGAACGCGGCGGTCAGGCCGACGGCTTCAAGGGCTGAGTGCACGTTCAAGGTGATCCAGGCAGCGATGTAGTCGAAGCTGAAACCGGCCTTCTCTGCGTGGGAACGTTGCAGAATCACCGTCAGCCCTTCCTGTTCGCGGAAGCTGCCGACAATCTCAAGGCCTGCGGGCAGCTTGCCGTCAGGCAACGTGCAGAACACGTATTCGCCGTCGTTGAGTTGCGGGCTCATGCTGCGCAGCAGGGTTGCCAAAGAGGTTTCGCCAGCCATGTCGGTGATCCTTGTTCAAGAGTTCTTGCTGGCCATTCTCCGGTGGGAAGTTGTATAAGAAAAACCAATAGTGCTGATCGCTCATTAGGAAAACTGATGTTCGACTACAAATTACTGTCCGCGCTCGCTGCCGTGATCGAGCAGGCCGGATTCGAACGCGCCGCGCAGGTCTTGGGCTTGTCCCAATCGGCCATTTCCCAGCGCATCAAACTGCTCGAGGCGCGGGTCGGCCAACCGGTGCTGGTGCGTGTCACGCCTCCGGCTCCGACGGAGATTGGCCGGCGATTGCTCAACCATGTGCAGCAGGTGCGATTGCTGGAGCGCGATCTGCAAAGCCTGGTGCCGGCGCTGGACGAAGAAGGCCTGCCGGAACGCCTGCGCATTGCGCTGAACGCTGACAGCCTGGCCACCTGGTGGGCTGCGGCGGTGGGGGAATTTTGCGCGCAGGAGCATCTGTTGCTCGACCTGGTGGTGGAAGACCAGACCGTCGGCCTCAAACGCATGCGCGCAGGCGAAGTGGCGGGGTGTCTGTGCGCCAGCGAGCGGCCGGTGGCCGGTGCGCGCAGCGTGCTGTTGGGGGCGATGCGCTACCGTGCGTTGGCCAGCCCTGCATTTATTGCCCGGCATTTTCCCCAAGGTGTGCGCGCCGATCAGTTGGCCAGAACCCCGGCGCTGGTATTTGGCCCGGACGATTTCCTGCAGCATCGTTACCTCGCGTCAGTCGGCGTGAATGGTGGTTTCGAACATCATTTATGCCCGTCTTCCGAAGGTTTTCTTCGTCTCACGGAAGCAGGGCTTGGCTGGGGCCTGGTGCCTGAATTGCAGGTGCGCGAGCAACTGGCGCGCGGCCAATTGGTGGAGCTTTTGCCAGATAAGCCGATCGATGTGCCGCTGTACTGGCATCATTGGCGCAATGGCGGTCAGCTGTTGGGGTTACTCACCGATCAATTGGTGCGCTCGTCGAAGCAATGGCTGGTGCCGTTGGACTGACGGCTGGCGTCAAGACCTCACGTCCTACGCAATATGCAAAACGAAATATTCGGAGCAATACATGAAGATTCTGGTCACCGGCGCAAGCGGCTTCATTGGCGGACGCTTTGCGCGTTTTGCCCTGGAGCAGGGCCTGGATGTGCGGGTCAACGGTCGCCGGGCCGAGAGCGTCGAGCATTTGGTGCGCCGTGGTGCCGAGTTCATCCAGGGCGACTTGAGCGACCCGCAACTGGCGCGCGACCTGTGTTCCGACGTCGAAGCCGTGGTCCATTGCGCCGGCGCTGTCGGTTTGTGGGGGCGCTATCAGGACTTCCATCAAGGCAACGTCGAGGTCACCGAGAACGTGGTCGAGGCCTGCCTGAAACAACGGGTGCGGCGCCTGGTGCACTTGTCGTCGCCATCGATTTACTTCGATGGCCGCGATCATCTGGGGTTGACCGAAGACCAGGTGCCCAAGCGCTTCAAGCATCCTTACGCCGCAACCAAATACCTGGCCGAGCAAAAAGTTTTCGGTGCGCAGGAGTTCGGCCTCGAAACCCTGGCCCTGCGCCCGCGTTTCGTGACGGGCGCAGGCGACATGAGCATTTTCCCCAGGTTGCTGAAGATGCAGCGCAAAGGGCGGTTGGCGATTATCGGCAATGGCCTGAACAAGGTTGACTTCACCAGCGTGCAAAACCTCAATGAAGCGTTGTTCAGCAGCTTGCTGGCCAGCGGTTCGGCCTTGGGCAAGGCCTACAACATCAGCAACGGAGCGCCGGTGCCGTTGTGGGATGTGGTCAATTACGTGATGCGCAAAATGGATGTGCCACAGGTGACCCGTTACCGTTCCTACGGCTTGGCCTACAGCCTTGCCGCGCTCAACGAGGGTGTTTGCAAGCTGTGGCCGGGTCGTCCCGAGCCGACCCTGTCGCGGCTGGGCATGCAGGTAATGAACAAAAATTTCACCCTGGACATCAGTCGCGCCCGGCATTATCTGGATTACGATCCGAAAGTCAGTCTCTGGACCGCCCTCGATGAATTTTGCGCCTGGTGGAAGGCTCAGGACATTCGCTGACACACAAGGGCCGGCCCTCACTGAACCGAGTTCAGGGTTCAGGGTCAACCGGTGCGGCAGCGAGGGTTATACTTCGCCCCATCAAGCCATCACCGCGTTTTACAAAGGTTGACTCAATGTCCATGCGTAACGATGCCAACGACGACTTCGACGATGTACCGAGCCTGCGTGCCGACAGCCTCGACGACGATGATTTTCCGACCACCGCGCGTACTTCCGTGCATTCGCGCACCACACCGGTAGTCAAGGTCAAAGGCCCGAGCACGGGCCCGCTGTGGGCGTTGGTCGGTGCGTTGTTCTTTGCCTTCGCTGGCCTTGCCTGGTGGAGTTTCCAGCAGATATCGCTGATGGAACAACAACTGGTGGCGACCCAGGAAAGTTTCGCCCGTATCAGTGAGGAAGCGGCGGGGCGCTTGCAGGACATTTCCGGCAAGGTCGTGGCCAGCCAGTCCACGGTCAACACCGGCAGTGAAGCGTTGAAGCTGCAGATCAAACAACTGGAAGGCAAGCTCCAGGACCAGAGCAAACAGCTGGAAAGCAAACTCCAGGATCAGAGCAAACAGCAGCAAGGCGTGCTCGGCCAGACCTCCGATCTGGAAAAGCGCCTGGCGCAAATGACCACGCAGGCCAGCGAACAACAAGCCGCCAATGCTCAGTTGCAGGCCCAGGTCAAAGCCTTGAGCGGCGAACTGGCCGCGTTGAAGAGCGCATCGGCCGATACCAGCAAAGTCGACGCCCAACTCAAAAGCCTTGGCGCCGATATCGCTGCGCTGAAGCGGCAAGGTAACCCGAGCGCCGCCGTCGAGCGTCTGGAGCAAGACATGATCGTGCTCAAAAGCCAACAGGACAACCGCCCGGCCGCGGCGCAAGGTGGCAACAATACCGCCGAGTTCGACGCCTTCCGTGGCCAGGTCACCCGCAACATCAACACCCTGCAGGCGCAGATCCAGAACCTGCAACAACAGCTGCACGCCCGGACTCAATAGCCCGATGCAGTGATGTTGTGTGGAGTGGGCCTGTGGAGTGGGACTTTTGTGGCGAGGGAGCTTGCTTGTGGCGAGGGGGCTTGCCCCCGTTGGGTGGCGTAGCCGCCCCATCTCCATTCACCACGGCTTTCAGATAGTCCGTGGTGCCTGATTTGCGACTGCTGCGCAGCCGAACGGGGGCAAGCCCCCTCGCCACAGATAATCCGCCCACCACAGATAATCCCTCTCACTACACTGGCCACAGGGCTTGCTCGCGAATGCAGGCGACTCGGTCTTTCTACCGAACCTTGTCTTCCCGCCCGCGCAACAGCCTGTTCGGCATGGCAATCGCCGCCGCCAGCCCCAGCAGCGACACGGCCGCGCTGACCATCAGCAAATGCCGGAAGGTCAGTAGCAACTCGGCACGCAAGGCGTTTTGCGCATCACCCGGCGCGGCGTTCAAACCATCGAGCAAGACATTCCCCGAACGACCCTCGGCAATCAGCGACGAGCCGGCCAGGTGCGCGAAACTGGAATCCTGCAACAACGCCAGCAACAGTGCCGACATCAACGCCACGCCCACTGCACCGCCCAGAGCGCGGAACAGATTGGTGGTGCTGGTGGCAACGCCAATGTCCCGTTGATCCACCGAGTTTTGCGTGCCCACCAACGACGTCGGGAACTGCATGCCGCCAGCGATTCCGCAAAGCAACATGAACAGGCTGCTCAGCACAAACGCCTGCGGCGCACTGAACGCCATGCCGAGAATCGCCAACGGCATGAGCAACGCGCCGGTCAGGATCATCGGTTTGTAACGACCGGTCACCGAGGTCCGGCGCCCGGCGAAATAGGCGCCTATCGGCAAGCCCATGGCCAGCGGCAACAGGTGCAGTGCCGCGCTGTCGGCCCCGGCGCCGGTGACGCTCTGGAAGCGCAGCGGCATCAGCACGATCAGGGAAATCGCCTGGAAACTGGTGAAGAAAATCGTGCACCAGCAAAGGATTGCATTGCGGTTGGCGAACAAGTGCATCGGCAGCAACGGTTCCCGCGCCCGCCGTTCATGCCAGACGAACACGGCCAGCACCACCACCGCACAACCGAGCAAACCCGCCACTTCAGGACTGCGCCACGAATGCCCCTGGCCAACCTGAGTGATGCCCAGCAACAACGCCGTCAGGCCAATGATCATCAGCAACGTACCAAGGTAATCGATGATTGGCTTGCGCTGCGGTACCGGCAGCCCTACCAGCGTGCGATAAGCCACCCACCAGGCACCCAGGCCCAACGGCAGGTTGATCAGGAATACCCAGCGCCAGGACAGGTATTCGGTCATGTAGCCACCGAGTACCGGGCCGGCCACGCTGGCCACCGCGTACATGCTGCTGAAGTAGCCCTGATAGCGACCGCGTTCGCGCGGTGGAACGATGTCACCGATGATCGCCTGGCTCACCGAAATCATCCCGCCGGCGCCGATGCCTTGAAAGATCCGCGCCAGCACCAGTTGCTCCATGCTTTGCGCCATCCCGCAAAACAATGAAGCCAGGGTGAACAAGCCCATGCCGAACAGCATCAACCGGCGGCGGCCATACAGATCGCCGAGCTTGCCGTAGATCGGCACCGCCACGGTCATCGCCACCATGTAGCCGGAAATGACCCAGGCCAACAGGCTGACGTCCTTGAACTGCGCGGAAATCGCCGGCATCGACACCGCGACGATGGTCTGGTCCAGCGCACCCAGAAAGATCGCCAGCATCAGGGCGATCAGCACGCTGCGAATGGCCGGTTTGGGCGTTTCAGGCCGGTTGAGATTGGTCACGGTAAAACCTGCGGGCAGTGATGGACCCGCAAGAGGCAAGGCGAACGGGAGTGCTCGCCAGTGTAAGTCGATAGGAGCCTATTCGATAGCCTCGTATGGAAGGCCGACGTAGTTTTCCGCGATGGTTTTTCGGCCCGCCTCGGAGTCAACGAAATAGGCCAGTTCCGATTCGCTGATGCGCTGACTGAACGCGTCGTGCTCGTCGAAACGATGCAACATCGAGGTCATCCACCAGGAAAACCGTTCGGCTTTCCACACCCGCCGCAGGCAGATTTCTGAATACTTCTCCAGCAAATCAACACGGCCTTCGCGGTAAACCTTCAGCAGAATATTGAACAACGTGCTGACGTCGCTGGCCGCCAGGTTCAGGCCTTTGGCACCGGTGGGCGGGACGATGTGCGCGGCGTCGCCGACCAGGAACATCCGCCCGTACTGCATCGGCTCGACCACGAAACTGCGCAGCGGCGCGATGCTTTTCTCGATCGACGGGCCGGTCACCAGCACATCGGCGAGGGCGGCCGGCAGACGGGATTTGAGTTCGTCCCAGAAGCGTTGGTCGGACCAGTCATCGACCTGATCCTGGGCCGGTACCTGAAGGTAATAACGGGTGCGTGTCGGCGAACGCATGCTGCACAACGCAAAGCCCCGTTCATGCCGCGCGTAGACCAACTCCTCGTGAACTGGCGGAGTGTCAGCGAGAATCCCCAGCCAGCCGAACGGATACACCCGCTCGAACACCTTCAGGCAGTCGGCAGGAATCGACTGCCGCGCCACGCCATGGAAACCGTCGCAACCGGCGATGTAGTCACAATCGAGTCGATACGTTTCGCCGTCCTTGTCGAAGGTCACATAGGGTTCAGCGCTTTTCATGCCGTGGGGGACGACGTTGCCAGCTGCATAAATTGTCTGCGCGCCAGCGTCCCGACGAGCGGCCATCAGGTCGCGGGTGACCTCGGTCTGGCCATACACCATCACGGTTTTGCCACCGGTCAATGTCTGCAGATCGATGTGTACCCGGCGCCCGTCCAGGGCCAGTTCGAAGCCGGTGTGGACCAGCCCTTCGGCGTCCATGCGCTGGCCCACTCCGGCCTGACGCAACAGCTCTACCATGCCTTGTTCGAGGACACCGGCACGGATGCGCCCCAGCACATAGTCCGGGGTCTGGCGTTCGAGAATCAGGGTGTCGATGCCGGCGTTATGCAGCAATTGGCCGAGTAGCAAACCAGAGGGGCCGGCGCCGATGATGGCGATTTGTGTTCTTAGTGTTTTCATTGTTTTTATGACTCGCAAGCTCCACGCGACCAACGCCGGTGGATGATTTTTATGGATCGAGTGCTTGCATTTTTCACTTGCGGGTCTGTCAATTGAAGGTGAAAACTGAGCCGATACCTGTACATTCTGCCAATCGGTGCGATTATCGCCCCGTTACCTTCGAGGCCTGGATTGAAGTGATGAACAAGCCCGCCCTGCCATCGATTCCGGTGTTCAAACTCTACGGTGAAAGCCTGGATTGGCCGACCCCCGATTTGCTTCACTGTGAAACCATTTCAAAACGCAGCCGCGAACATCAATGGGAAATAAAACCCCATCGCCACGCTGATTTGTGTCAGTTGCTCTTCGTCTTCAAAGGTCAGGCAGAGCTTGAAATCGAAGGGAAACGCTCACAATTGGCTGAGCCGGCAATCATCATTCTGCCGCCGTTATCGGTGCATGGTTATCGGTTTTCCGAGGACGTCGAAGGGTTCGTCGTCACCCTGGCCGCGCCGCTGGTCGCCCATCTTCAGGCGCAGTTGGGCAATTCGGTAAATGCCCTGGCCCAAGCCGAAAGCTACCCGGCGGGCAAGGACAGCGAGTACCTCAACAGCCTGTTTTCAGCGCTGCAAAGCGAATACACCGGCCATCAACCAGCGCGGGAAATGCTCATGCATTCGCTGGTCAGCGTGATCATGGTGTGGGTCAGCCGTCAGGTGATCCAGCGCCGCGCTGCCAATCAGCGTCCGCAGCGTGCCCGGGAATACCTCAACGGTTTTATCCAGCTGGTGGAGGAGACCTATCGCCAGCACGTCAAGGTCGAGGACCTGGCCCATCGGCTGGGGATTTCCGTGTCCCACCTCAACGGCACGTGCCGTGAACTGGCGGGGCAACCGGCGTTGCAGATCATGCACGAGCGTCAGTTGCTGGAGGCCAAGCGCTTGCTGACTTACACCAGCATGACCATTTATGAAATGTCCGATGTGCTGGGGTTTTCCGATCCGACCAACTTCACACGCTTGTTCCGACGTCGGGTGGGGATCTCGCCCAAGGCTTTTCGCGACCGCTTGAAGGCCGATCAGGACGCTGCCGATCAGAAGAGCGAGGCCTGACCCCTGTGGCGAGGGGGCTTGCCCCCGTTGGGGCGCGAAGCGGCCCCGGCATTTCAATGAGAACACCGCATTCACCGAATTACGACTGCTGCGCAGCCGAACGGGGCGGTGCGGCGTTCCGACAAGCCCCCTCACCACAAGGTGTTCGTTACCGGAGGGCGTTGAGGCTTGCGCTGTGGGGGATGCAGCGCTCGAAGTTGCAGCTCGCGAAGTCATGGGGCACTTTGCGCAACTGTTCGACACGCCAGGCGGCTGTGCCATACAGCGCCAGCGTCGCCGCGCAGGTGATGAAAATGGCGAGGTATCTTCTTGTTTTGATGTTCATGGCGTTGACCTCTGAACGAATACCCTTGGGTACTGCTTTGAGCATAGGTCAGCGCCGGTGAGTTGCCATCAAAACCACCCCACATTCGCTCCGGTTAAAGGCCCACATCCCACGCCGGCTCTTCGGGAAATCTGAGCACCAGAAAATCCAGCATGCTGCGCAACGCCACCGGCATGTGCTTGCGTGAGGCATACACCGCATAGATGTTCATCTGACGGGGCTCGGCCTGGGGCAGCAGGCGGATCAGTTCGCCGCTGTGGATATGCATGCCGGCCAGGTAACTGGGCAGCATCGCCACGCCGGCCCCGGCCATCGCCGCGCGCAACAGCGTGCTGGCTTCGTTGGCGCTGATGTTGCCCTGCACCGGCACCGAGACCGGTTCGCCATCCTGCTCGAAATGCCAGAGGCTTTTGCCGAAGTAGGAGTGGGTCAGGCAATTGTGCAGGCTCAGGTCTTCGACCCGCTGCGGCGCCGGGTGCTCGCGCAGGTAAGCGGGGGAGGCGCAGATCACCGAGCGGCACACCGTCAGGCGCCGGGCGATCAGATTCGGGTCCAGGTCGTTGCTGGTGCGGATGGCCAGGTCGATGCGCTCATCCACCAGGTTCACCGTGCGGTCGAGCATTTGCAGATCGATGCTTACGCCGGGGTAACGTTTGACGTAGGCGGCCATGGCATCCGCCAGTTGCGCCTGGCCGAACGAGGTGCTGACGCTGATCCGCAGCAGGCCGCGCGGTGCGTCGTCCGGCTCGCTGACGGCGGCTTGCATGTCGCTGGATAAATCGAGCATCTGCCGGCACCGGGGCAGGATTTCGCTGCCGGTGGCGGTCAGGCTCAATTTGCGCGTGGTGCGGTGCATCAGGCGTGCGCCGACCCAATCTTCCAGCTCCGCCAGATACCGTGAAACCACCGGCCGCGACAGGTCCAGGTGATCGGCGGCGGCCGATTGGCTGCCCAGGTCCACCACCGTAACGAACACCCGCATTGCTTGTAGACGATCCATGATTTGCCCGCTTTCAGAAACAAACTATGTTCAAGCATCGCATTTTTTGTATCGAACCAGGCAACTAAGCTCTGTCCCATCGCCAAGCACGGCATTCGGACAACGGAGCAACAGATGATCGGCTTCACTTCAATCAAACGCATTCTTCTGACAACCGCGGCACTGGGCTTCGCGGCCCATGCCGCTGCGGCGTCGACCCTGACCTTGGACGTCTACAACCCGGGCACCAACGCAATCTTCCCGGTGACCTCGGTACTGGTCAGTGGCGAGAAGGAAGCGATTCTGGTGGACGCACAATTCGGCAAATCCCAGGCCGAACAAGTGGTGGAAAAAATCCGCGCCAGCGGCAAGCAACTGACCACCATCTACATCAGCCACGGTGACCCGGATTACTACTTCGGCCTCGACACCATCACCCAGGCGTTCCCGAAAGCCAAAGTGCTGGCCTCGCAACCGACCGTTGATCACATCAAGAAAACCGTCGACGGCAAACTGGCGTTCTGGGGTCCGAAAATGGGCGCCGACGTGCCGAACAAAACCATCGTGCCGCACGTGCTCAAGGGCGATAGCCTGATGCTGGAAGGGCAGAAACTGCAGGTGCTCGGCCTGGATGGCAAGCAACCGGATCGCAGCTTTGTGTGGATACCGTCGATCAAGGCAGTGGTCGGTGGCGTGGTTGTCGCCGAGAACATTCATGTGTGGATGGCTGATACCCAGACCCCGCAGTCTCATGCCGATTGGCTGACGACGTTGCACACGATCGAAGCCTTGAAGCCGAACACCATCGTGCCGGGTCACTACCTCGGTGAGAGCGCTCGCTCTCTGGCGGCTGTGCAGTTCACCGCTGATTACATCAAGGCTTTCGACGAAGAAACCGCCAAGGCGAAAGATTCAGCCGAACTGATCGGCGCGATGAAAAAACGCTACCCGACCCTGGGCGAAGAAAGCTCGTTGGAGCTGAGTGCCAAAGTCGCCAAGGGCGAGATGAAGTGGTAATCCGCTGAACAGTGGCGAGGGGGGCGACGCAGAACCTGTAGGAGCGAGGCTTGCCCGCGAAGAACGATGACGCGTAATCCCTGAAAAAACCGCGGCGCCTTCTTCGCGGGCAAGCCTCGCACCACAGGATTTTCGTCGCCCCGTGCCATACACATCAATACAGATTCACCCAAGCCAACTGGAGAACGTCATGAGCAAAATCGCAATCATCGGTGCCACCGGTCGTGCCGGTAGCCAACTGTTGGAAGAAGCCCTGCGTCGCGGTCACAGCGTCACCGCCATCGCCCGCGACACCTCGAAAATCGGCCAGCGTGCCGGTGTCGTCAGCAAAAACGTCGACGTGCTCGATGCCGTGGCTTTGCAAGCGGCAGTAGCCGGCCATGACGTGGTGATCAGCGCGGCGCATTTCTCTACCATCCCCGCCAGCGCGGTTATCGAGCCGGTGAAGAAGGCCGGTGTCAAACGTCTGCTGGTGGTGGGCGGTGCCGGTTCGCTGTTGCTGCCGGACGGTACTCGAGTGATCGACAGTGAAGGCTTTCCGCCGGAGTACAAGGCTGAGGCCAGCGCCGGTGCCGAGTTCCTCAATACCTTGCATCAGGAAAAGGAACTGGACTGGACCTTCCTGTCGCCGTCGGCGGAGTTTGTCGAAGGTGAGCGTACGGGCAAGTTTCGGCTAGGCAAAAACGACTTACTGGTCAGTGCACAAGGGCGAAGCTGGATTAGCTTTGCCGATTATGCAATTGCGATGATGGATGAAGTTGAAAGTATGTCCCACGCGCGACAGCGATTCACCGTCGGCTACTGATATATCGCGAAACAAGAAGCACAAGTTATTTCGGTGACTTGTGCTTTTTTATGCGTGTTGAAAATGTGTCTTTCGGTAACTTTTCTAGTTTGGGTTAGTTAGTGGGGTGTTTGCGTATTGTGGTTTTTTCGTAAGGTTAAAAATCGGCAGTGTCGTGGGTTTGATTTCCTACAGTCTGCGCCCTTATGTGGAGAGTTGATGAGGAGAATTTAGAAGGTTACCGTGGGTTCTGCCACGATGCGTGGTGGGAAATGTAAATCCTGTAATTTATTGATATATAACTCAGTCAGCTGAAGCTGTTAGGGATGGCACTATGGGGCACGATCAGGGAAGTGAGATAAGGCGTGCTGCGCTGAAGTCGTTTGTAGAACTACAAGGCGCGGATGCGGCAGAAGATACTGAAACTAAATTAACGCGCGTTGCGCTAGAAGCGGTTGCAGAACTACAAGGCGTGGATACGGTCACGGAAGCGGCAAAATATGTACCTGTTCAATATTTTGGTGTTATGGCGGGTTACGATGCACCTCATTACCAGGATGGAACCTTTATTGTTAAAAAGGAAAATATCGTTGCCATCAGAAAGTATGTCAGCCAGAGCCTTCTCCAACCGGTTGACCTGAGCGCCGTAGAAAAACTGCTCGGTTATACCCAGATCAATGTGGATGGACTGGAGCCTCGTGATATTCAGAATTTGCATCAGAAAATTCATCAGCATGCGCTTTCCTGGGCAACGCTGGAGCGCGATACCAAAGACCTGGGGACACGGCTGGATCTTTTTGCCAAGGGGTTCATCAACACCGGACGGCTGGTGATCGGTCATCTGGAGAAATTCAGCGGGTACAAGGATTTAAGCGGCACGATCGATACCTTATCGGACGCGGAACGTGCGGTATTGATGGCTATCCCGATGGGGAACTCCGACACAGAGAAGGTACAAAGTCTGGTCAGGTATCTCGGGAGAATGAAAAGTGATATTGAAGTTTTTTATACCCGCATAACGGCCGTCAAAGCGTTGGCCGTCGAATTTTCCCGCAAGATTTCAGCAGATCTCATACCAATAGTCGATGCCAAACTGGGCAATATTGAAAAGGCTGGTATCGAAGAGCCCAAGCGGCTTAAAAATCTAAGAGATCAGATTAAAGACTTGGATCAACAGATTGCAGAGAAAGTCGCGGAGTACGATAGCCTGGTCGGGTATGCCTTTACGGGGTTGGTGTTCGGCCCTATCGGTGTTGCTGTTACCGGCGGTATATTCGGATCGAAGGCGGAAACTGTCAGAGGTCTGAAAAATACCTTGAACGAGCGTCGGGCCGAATTGCTGAAAGGAATGGAAGGGGCAACTCTTTCGACGTTGTTGAGCGGTCTGGCTGGGCAATTGAGTAATATAAAGTCGCTGATGGTGGATGCAGAGAAAGGCGCGAAGAATCTGGAGGATGTATGGGCGATCCTGTGGGTCAATGTTCAGGAGTCTGCTATCCGTTTGGCTCAAGTCGATAATGCATTTGATTTAAATATATTGGTTTTGGACTTGCAGACGGTGGTCGAGCCTTGGGATGTTATTCAAGGGCATGCCAGAGCCCTGTCAAAGGTTTTCAATGAAGTGGTTGGTTAAATTCTATTTTTAATATTTTCAAGGATGAAATGTTCATGATGAACAATGCTGTTAACGGCGCTCCTGATTACGCGACACCCGACCGGCAGGTGATGAAGGCGAGCCAAAGCCACTTCAATGCCTTGGTGGCCGATAATACGTTTGCCTTTTTGCCGGCGGTAATGGACAAGACTTTGCGCCTGCGTGCTCAGCTCAATACCGATGATCAGCACATAGGCGACCATATAAAAAGGGCCGTTGCATCGCTGGGCAACGTAGGGTTCGCCAGTGTGCTGGCGCGCCTTGAAGAGATTCAGAGTCATCCCTCCGCAACGGCCAGCCTGCGTGAAGAGAAGCTCATTGAGCTGGTGAAATACTGCGCGCGTCGTGTTGAGAGTACGCGGGGGCCGATACAGACTGCCACCCAGTATTTACATCAGGGATTGGGCAATCTGGAGGCCATCCGTTTTGCCGAAGATGGTATCGATCTGGTCCGGATCGAAACGGATCGACGCATACGCATGGAGCAGGCAGGTGCCGGGTACAGGGAAGATCAGGCAAAGCTTCAGGAGGAAAAGCGCACCATTGATGCTCAGATTGAGCATTTCCAGGCCCCGGGTTGGCTGGATATTTTTGATAGCCTGATCCCTAGTGCACGGGAAATCGAGTCGGCAATCAAACTGGTGACCACCAAAAAGCCGGATCGTGAATTCCTTGAACTGGTGCTCGCACGCCTCAAAGGCAATCTGGAAGGGATTGAGAATGGACGCCGCTACTCCAACCTGACACAGGCTCGAGACGGTGTTCGAACCCGACTGGATGAGGTGCAAAAGGCGCTGACAGATACCGAGGCCCAGATCCAGGATGCGGGCAGTCGCCTGCAGAAACTTGAAGCCATTGCATCGCTCGATCAGGTCACTCGAAACTGGGTGCAAGAAGCACAAAAACTATTGACGGCGTACGAGCACTTTTTACAAACGAACGAGCCGCAATTGATTCGTGATGTGCTGTCGATTCAGGCAATGGCCGGGCGCTATACGGCCATGCTGAATTACCTGGGTGCAATTGCCTGGCGTTGAGTGGCTGCTCGCCTATGACGTAGCACGCGCCTGAGCTTGCAGCCAATCGAGCAGCTCAGCCAGCGGAGCGCTCGGGGCCGGTCGTTGAGGGTGGACAAGGTAGTAGGCCAATCCTGTACGTACTTTCAGTGCAAACGGCATCACCAACCGCCCGGCGCGCAAGTCATCGCCAATCAACGACCAATCTCCGATCGCTACACCTGTGCCCTGAGAAGCCATCGACATGGCCAGATCCAGGGTTTCGAAATGCTGCCCCTTGCCGACATTGCTTAAGTGAACGTCGGCAGTTTTGAGCCAGGCTTTCCAGTCCCTTTCATCGCGAGTCGGATGCAGCAACAGATGGTGCTCCAGATCATCGGGGGTTAAAAGTGGCACGGGACCTTCCAGCAGAGGACGGGAGCAAACCGGCGTCAGTTGCTCATCGAACAAATGATGGGAGGTCAGCGAGCTGTCCGGCGGCGCGCCGTACATCACCGCCGCATCGAACTGCTCGCGATGAAAGTCCACGCCGTGTTTCACCGTGGTGGTCAACTCCACCGGCACATCCGGACGTTCCTTTTGCCACTGCAACAGGCGCGGCAACAGCCAGCGCATCACGCAGGTCGGCGCCTTGAGTTGCAAGGTTTCGCGCTTCTCGCCGATCTGCTCCACGGCCTCGTCGATCAGGCCGAAAATCTGCTGCACCCGTGGCAACCACTCACGTCCTTCGGCGGTCAGGCTCAAGCCCCGCGCCTGGCGAATGAACAGCTCATAACCCAGATGATCTTCCAGCCCGGCGATCTGCCGGCTCACCGCGCCTTGGGTGATGTGCAGCTGTTCGGCGGCCCGGGTGAAGTTGCAGCACTGCGCGGTGATCAGAAAAGTGTGCAGCGCCGGCAGGGGAGGCAGTCGTTTCATTGGGATCCAAGGTATGACGTGAGGACATGGCTAGTATGACTTTTTATCCATTGTTGCGGCTACGTGTCGCCCGTTCCAATGAGGCCATTCCCGGGCCTGCCAATCCATCATAAACACTGCGCAGGCCCGGCGTCTCAAACGAACAAAAAGGGCAAACACATGGCGACGTGCGGCGAAGTATTGGTCAAGTTACTCGAAGATTACGGGGTCGAGCAGGTGTTCGGCATTCCCGGGGTGCATACCGTGGAGCTGTATCGCGGGCTGGCCCGTTCGAGCATCAACCACGTCACTCCACGTCACGAACAGGGCGCCGGTTTCATGGCCGACGGTTATGCCCGCACCAGCGGCAAACCGGGCGTGTGCTTCATCATCACCGGCCCCGGCATGACCAACATCACCACCGCCATGGGCCAGGCTTACGCCGACTCGATCCCGATGCTGGTGATCTCTAGCGTGCAAACACGCAGCCAATTGGGCGGTGGGCGCGGCAAGCTGCATGAGCTGCCGAACCAGAGCGCACTGGTCGGCGGCGTGGCGGCGTTCTCCCATACCTTGATGTCGGCGGCGGAATTGCCGGGCGTGTTGGCGCGGGCCTTCGCGCTGTTCCAGGCCGGTCGCCCGCGTCCGGTGCACATCGAAATCCCGTTGGACGTACTGGTCGAAGAGGCCGATGATCTGCTCGCCAGCGTGCCGGTGAACATCGATCGTGCCGGTGCCTCGCCCAGCGCGATCAGCCGCATGACCGACCTGCTGGCCGGTGCCAAACGCCCATTGATTCTCGCGGGTGGCGGCGCCATCGATGCGGCGGCCGAGCTGACTGAACTGGCCGAGCTGCTGGATGCGCCAGTGGCCTTGACCATCAATGCCAAAGGCATGCTCGAATCCAGCCATCCGCTGCTGATCGGTTCGACCCAAAGCCTGGTGGCCACCCGCGCGCTGGTGGCCGAGGCCGACGTGGTGCTGGCCATCGGCACCGAACTGGCCGAAACCGATTACGACGTCACCTTTGCCGGCGGCTTCGAAATCCCGGGCGTGCTGCTGCGCGTGGACATTGACCCAGACCAGACCGTGCGTAATTACCCGCCGAAGGTGGCGTTGGTGGCCGACTCGCGCAATGCCGCCCAGGCCCTGCTGAGCGCGCTGTCCCACAAGTCGCTGGCCGAGCGACGCAACGACTGGGGCCAGGTGCGCGCCGCTCGCTTGCGAGAAGAGCTCGCCGCGACCTGGGACGCCCCGACTCTGGCCCAGACCCGCTTCCTGGAGACCGTGCTGTACGAATTGCCGAACGCTGTGTTCGTCGGCGATTCGACTCAACCGGTGTACACCGGCAACCTGACCTTCAACCCGGAGCGTCCGCGTCGCTGGTTCAACTCGTCCACCGGTTACGGCACCCTCGGTTACGCCTTGCCGGCGGCGATTGGCGCCTGGCTCGGTGGCAGCGTTGAAGGCGGCACGCGTCCGCCGGTGGTGTGCCTGATCGGCGACGGCGGCCTGCAATTCACCCTGCCGGAACTGGCCAGTGCGGTGGAAGCGCGTACGCCGGTGATCGTGTTGCTGTGGAATAACCAGGGCTACGAAGAGATCAAGAAATACATGGTCAACCGCGCCATCGAGCCGGTGGGCGTGGACATCTACACCCCCGATTTCATCGGTGTGGCCAAAGCGCTGGGCTGTGCGGCCGAAGCGGTCAGCAGTGTTGACGGATTGCGTGATGCGTTGCGCCTGGCCACCGATCGTCAGGGCCCGACCCTGATTGAAGTCGACCAGACCCAGTGGATGAAGGCGGTGTCGCAATGAGTTTTCCTACCACTCTTGATGGCCTGTTCATCGACGGCCAATGGTCCGCTGGCAACGAACATCTGCGTGTGATCAACCCGGCGACCGAAGCCCTGCTAACCACCGTTAACGGCGGCGATGCACGCGCTGTCGATCAGGCCGTCACCGCTGCGGCCAACGCTTTCAAGCAATGGTCGAAAACCACCGGTGCCGAGCGCGGGGCGATCCTGCGCAGAATCGCCGCGGGCGTGCAGGCCGGGCGGGAACAGTTGATGAAGTTGCAGTCGAGCAACAACGGCAAACCGCTGTTCGAAGCGGCCATCGACGTCGACGACGTGATCGCCACCTTCGAGTATTACGCCGGTCTGGCTGAAGGCCTGGACGCGAAACAAGACAGCGCCGTGGCATTGCCGAGCGACGATTTCAGCGCCCGTTTGCGCCGCGAACCGTGCGGTGTGGTGGGGCTGATCGTGCCGTGGAATTTCCCGATGGTCACCACCGCCTGGAAACTCGCCCCGGCCCTGGCCGCCGGTTGCTGCGTGGTGCTCAAACCGTCTGAAGTGACGCCGCTGCCGGAGCTGGAACTGGCGACGATCATTGCCGAAGCCGGTGTGCCAAACGGTGTGTTCAACCTGGTCTGCGGCACCGGCCTTGCGGTCGGCGCACCGCTGTCGGCTGACCCGCGCATCGCCAAGATTTCCTTCACCGGCAGCAACGCGGTGGGCGTGCAGGTGATGCAGCGGGCGGCGGAAACCGTGAAAGGCGTGAGCCTGGAACTGGGCGGTAAATCCTCGCTGCTGGTGCTCGCCGATGCCGATATCGAACTGGCTGTGGAAGTGGCCTGTGGCGGCGGTTTCTTCAACGCCGGGCAGATGTGTTCCGCGACCAGTCGCGTGCTCGTCGCCGATGAGTTGGCGGATGAATTTGTTGCGCGATTGAAGGCCCGTGCCGAAGCCATCCGCGTGGCCGACCCGTTCGACCCGAACGTGGAGATGGGCGCACTGGTCAACCAGGCGCAATACCAGCGGGTGCTGGGCCACATCGATCGCGGTTTGAGCGCTGGCGCGAAGCTGATCTGCGGCGGCAATCGTCCGGCAGACCTGTCGCGCGGTTATTTTTTGCAGCCAACCGTTTTCGTCGACGCGCCCCTCGAGAGTGCGTTGTGGTGCGAAGAGATTTTCGGCCCAGTGATTTGCGTGCGCAGTTTCAGCTCTGAAGCCGAGGCGATTGCCTTGGCCAACGACAGCCCGTTCGGTCTGGTAGCCAGTGTGGTCACGCGCGACAGCGAGGCCGCCGATCGGGTCGCCAACGCTTTGCAGGCGGGGCTTGTGTGGATCAACGCGCCGCAAGTGATCTTCCCGCAGACCGCCTGGGGTGGCTACAAACAGAGCAGCATCGGCCGCGAATTGGGGCCGTGGGGTTTGCAGGCTTTCCAGGAAATCAAACACGTGATTCGGGCCGTCTGACAGCACGAAAACGGTGAGCGCATGCCTCGAAAGGAGGCATGCACTTACGTCATGGCTTCAATGAGTATTTATCGATAGTCAGGTGTTTTGCACGACCTCAGGATGAACCCGCAGGTCAAGCTCAAGTCCTTTGAAACCGGGGACTTCAAGCCGATCTGGCCGCGCGGATGCAACGGTTGCGACCAACCTCATACTTAAAAAAACAAAGGGAGTCCTTCATGGGCAAGCATGATCTGAACAGACGTCAATTCATCAAAACCGTGGGTGTGGCGTCGGTAGCCGCGGCAGCCATGAGCATGCCGTTCATCCGGGCCAATGCCAGCGACACGCGCTTTACGGGCAAGACCCTGCGCCTGCTGACCTGGTCCGATGACACTGGCCTGGCAGCACTGCGCAATATTGCGGCGACCTTCGAAGACAAGTACGGCTGCAAGGTCATCGCTGACCGTACCGGCAGTACTTCGGAAATGGTCGCCAAACTCAAGGCCGGCGGTGATCGTCCACAGTACGACATCATCACCCTGGCCGGCGTCGGCGCCGAAGGCCTGGCCGCCGCCAACCTGCTGGAAAAACCCGACCTCAACCGCATCCCCAACCTGGTGGACGTGCCGGAGAAATATCGCACCGGCGCCAATGGCCACGGTATCGGTTACCTGTTGTGGTGCAACAGCCTGGTCTACAGCACCCGTACCCAGAAAGAAGCCCCCGACAGCTACGCCGCAATGTGGGACGCAGACCTGGCGCCGAACATTTTCCTGCCGCCGCCGAACTGGACCGAGGCTATGGACCTGATCATCATCGCCGCCAAACTGGCCGGTGGTGACGAACACAACATCGAGCCAGGCTTCAAGAAACTCGCCGAACTCAAGAGCCGCGTGGTGACCCTGGGTGAAAACCCGAACCAGATCGCCGAGCTGTTCCGCACCGGGTCCCTGGACATGGGCGGCTTGTACGCGCCGGCGTTTTTCCCGAAACAGATCCGCGACCCGGCCTACGGTCTGGGCGCCACGTTCGGCATGAAGGAAGGTTTCTACACCGACCTGATGCTCTCGGTGATGCCGAAAAACCGTCCGGGCGATACCGACCTGGCCTACGCCTTCATCAACCACTCTCTGGACCCGCTGGTGCAGGGCAAGATGGCCGAAGACATCTACAACGGTCCGGTCAACGCCAAGGCGATCATCTCCGCCGAAGCCCGCAAGAGCCCGTACATCCTTACGCCGGAGCAGATTGCCGAGAAGGCGATCATGCACGACAACGCCTTCCTGGCCACCGTGCATGACCAATGGATTCGTCGTTACACGGAAATCTTTTCTTCCTGATCGAGTGGCGAACACAAGCCCTGAGAGCACCGCAAATCAAATGTGGGAGCGGGCTTTTGTGGCGAGGGGGCTTGCCCCCGTTGGGGCGCGAAGCGGCCCTGAATCCTGTCATCGCGGTGCATCAGGTGTACCGCATGAGATGGTTTACGACTGCTTCGCAGTCGAACGTCGGCAAGCCCCCTCGCCACAAAAGCCCGCTCCCACAGGATTCACGGCGGTTTTGAGGGCTGTGTTTGCCAGCTGCTTTCCATTGACGAGACCCTTGCTATGGAACACCAACCTCTGACCCATCCGGTAAGCGTCGCACCCACGCGCGCTAATCGGGGTGTCTCACCGACAGTGCGCGCGTGGTTTTTCCTCTCGCCGTCGATGCTGTTTCTCGGCGTGCTGATTGCCGCCAGCCTCCTGGTGCTGCGCATGAGCGTGGGCACCAAAGGTGCGGAGTGGTCCGGCTTCAGCCTGGCCAGTTACGCGCAATTGCTGGAACCGTACTACCTCAAATCCTTGCTGCTGACTCTGCGCCTGGCGCTGATCAGCGCGGTGATCGCGGTGCTGCTGGCGATCCCGGTGGCCTACACCATGTCGCGGCTGACCTCACCGTTCGTGCGGCGGATTTTCCTCGCGGCGGTGCTGTTGCCATTGCTGGTCAACCTGTTGCTGCAAAGCTACGGCTGGCTGGTGATTCTCGGCCCGGGCGGGATGCTCAATCAGGCGCTGATGGGCCTGGGCCTGATCAAGCGGCCGATCATGCTGCTGTACAACCAGAACGGCGTATTGATGGGCCTGGTGCAAACCGCGTTTCCGTTGGCCGTGCTGCCGATTGCCAGCGCCATGCGCGGTGTCGCCCGCACTTACGAAGAAGCCGCTGCCACCCTGGGCGCCAGTCGCCTGCAGGTGTTTCGCCAAGTGGTGTTGCCGATGAGTTTTCCGGGGATCATCACCGGCGCGACGCTGGTGTTCGCCTACAACGCCAGCAGTTTCGTGGTGCCTTTGTTGCTCGGCGGTCGGCGCGTGCCGATGCTGGCGGTAATGGTCCATGACCAGATCGCCCCGCTGATGAACTGGCCTGCCGCGTCCGCTGCCGGCGTGGTACTGATCGTTACCACCCTGGCAATCATGACCTTGTCCGAATACATCACTGGCCGTCGTCGGCGCATGCTGGAGGCTTCCCAATGAGCACCTTGATCAAGAAGCGTCAGTCGCTGTTGCCGGGCGATACCGGCAAGTTCGCCGGCATCCTCTCGGGCTTCATTCTGCTGCTGGCGGTATTGCCGATCCTGACCATGATCGTCATGTCGTTCAGCGGCGCGTCGAACCTCGACTTTCCGCCCAGCAGCTACAGCCTGCAATGGTACAAGGCCGCCTGGCACACCTTCGTCTCGCCGGACGCCAGTGATGTGCTGAGCCTGGGCAAAGCCATGAGCACCAGTTTGCTGGTGGCCTGCCTGACCATGATCTTCGCCACGATCATCGCGGTGCCGGCCGCTTACGCGCTGACCCGTTGCGAGTTCCGTGGCAAGGCCGTGGCGCTGCAATTGATGTCGCTGCCACTGGTGTTCCCGATGGTGGTGTTGGGCCTGGCCTTGCTGCTGGTGTTCGACAGCCTGCCATTCCAGATCACCACCTCGCGGCTGGTGATTGCCCATGTGATTCTGGCGCTGCCGTTCGTGGTGAAAAACTGCACGGCAGCGATGCTCTCCATCGGCAGCGAAGTCGAAGAGGCCGCGCAAATGCTCGGCGCTTCACCGCTGCGGGCGATTGTCGATGTGGTGGTGCCGTTGATGAAGTCGGGGATTCTGGCGGGCATGCTGCTGGCGTTCATCGTCTCGTTCAACGAGTTCACCGTGACCTATTTCCTCTACACCATCGACGTCATGACCGTGCCGATCTGGATGTACAGCCGCACCGTGTCTTCGCTCGACCCTACCGTTTTTTCGTTTGCCGTGCTGATCGTGCTGATCGACTTCGTGCTCATTTGGGCGCTGGAAAAGTTGGTTGGCGAAGGCGGCGTTTCGTTCTGATTTCTTGAGGTGATTCAAATGACTGGTCTGATTCTGGAAAACGTCGAGAAACATTACGGCTCGGCCTGCGCGGTAAAGGATGTAAACCTGCATTTGCCCGAGGGCAAACTGGTGTGTTTCCTCGGCCCGTCGGGCTGCGGTAAAACCACTCTGCTGCGGATGATCGCCGGGCTCGAAACCCTGACCGGCGGCGAGATTCGCCTGGACGGTGAAGACATCGGCCATACCCCTGCGCATCAGCGCAATTTCGGCATGGTGTTTCAATCGCTGGCACTGTTTCCGCACATGACGGTGGGGGAGAACATTGCCTATCCGCTGAAACTGCGTGGGGTCAGCAAGGCTGATCAGCAGGCGCGGGTGGTGGAGTTACTTGAGCTGATTCAACTGCAGGAAATGATTGATCGCCCGGTGGCAAAACTCTCCGGTGGTCAGCGTCAGCGGGTGGCGATTGCCCGGGCAATTGCCAACCACCCGAAAATCCTCCTGCTCGACGAACCGCTGTCGGCGCTGGACGCCAAGCTGCGCGAGTCGATGCAGGTGGAAATCCGTCAGCTGCAACAGCGTTTGAACATCACCACCATCATGGTCACCCACGACCAGCGCGAAGCCATGACCATGGCCGATATCGTGGTGGTGCTGGGTGAACATCGGGTGCAGCAGGTGGGCACGCCGATTGAGATTTATCGGCACCCGGCCAATGAATTCGTCGCGGACTTCATCGGTTCGGGGAATATTTTCCCGGCCACGGCGCTGGGTAACGGCAAGGTCAGCTTGCCCGGCGGCGATGCGCTGCAAGTGCCGATCTGCAGCAGCATTGTGGTGGGGGAGAAGGTGAAAATGCTGATTCGCCCCGAAGACCTGCAACTGTCGCAACCGCAGGCCACGGCGGGGAATCGCTTGCTGGGTAAGGTGACGTTTGTGCGAGATATCGGCGCGACCATCGAAACCACTGTCGAGTGTTCCGGGGTGTCGTTTACCGCGTTGAGCACGCCGTGTCAGGACGTTGGGTTAAGCATTGGCAATCCGGTGTCGGTGACCTTGCCGGCTGAGGCGTGCCGAGTACTGAGCGCCTGAACAAACACCCCCATCCTCGTAGGAGCGAGGCTTGCCCGCGAAGGCTATTTCATACTCAGCATTGATGCTGGCTGATACGACGCCTTCGCGGGCAAGCCTCGCTCCTACAGGGTGTGAATCTGATTACACGGACAACCGCAACCGCGCCAAATCCCGCAGCGGCGGTGCCCCGAACAATCGGCTGTACTCGCGGCTGAACTGCGAAGGGCTTTCATACCCCACTCGATATCCCGCCGCCGACGCTTCCAGCCCTTCGGCCAGCATCAACCGTCGCGCTTCTTGCAGGCGCAGCTGTTTCTGATACTGCAGCGGACTCATCGCCGTCATCGCCTTGAAGCGGTGATGCAGCGTCGACACGCTCAGGTTCACTTCCCGCGCCAGGTCGTCGATGCGCAGCGGTTGCTCATAATTGCCGTTGAGCCATTTGATCGCCTGGCTGATGCGATGGCTCTGGCTGTTGGCGATGGCAATCTCATACAGCCGATGTCCCTGCTGGCTGCGTAACAGCCGATACAGAATCTCCCGACGAATCAGCGGCGCGAGCATGGCGATGTCTTTCGGTGTGTCCAGCAAACGCGCCAGACGCAGCACGGCGTCGAGCATGGCCGCGTCGATCCGCTCGACATACAGGCCTCGGCCCGTGGGCCTTGTGGGCAGGCCGATGGGGCCGGCGTCGGCAATCAGCGCGGTGATTTCCGCCGGGTCGATGTCCAGCCGCACCGCGAGGATCGGTTCTTCGGGCGAGGCATTCACCACCCGTCCGCTCAAGGGCATCGAGACTGATACCACCAGGTAATTCAGCGGGTCGTAATTGAAGTACTCGTCCGCCAGCCGAACTTCCTTGCGCCCCTGGGCCATGATGCACAGGGCCGGTTGGGCCAGCCCCGGGGCGAAATCATGGGATTTGCTGTGACGCGACATGAACAGCGAACCGACGGCAGTGGCGTAGGAGCCATCGTCCATGGTGTTGCGGCGGATGAGGTCGGCCAGTTCCGCGCGCTGTTTTTCCATGTCAGCGGGAAGCGGAGCCTGAAAGTGATCGAGCGACGACATGCAGGGAATCCTCCGTGAAGTGTTGGTCATGGGCCGAGCTTAAATTTGTGCAAGGGACAGCGGTAGACACATCCTGTCAAAAGCTTGCCTGATTCTGCGCGGGGTGAATACACGAGGCTGCCATAGCAGGGCAACGTGGATGAAACTTGCTTAAAAGTGGTGTGACAGCGGTGTGACAGTACTTTGCGCGCTGTTACAGAGGCTTTTTGCAGTTGCGCAGGATTGTGCAATAAGCCGGCAGAAATCGACTAACGGTGACTGTGATGCGCCGCCTAATCTTGGATCCTGTCGCAGCCCGTCCCACGGCTGCCACTCGACTCCCTGGGAGGGTTGAACATGTCTACGCAGATCCCCGTCAGTCATATGGCCTTCGTTCGCGCCCGCGCCGGGCGTTCGGCAGAACTCGGTGCGCGTCTGAGCGCCCTGATCGAACCGTCGCGCAATGCGCCGGGTTGCCTGAGCTTCGCCCTGCAACACTCGCAATGTGATCCCGAGCTGTGGCTGGTGTCCGGTTTCTGGGCCAGCCAACAGGCGATGACCGCTTACTTCGGCAGCCCGGCGATGCAGATTTTTGCCGAGCTGGTGCAGGATATGGTGGTCAACAGCCTGGATTTCCATACCTTCAAGGATGTCTCGGCGACCCAGGCCCTCGGCCAGTCCCAGGCAGCGGTACACAAACTGGCCGGTTGAGGGTTTAATGGCGCAACTCTCCATTAGCCAGGATCCGCGACATGGCACGTAAAGCCTTTGAACACTTCGAAGCCGTTTCAGCAGTAGTACCGGGCGAGGGCGGTTACCACGCCGCGATTGCCGTCAAAGCCCTAGGTGGTTCCGGTGCCCCGGTTTTTCACAAAGTGCTGGAAGGCCAGACGTTCAAGACCGCTCATGAAGCCGACGAGGCCGCGGCCAAAGAGCTGACCCACCTCAAAGACGTCAAACAAGACGCCGACCTGCTCTGGTAATCACTTGACCGCCCCCGGGCGGAACATCTTGAACAGTGCCTCTGGCCCCAGCTGAAAATAATCCGCTGGCCCGCCGCCGCGCAGAATCGGTTCTGCCGCGGCGGTGTCGTACACCCCATCCTTCAACAGCCATTTGGCGATATGCACGGCGACCACTTCGCCGAGAATCAGCCAGCTCGGCACCACTTCCTTGTTGGCGCGCTGCAACTGAATGATCTGCGTGACCTTGCACTCGAAGGACACCGGGCTTTCGGCGACCCGTGGCACCTGAATGATTTTCGACGCGGCGGTGGTCAGCCCGGACAGTTCGAACTCGTTGACCTCGGGCCCAACCATCGCGCAACTCTGGTTCATCTGCTCGGCCAGTGGGCGCGTCGCCAGGTTCCAGGCGAACTCGCCGGTCTGCTCGATGTTGTTCAAGCTGTCTTTGCGCCCGACACTGGAGAACCCGATGATCGGCGGAATGTAGTTGAAGGCATTGAAGAAGCTGTAGGGCGCCAGGTTCAGGCGACCGTTGGCG
Organism: Pseudomonas sp. GW822-FHT07A10; assembly: GCF_058798795.1. Lineage (NCBI taxonomy): Bacteria > Pseudomonadati > Pseudomonadota > Gammaproteobacteria > Pseudomonadales > Pseudomonadaceae > Pseudomonas > Pseudomonas sp. GW822-FHT07A10. Next base: position 231,180 of record NZ_JBXAKV010000004.1, read on the forward strand.
TCCTGGGAGGAAATCCAGCCAATGGGACGCGGGCCGACGATGGCGTTGAACGGATCATGGGGCAGGCCATGGCCGTTGGCGGGTTCGTAGAAATGGATATCGTCGGGCATGGAGTGAATTCCTGAGGGCGTTCGGGAGGTGAGCATGGTGCAAGGGCCAGCGGCAGATTTCCAGTCCATCCTCAATCAGTGTGGGTTTTGTGGAGATCACTGGGTTTTGCTTGCTCCAGAAATGACTAAGCCCGGCCAAAGCCGGGCTGTGTGGTGCGTTCAGGGATCAGTTGGTGCGAGCTGCATCGGTGCGATCGACGCTGTCGGTAGCGACTGTGGCTGCGTCGGTGCGGCTATCGCCAGCGACGTTGCTTTGTGCAGTGAAGACGGCGGAACCGGTGCGGTCGTAACCATCGGCGGCGAAGGTATTGGCGGCCAGCACAGAGAGGGCCAGAACGAGCATCAGTTTGGTTTTCATGGGTAACTCCAGTTTGCACAGCGCAATGAATTGATCAGACGGGGGCAGGATGCGTACTGGGCATTAACCAGCGATTAATCGGGCTCTCTTGTCTGCGTGACAGAATTTTCATCCTGCACTTACCTATTTTTCACCGCTCCACCGCCAGTCTGCGCACCGGTCAATAAACCGAAGAAACGACCGTCACGAACTGGAGCTTGCCTTGAATGAATAAACTTCCTCAGATCACCCTGGCGTTCTGGGTCATGAAAATCTGCGCAACGACCCTGGGTGAAACCGCGGGGGATTTGTTGTCGATGACCCTTAATGTCGGTTACGCCATCAGCTCGCTGATCCTGATCAGCGTCTTTGTGCTGACGCTGGTCACGCAGTTGATGTCCAAAACTTACAAGCCGGTGCTGTACTGGATCGTGATTCTGTCGACCAGCACCGCTGGCACCACCATGTCCGACTTCATGGACCGCACCCTTGAATTGGGCTACGCCACGGGTTCGATGATCCTGATTGCGATTCTGCTGGGGATTTTCGCGGCCTGGCGCTTGAGCGGCGATTCGCTGAACGTCACCAAGGTCCAGACCTTCCGGGGCGAGATGTTCTATTGGATGGCGATTCTGTTTTCCAACACTCTGGGCACGGCGCTTGGCGATTACCTGGCCGACGACTCGGGCCTGGGTTTTGCCGGCGGCGCACTGTTGATCGGTTCGACCATTGCGCTGGTGGTGCTGTTGAAATACTTCACGAAGATTTCGTCGGTGCTGCTGTTCTGGGTAGCGTTCGTGCTGACGCGGCCATTCGGCGCAACCTTGGGCGACTTCCTGACCAAACCCCATGCAAAGGGTGGCCTGGATTTCGGCACCATCGGCTCGTCGCTGGTGTTGGCGGGGATTCTGGTGGTGATGATTGCGGGGGCATCTTACGTGCAGGGCAAGTACGCGAAGCAGACGGCGGCCGAGTTGACTTGAGACTGAGTCGTCCTCTTCACGGGCTTGCCTGCGAAGAGGACGGTACAGCCACTATCAATATTGCTGTCAGTCGGTCTCGATCCGCGAATGCTTGCGGGTGTCTTTCATGGTCACGTACACCAGCAACGACACCGCGATGCACGCCGTGACATACCAGTAATAACCGGTTTCCATGCCGATGCTCTTGAACCACAGGGCGATGTATTCAGCGGTGCCGCCGAAGATCGACACGGTCAGTGCGTATGGCAGGCCGACGCCCAGGGCGCGGATTTCGGTGGGGAACAGTTCGGCTTTGACCACCGCGTTGATCGAGGTGTAGCCGCTGACGATGATCAGCGCCGCCATGATCAGGAAGAACGCGCCCCACCAGCTCTGGATGGTGTGCAGGGTGGTCAGGATCGGTACGGTGAACAGCGTCCCGAGAATACCGAAGGCGATCAGGATCGGCCGCCGACCGACTTTATCCGACAGCCCGCCGATGATCGGTTGCAGGCACATGAACAGGAACAGCGTGGCCGCGGAAATCGTGGTGGAGTCGGAAATGCTCATGCCGACGGTGTTCACCAGGTATTTCTGCATGTACGTGGTGTAGGTGTAGAACGCGAGCGTGCCGCCCATGGTCAGGCCGACCACGGTCATCAGTTCCTTGGGATGGCGCAGCAAGGTGCGCATCGCGCTTTCCTTGGCCTTCTCTTTCTTGGTGAACGACTCGGTTTCTTCCATGCCACGACGCAGGTACAGCGCGACCACGGCACACAGCGCGCCGATGGCGAATGGAATGCGCCAGCCCCAGGCGTACAGCTCTTCGGTGGTCAGGAAATTTTGCAGCACGATCAGCACGCCCAGGGCGATGAGCTGGCCGGAGATCAGCGTCACGTACTGGAAACTCGAGTAGAAGCCGCGACGTTCCTTGGTTGCCATCTCGCTGAGGTACGTCGCCGAGGTGCCGTACTCACCCCCCACCGACAAACCTTGCAGCAGGCGGGCGAACACCAGCAGGATCGGCGCGCCGATACCGATGGTTTCATAGCCTGGGCTCAGGGCGATCAGCAGCGAGCCGAAGCACATCAGGTAGACCGAGGCCATGAGCGCGGCTTTACGGCCGGCCTTGTCAGCGTAGAGGCCCATCAGCCAGCCACCGATCGGGCGCATCAAAAAGCCCACGGCGAAGATTGCGGCGGTGTTGAGCAGTTGGGCGGTGGTGTCGCCTTTGGGGAAGAAGACTTTGGCGAAGTACAGGGAGAAGGCGGCGTAGACGTACCAGTCGTACCACTCGACCATGTTGCCGACAGAGCCGCTGAAGATCGATTTGATCCGGCTGGCGGTGCTTCTTTCTTTAGCCGGCACGGCAGCCGACCCAAGGGGCAGGGCGTTGGAGTTATCCATTGAAGGATCCTTCGTTTAATTGTTTTTGTGGAGCGCGTGTAAACGCAGCCTGCAGGGGCTATAGCAGGAGCTGTGCCAAGGGGAGGAGGGCCGGTTTAGAGGGGGTAAGAGGTTTTGTTGAGCGGATAGTCGCTCAAGGTATATGCAAGCATGAGCGGATTTCCGCCGATCACTTGTGGCGAGGGGGCTTGCCCCCGTTCGGCTGCGAAGCAGTCGTAAAGTCTGCAAATATGGTGTACCTGAAAAATGCCGGGGAGCGCTTCGCACTCCAACGGGGCGATGCGGCGTTCCGACAAGCCCCCTCGCCACAGGTCATGTGTCGGATATGAACATCTCGCGACTCAACCCATGCCGCTGCATCTTTTCATTGAAGGTACGGCGCGGCAGTTGCAGTTCTTCAAGCACCGCTTTCACATCGCCCTTATGCCGGGTCAGCGCCGCGCGCAAGCAATGCGCTTCGAAGGCTTCTTGCTGCGCGGCCAGTGACTGGCCGGGATCGATCCCCACCGGCTCCGGTTCGCCGAGGCCCAGCACTTGGCGCTCGGCGACGTTCGCCAGCTCGCGCACATTGCCCGGCCAGTCGTGGCTCAGCAGATGGCTCAATTGCGGCCCGCTCAACGGTGGAAAGGTACGGCCAAGGCGTTCGGCGGCACTCTGCGCGAAGAACTCGAACAATAGTGGAATGTCTTCACGCCGATCACGCAACGGCGGCAGCCGCAGCTCGGCGACGTTCAAGCGATACGCCAGGTCCTCGCGAAAACGCCCGGCCCGGGCTTCATCCAGCAAGTCGGGTTTGGTCGCGGCGATGATGCGCAAATCCACGCGGATGCTCTGATTGGAGCCCAATCGCTCAAGCTTCTGCTCCTGCAACACCCGCAGCAGTTTCACCTGCTGCGCCAGCGGCATGCTTTCGATTTCATCGAGAAACAGCGTGCCACCGTCGGCGTATTCGAGCTTGCCGATGCGCTTGCCCTGGGCGCCGGTGAACGCTCCGCTCTCATGGCCGAACAGTTCGGCCTCGAACAACTGCTCGGGAATCGCCGCGCAGTTCAAGGCGACGAAGGGCTTGTCGGCGCGGGGGCCGAAGTCGTGCAGGCAGCGGGCAACCAGTTCCTTGCCGCTGCCGGTTTCGCCACGGATCAGCACATTGACCGGCAGCGTCGCCAGATCCAGCACTTGCCGGCGCAGCGTCTGCAAACCACGGGATACCCCCAGCAGGGTGGCATCGAGTTTGGCGCGATTGTCGGCCTGCTCGTGCAGGGCACGGTTTTCCAGCACCAGCCGGCGTTTGTCCAGCGCGCGGCGCAGGCTGCTCAGCAGGGTTTCCGGGCTGAAGGGTTTTTCGAGGAAATCGTAGGCGCCATCGCGCATCGCTTCGACGGCCATCGGCACATCGCCGTGACCAGTCAGCAAGATCACCGGCAAATCGGCGTCGCGGCGCTGCACTTCGGCCAGCAGCTCCAGCCCGCTCATGCCTGGCATGCGCACATCGCTGAGAATCACCCCAGGGAAGTGTTTCGGCAGTTGCGCCAGGCATTCATCGGCGCGGCTGAACAGTTGCACCTCGAACCCCGACAGGCTCAGCCACTGTTCGACGGCGCTGCGGATGCTGCTTTCGTCATCGACCACCATCACCGAATTGAGCATCAGGTACATACCTCCAGATCAATGGGCAACGTCAGGGTGAATACCGCGCCTTTTTCGCCATTATCGGCGCTCAGGCGTCCGCCCGCTTCGTGGACGATGGCAAAGGACACGGCCAGCCCCAAGCCCAGGCCGTCACCCACCGGTTTGGTGGTGAAGAATGGATCGAACACCTGGCTCAAATGTTCTTCGGCAATGCCGCCGCCATTGTCGATCACACTCAGGCGCCATAGCTGTTCATCGGCTTCGAGGCGGATTTCCAGACGCTTGCAGGATTTGCCCTGCATGGCGTCCAGGGCGTTGCGCAGCAGGTTGATCAGCACCTGTTCCAGACGAATCGCATCACCACGCACCCAGGCCGGACGGGTCAGGTGCAGCACCAGGCTGACCTGTTCATCGCGCAGGCGGGCGTCGAGCAATTGCAGGGCCTGATCCACCACCGCCGCCAGATCCAGCCGTTCGCGCAAACCGCTGGGGCTTTTGCGCGCGAAGGTTTTCAGGTGGCCGGTGAGGGCGGCCATGCGCGTGAGCATGTCGTCCACCGGTTTGAGCGCCTTGTAGGCGTCGTCGACCCGGCCGTGATCGAGTAGCAACCTCAGCGTAGCAAGCTGCATGCGCTGAGCGGTCAGGGGCTGATTGATTTCATGGGCCAGCGCTGCGGACATCTGCCCCAGCGCCGCGAGTTTGGCCGATTGCACCAGTCCGTCCTGAGCGGTGCGCAGGTCACGGGTGCGTTCTTCTACCAGTTGTTCGAGTTCTTCGCGGCTGCGTTGGCGCAGCTTGGCCAGGCGCCAGCGTTGATTAAGGAACAGCAACAGAAACACCAGTGCCAGCCACAACCCGGCAGCGGCGAGCGCGGCGTTACGGATGTCTTCGAAGGCGATTTGCGGGCGGCGCAGCAGGTGCAAGGTCCAGCCTTCAGTGGTCAGCGGCAGCGATTCCCACAGATAGTTTGCCGTGCCGTCAGGACCGACGACGCGCGCCAGATCACTGTTGTCGTCAAAGCGCTGCAGCGATTGGTAATCCAGCGGTGTCAGCGGTTGTTTGTCGTATTGCCGGGTGGCTTTAAGTTCGGCGCGGTCGCTGTCGTTCAACGGTTTCAACAGGCGATAGCGCCAGCCCGGCTGGTTGGCAATGAAGATGATCCCGCGTGCATCGCTGACCAGCAGCGTGTCGCTGCCCTGACGCCATTCGCGCTCCAGCTCCGGGAATTCCAGTTTCACCACCATGGCGCCGAGGAACTCGCCGCTGTCGCGGGTCACCGCGCTGGAGAGAAAGTAGCCGGGAATGCCACTGGTTACGCCTACCGCATAAAAGCGCCCGGCGCCCTGGGTGCGGGTCTGGCTGAAGTAGGGGCGAAAACCGTAGTTGTGGCCGACGTAACTGCTGGGCAAACGCCAATTGCTGGCGGCCACGGCGAGGCCGGTGCGGTCGAGCAGTTCCAGGGTCGAGGACTGGGCCGCACCGTTGATTTTTTCCAGTTTGCGGTTCAGTGCGTCCTGTTGCTCAAGCGTTACCGGGCCATCGAGCGCGGCGCGCAACTCCGGGTCCAGCGCCAGCACGGCGGGCAGGGCACGGTAGCGGTCGATCAGGGTATGCAGGGAATTGGCGTACAGCGCCAGTTGCTGGTTGGCGCGGGCCGCGTCTTCGACTAACGCCTGGCGTTCGGCGTGACGCACGGCCAAGCCGGCCGCCAACGCGGCACCGGCGATGATGAGCAAGGTATAAAACGACAAACGCAAGGTACGAGAAATCGGCAGCATGCTGGCGCAAACAGTTAGAAAGTTGGGCGGGCACCATAGCATGTGCGCCCGCCGCAAGAGATATTGCCTATTGGCGCACTGTGGCGGGCGGTCCCGTGGAAACGCTCATTACCCGGCAACACTTTGATGTTCTCGGCAGGGGACTGCCAGGCCCCGCGAGTCAAAGGATTTCAATGACGGTGTTTGCCAGTCGACAATGGGCATCATCGGTTCCCCATATTGAGTCCTTTCGCGTCTGGTCCGACGTAGGTGTCATTGTAGTCCCAGTTTCTGACATACCAGGGATGATAGACGACGAGCGCAATATGCCCCTTGGCGTTGATGATCTTGATGAGGCGACCCATCACGTCGTAGAAGCTTTTATCGTGATGGCCGGAATCCCTGAAGGAGTGATCGCGGATGTAACCCTTAGCATTGGCGAAATAGGGACGATACGTTCGTACTACTAACCCTTTGTTGTTGTATTCCACGCGCTCGCTGATGCGCCAGCGTTGATCGGCGTATGCCACCATTGGCTCACCGTTCTCGTACTCCAATTTGCCGTCCTTCACGACATAAGCTTCACCGGACTCGACCCGTTGCTGAGTTTGCAAGAGCCGTTGAAAACCGTCGAAAAATGACCGAATGATGTGGAATTTTGCCGAAACATCGTCACCAGGGTACCGGTCCGCACTCAGGCGGACGCTGTGCACCGGCATGCGCTCGACGGTGTGCAACAAGTCATTTAAAGCCTGTTCCGCCGGCGTGCGCGTTCGGATCCTGGCCAGGCGCCTGCGGGCACTGGCGCGAATGTGGCCGCTGGGTAACACGTAACCGTTGTTGATCCACTCGTTCAGCCATTCGGTGTTCTGTCTGGCCGATACGGGCAATGTGCCCATCCAGCAGTGAAGATCTGTGCGCAAGGTGCTGGCCGCTTCTTGCAGCTCATCTTCAGGGTGCTCGATTGCCGTGTCAGGGCTTAAATCTCCGCTGGGGATATAGTTTCTGATTAAGCCAAAGCCGATGGGCTGACCATTTTCAGTGCCGTGAAAAGTGTGAGTGTGCACACCGGAAGGACCGTTATAGGCTTCCTCCGTATTATCGTTGGCGTCGGTGATGCTCTTCGTTAACCCTGAGAAGTAATCCTGCTCGACGCGAGTGGTGCAGCCATCCGGCTGCTCGACGCTTTTGGTCACCAGACAGTACTCGTCATATTGCGCCTGGGTGACACCGTGGCTTTGCGTTTCGTTGTATTTGATCACTCGGTAGAATTGATCGATGCCAGCATACGTAGCAAAGTTGTGTAGGGCAGACCAAAGATTTCTCTCTTCGTCCTCCTTTTTGTCGGCCGTGTCGTCCGCACCCAGAAACAGCTCCATGGGCAGATATCCAATGTTCGCAAGTTCTTCCCGGATATCGATCGGGGGCGTTACGTTGCCGTAGACCTCCAGCGCGTTCTTGTTCAGATAAGCGATTTCCATCGTCCCCCGCAAAGCCTGTAAACAGGCTTCATCCTTCGGCAACTCGTCATTGTTCGTGTCGACGTAGAGTTGCACCGATTGCGCGGTCAGTTCCCGCACAGCGGCCCATTCGAGGGACTTGAATGAATCCAGGAAGTCCTTATAAGAAATTTCTGCGGGGTTGAGACCCGATGGTGCTGTTCCTTTGGGCAAAATCAATGCGTTGCCGCGTTGCAGAAACGGCAGACCAATCCGCCAGCCCTGCAGGTCGACCAAGTGAATGAATTGGGCGCGGGTTTCGCTCAGGTAATAAGACTGTTGTGCTCGGTCATGTGCATCGAACCAGCGCTTCCTTTCGTCAGGGTCTTCAAAGGGGGGCTCATCCTTTTCGGTCCTGCGGCGGGCGTAACTGACCGTGAAGCTGTGGGTGGTCAGGCCGAATTCGTCTCGTTTCAGGTTGATGACATGGCGGCACAACGGGTCTTCGACGATACGTTCGTAACGGTAGCTGATGTTCTCCAGCAGGGATGCCATCAACACCGAGTCGGGATGGTGGCCGCGCTCACGCACTTCGCGCACGATGTAACGATTTTGCTCTACCAGAATGGGAGTGTCGGCGTCTGTGTCTTTCTCCGCTCTGGTTTCGACTCTCAATACGGAACCTGCGAGGGCGCGGGCGATTTCGTGGGCAATGGCGTCGTCGGCCGGCGTAATGATCTCTTCGCAATCGTCGGCCGGGTGATACCGACAAAAAAGCGTGTCACCCAGAGGCTGTGCCTCATCATCGAGATTGAAATATCCATCGCGAGATGCATTGATCCTGTTGCCGGTGTGATACCAGATGTCGAGCAGCGCCGATTCGGTAAAGCCGGTGTTGTCGTCATCTGATGCACTTTCACTGTCGGTTTGGCGCACGCGGCCGAAGCCCCGGAATTCGCGGTCCCGACTGTCGTAGTATCCCGCGAAATAACTGAAAAACTGATTCAGGCAGTTGCCGGTGATTTCGTCGAGCTGGGTCTGTTGACTGACGACTTGCACGGCAAACGGCAGGTAACACACGGGAAGTCGCCCGAGGCCGAGGATGTCCTTTTTTTCATCCAGCCAGAATTGCGCAGAACTTCTGTACACCGCCTCGGTGAAGCACCCCATGTTGTTATTGCTCGATGTCAGCAAATAGGGCTTGGCGCTGACAAAGTCATAACGCCAGTGCTGGGGCTTCATGTGCGTCACGGTCAGGATCAGGCTGGCGCAACCGAGCCCTTGCAGGTCGGCGAATGTGACTTGGCACAGGTTGTCGTAACGCACGTCTTCGGGCCACGAAACCTCGATGGGTGTCTTTTCGAAACCGTTGCCGCCGCGGTTGAGGTAAATCTCAAAGTGATCCGATTTGAGATAGATCAGCGCCGGTGCGCCGGACCCGTCCAGGTCCGCGATGCGCACCTGGCTCACGTTGAATGTTTCGTACTCGAAAACGGGGCCGTCGATAACAAAGCCAGTGCCGAATTTCCCATGCCCGAGGTTTGGCCAGCATTTGATTTCGTTGTGACGAATGCGGCACAACCCGGTCATGTCGCTACCGTTCAGGTTGCCCAGAAATACCAGCTCGATGGGTGAGTTGCTGATCAACGGCAGACGGTCATCAGGCGGCTCATGAGCGACATCTTCGCCCTTGGCAAAACCGTCTTCGCGCCGGTTGGCGTAAAGGCGTACAGCGTTGGGCCCGATCAGGGCCAGGGAGTTGAGCCCGTCTCCCGTAAAGTCGCCCAGTTGCGAAAGGACGTTGAAAAACTCCACCGGGAACGCCGTGAACGGAATGAAGCCAGACCAGGATTTATCCGGGTTCAGCGTATAAAAACCACACATTCCCGGCTCGGCAATAATCCAGTTCAGACGGCCTTCGCCGGTCAGGTCCATCAGGGCCTGATGCGCCTCCTTATTGCGGTCGGCGCCCGGGATTTTATCCAGGGCTGTCCAGGGGCCATACGTGATGTGATCGACATTGTCCGCGCCACGCAGCGGTTCGCGGTAATACCAGCATTGGTCATAGCAACACAGAAAACCGGGAATGCTTTCGCTGAACAGATCAACACATTGATATGTCTGTCCATCCTCGATTGCCGGCATGACCTCGAACGGAAAAAATGCGCTCGGCTGCGTGTTGAGTTCGAAAGACGAGTATTCGAATTCCACCGGCGGCGAGGATTCCATCAGTCCGCCGGCTTCGTATGCCTGATAATGCGCCGCTGTGATCTGGCTGTAGGGCCGCAGGTTGGTGTAGTCCGAGTACTCCAGCAGCAAGCGGCGCACCAGCACAGGTTTATCGCCCAGTTGCGGGAAACTGTGAAACATCAGCACCTGCCGACAGAGGCGCCGGGTGCCCACTTCGAAGCCTCGCCCATAGGATGAAAACGGGTCGTTACGGACTAACCAAGGCTCGAGTGTCGCGCCGTCATAAACCGGTTTTTCAGTCAGGCCCAGCGTACGTTCGCCGTAATCGAATACCACGTGAAAAAGCCATGAAGGTGGTGCCGGCCTCAAGACATTCCAACCGTACAACTGATCGTTTGCCTGACCATTGCCGTAGAGCACTCGATGCAAATATCGCTGGGCCCGGTAGTCATGCGGGTCAGGAAGCTCGTCCTGTTTCTCTGACAGGTACTCATAGCAAATATGCTCGCCAAGGGCGTTCATGCTTTCCTGCAACAGCCACGTCGCCACATGGAGTGGGGCTTGCGGGTCGGCCACGCGGGAGCTGTCGTCTTTGCCGAAAAGGTGCAGGCTGCCGTCTGCTCCGTGCACCAGCCAGAAGCCCTCGGGCGTGAAGTCGGAACGCCAGAACTCGATGAGGTCGAATGTCTGTTCGACCCGAGGCCTGTAACGCACCACCGTATGTTTGCCAACGAGTTGACCACAGTATTCGGACACCTCTCTGGACTCGATCTTGCCCTCGTTGTCACGATCGGGCATCACCTCCTGCCCCAAGGGGTCGATGAACACATCCTTCTCGTCACGATAACTTGGTACACCCTTGTCCGTCTGGCGGGTAAAAGCCTGAAGGTTCAAGCGCCAACCGATACCGAACGGACCGTTTCCCGACTGGCTGCTGTAACTTAGTAAGAGGTGAGGATCCCAGCCACGGCCCAATGACAAGGGCACAGGCAAGTCATAGGCAGTGGCTCCCGTCGAACCCGTCGAGCCCCAGCTACTGGCGATGGTGGCGATTGAAGCGCTCTTGGCGATGGAAGGTTCAGTGATGCTCAGGGACGCTTGTTCTTGCATGGGGCTGATCCTGTTTTGGCCAGACGCTGTTGCATGGCAACGGTGTCGCGGGATAGGTCAGACGCTAACAAGATGGGCGGCATTCGTAACCTGTCAGATCTGACAGGTCAGAGGGGGTTTTCTAGATCGAATCGCTGTAAGGAGAAAGTTTTTAATGCCGATTGACACTGTTCGTCAGCAAAAAAACGGCCGGGTCGTCATCTGACGAGCCGGCCGTTGGGGTCAATCGAAGCGCTTACTGCACTTCGACCGCCAGGCTTTCACTGATCTTTTTCTGCCAGATGGCAGGACCGGTGATGTGTACCGACTCACCTTTGCTGTCGACCGCAACAGTCACCGGCATGTCTTTGACGTCGAACTCGTAGATGGCTTCCATCCCCAGTTCGGCGAATGCCACCACGCGGGATTTCTTGATCGCTTGCGCCACCAGGTAAGCCGCGCCGCCGACAGCCATTAGGTAAACGGCTTTGTGGTCCTTGATCGCTTCGATTGCGGTCGGGCCGCGCTCGGATTTGCCGATCATGCCCAACAGGCCGGTTTGCTCGAGGATTTGACGGGTGAACTTGTCCATCCGCGTCGCGGTGGTCGGACCGGCAGGGCCCACCACTTCTTCGCGCACCGGATCAACCGGGCCGACGTAGTAGATGAAGCGACCTTTCAGGTCCACCGGCAGGGTTTCGCCCTTGTTCAGCATCTCGACCATGCGCTTGTGCGCGGCGTCGCGACCGGTGAGCATCTTGCCGTTGAGCAGGACGGTTTCGCCCGGCTTCCAGCTCTGCACTTCTTCCGGCGTCAGGGTGTCGAGGTTGACGCGGCGGGCCGACGGGCCGGCTTCCCAGACGATTTCCGGGTAGGCGTCCAGCGGTGGCGCTTCCAGCGAGGCCGGGCCGGAACCGTCGAGCACGAAGTGCGCGTGACGGGTGGCGGCGCAGTTGGGGATCATGCACACCGGCAGGGAGGCGGCGTGGGTTGGGTAATCCATGATCTTCACGTCGAGCACGGTGGTCAGACCGCCCAGGCCCTGGGCGCCGATGCCCAGTTGGTTGACCTTCTCGAACAGCTCCAGGCGCATCTCTTCGATACGGTTCTGCGGGCCGCGTGCTTTGAGCTCGTGAATGTCGATGGATTCCATCAACACTTCCTTGGCCATCACGGCGGCTTTCTCGGCGGTGCCGCCGATGCCAATGCCGAGCATGCCCGGTGGGCACCAGCCGGCGCCCATGGTCGGAACGGTTTTCAAAACCCAGTCGACGATCGAGTCGGATGGGTTGAGCATGGCCATTTTCGACTTGTTCTCGGAACCGCCGCCCTTGGCCGCCACGTCCACTTCCACGGTGTTACCCGGAACGATGGAGTAGTGGATAACGGCCGGGGTGTTGTCCTTGGTGTTTTTACGAGCACCCGCCGGGTCGGCGAGGATCGAGGCACGCAGGACGTTTTCCGGCAGGTTGTAAGCCCGGCGCACGCCTTCGTTGATCATGTCGTCCAGGCCCATGGTGGCGCCATCCCAACGTACGTCCATGCCCACGCGCACGAACACGGTGACGATACCGGTGTCCTGGCAGATCGGGCGGTGGCCGGTGGCGCACATGCGCGAGTTGATCAGGATTTGCGCGATGGAATCGCGGGCTGCCGGCGATTCTTCACGCAGGTAGGCCTCGTGCATCGCCTGGATGAAATCCACGGGGTGGTAGTAAGAAATGAATTGCAGGGCGTCGGCAACGCTCTGAATCAGGTCGTCTTGCTTGATCACGGTCATCGAGTCGCGCTCCTCTAAAAGACGGGAACATTCAATAAGGTGCCTGCGGCTTGGGTGCATCGGTCGGTCGCAGACACCTTTCAAGGCACGCCGGGCATGCTGGCGCGACGCTAAAAAGGCGCGGCAGTATACCGCGCATCAAAGGCGGGTACATCTGTTGACAGTCAAACGTTGGTCGCATAGATCGCCGGTGCGGATCGCCACGAATCCTGATATAGCCGCACAACGCGAACCTGTGGCAGCTGCCGAAGGCTGCGTTCGGCTGCGAAGCAGTCGCAATATCAGAGATTTGCGGTATGTCAGGCAGACCGTGTCAGCCGGATTCACGACTGCTTCGCAGCCGAACGCAGCCGAACGCAGCCTCGCAAGCTCGACAGCTGCTACAGCGAACGCAGTCTTCGGCAGCTGCTACCTGGAATGCAGCAAGGCTCGACTCACAGGAAACGGGTCATGGGTTTGACGCCAGAATTTCGCCCTAAAAATTGAATGGTCATTTATCAGACTCGCCACTAAAGTGGCATCCGGTCTGTAGAGTAGGACACTCTGACAGCCTCCTTTCGCACGGTGAATCAACGATTGACCCATAACGCCATCCAGCGGCTTTTGCTCAAACGCTTTGCCCTTGCGGCCGGCACTTATGCCCTGGCCTTGCTGCTGGTGTGGCTGGCGTTTTTCACCGGCCATTACGACGACTCCCTTGCCGGCATGGTGATCGGCAGCGTGTTGACGGTGTTCAGCCAGGCCGTGTTGTTCGCGGTGTTTTACAGCGGCACGAACCTGCGCTGTTCCGACCCCAGCCTGACCGAAGTGCAAATACTGCTGGGGCTGGGTTGGCAATCCTGGCTGATTGCCCATCTGGACGAGGCGCGCGGTGCGTTTCTGGTGTTTTACCTGCTGATCCTGTTGTTCGGGCTGTTTCATCTGTCGCGTATTGCTTTTGTGCGTTGCGCGTTGCTGGTGTTTTTCAGTTTCAGCGCCATCACGTTATGGGAGCTTTACCACTTCAAGCTGCACGACCCGACGCAGGCCCTGTTGCAGGTGTGCGTGCTGTTTGTGGTACTCGGCTGGCTGGTGCTCTATGCCCGTTACGTCCAGGTGTCGCGCCAGCGTATGCGTCAGCGGCGGTTCGCCTTGCAGGCGCATCAAGACACCCTGCGCGGGATGATGCGCCAGCTCGAAGGCCTGGTGGCGACCGACGAACTCACCGGGCTGTTCAACCGCCGGCATTTTCTGCGCCTGGCCTCCCGCGAGCTGAACGCCATGGAAGTCGGTGTGGTGCATGGCCTGGCGCTGATCGACCTCGACCACTTCAAACGCATCAACGATGTTCATGGCCACGCCGCCGGCGATCAGGTGCTGCAAGCGTTCGCCGGAGTGGCCACGGCCTGCCTGCGCGATGGCGATATTCTGGCCCGCTATGGTGGTGAAGAATTCGTGGTGCTGTTGCCCGATTGCGATGCCGAGCGCCTGACGGCCTGTTGCGAGCGCTTGCGCATAGCCTTCATGGATGTCGAATTGGTCGGCCTGGAGATCGCCCACCTCAGCCTGTCGGCGGGCATGACCTTGTTGGAATTGGGTGACGATCTGGATCGTGCCTTGCACTGCGCCGATCAGGCGCTGTACCGCGCCAAGCGTGACGGCCGTAACCGTTGCGCGGCCGCCTGGGAGAATGTCGATGCCTGAGTTACGGGTCGGCGAACGCCAATGGGCAGTGGAGGCGGGCAGTAACCTGCTCGATGCCCTCAATCAAAACGGCGTGCCGGTGCCCTATAGCTGCCGCGCCGGCAGTTGCCACGCGTGCCTGGTCAAATGTGTCGAGGGCCTGCCCAGCGACAGCCGTCCCGATGCCTTGAGCAATGAACAGCGCCAACAGGGTTGGCGGTTGGCCTGTCAGTGCCAGGTGGTTGACGATCTGCAAGTCGAAACTTTTGACCCGCTGCGCGATGGTCTTGCCGCGCAAGTGGTCGCCAGCGATTGGCTGAGCGCCAGCGTGTTGCGCTTGCGCCTGACCAGCGAGCGCCCGTTGCGCTATCAGGCGGGGCAGCATCTGGTGTTGTGGGCGGGGCAGGTGGCGCGGCCATATTCCCTGGCCAGCCTGCCAGAAGAAGACCGCTTTCTGGAATTCCACCTCGATTGCCGTCAACCGGGGGAATTCAGTGACGCGGCGCGTCGCTTGAAAATCGGCGATCCGATCCGCCTCGGCGAGTTGCGCGGCGGGGCGCTGCATTACGATCCGGACTGGCACACCCGACCACTGTGGTTGCTGGCGGCCGGCACCGGTCTGGGGCCGTTGTTCGGCATCTTGCGCGAAGCCTTGCGTCAGCATCACCAGGGCGCCATCCGCGTCATTCACCTGGCCCATGATGCCAGTGAGCATTATCTGGCCAAACCCCTGCAAGCCATGGCCGAGGGCCGTGAAAACCTTAATGTCGAGCTGTGGACGGCGGCCGAGTTGCCCGCGGCTTTGGCGCAACTGCACCTTGTTTCCCGGCAAACCCTGGCCTTAGTCTGCGGAGCACCCGACAGCGTCGACGCCTTTGCCCGGCGCTTGTACCTGGCGGGTTTGCCGCGCAATCAACTGCTGGCGGATGTCTTTGTACCCCATGGTTGAGCGCTGATTTTTGTGGCGAGGGAGCTTGCTGTGGCGAGGGGGCTCGCCCCCGTTGGGCTGCGAAGTGGCCCCTAAAAACAGACGCTACCTCGGGTATCAGACAAACCGAGCGTGCCGGTTTTACGACTGCTTCGCAGCCGAACGGGAGCAAGCTCCCTCGCCACAGTTGATCCTCTCAGATCAGGACACGCCATGCCCGACGCCATCCAGTTTGAACGTGAGCGCGGTTTACTGACCCTGCGCCTCAACCGCCCGGAAAAGAAAAACGCCCTGACCCGCGCCATGTACAGCCAACTGGCGGAGGGTTTGCGGCTTGCCGACAGCGACCCCGAAATCAAAGCCGTGCTGATTGCCGGCAGCGCCGAGTGCTTCACGGCTGGCAACGACATCGCCGACTTCATCCAGCAACCGCCGGGTAACCTCGACAGCCCGGTGTTTCACTTCATGCTCGGCCTTCTTGAGTGCCGCAAGCCAGTGATCGCTGCGGTAGCCGGCGCGGCGGTGGGGATCGGCACGACGATGCTGCTGCATTGCGATCTGGTTTATGTCAGTGCGGATGCGAGGTTGCGCATGCCGTTCGTTAATCTCGGGTTATGCCCGGAGTTCGGTTCCAGTCTGATCCTGCCGCGTTTGCTCGGGCAGGCCAAAGCGGCGCAGTTACTGTTGCTCGGCGAAGGTTTCAGCGGTGAACAGGCTGCCGCGTGGGGGATCGCGACTGAGGCCTTGGGCAGTGGCGAAGCGGCGTTGGCCAAGGCGCGGGAGATGGCGTTGCGGTTCGAGTCGTTGCCAGCGGAGGCGGTGCGCATCAGCAAGCAATTGATGAAAGCGCCGGACCGGGAACAGCTGCGCCAGGTCATAGAAGAAGAGGGCGCGTTGTTCACCCAGCGGTTGCGCTCGCCGGAAGCGATGGCGGCGTTGTCAGCGTTTATCAGCAAACACTAACCGATCGTTCCCACGCAGAGCGTGGGAACGATCACCACAGACGAAAAAAAGCCCCGCCATTCACATGGCGGGGCTTTTGTTTTTCAGCAATCGGTCACTCAGACCTGCGGGTCGCCCACGTGCAGGATCTTCATGCCGTTGGTACCGCCGGTGGTGTGGTAGCTGTCGCCCTTGGTCAGGATGACCCAGTCGCCTTTCTGCACGACGCCGCGCTTGACCAGCTCGTCGATGGCTTTCTGGCTGACTTCGTTCGGTGCCAGCGAGGCCGGGTCGAACGGAACGGTGTACACGCCACGGAACATCGCTGCGCGGGCTTGGGCTTCGCGGTGCGGGGTGAACGCGTAAATCGGCACCGACGAGCGGATACGCGACATGATCAGCGGGGTGTAGCCGCTTTCGGTCAGCGCGATGATCGCTTTCACGCCCGGGAAGTGGTTGGCGGTGTACATGGTTGCCAGCGCGATGCTCTCGTCGCAGCGCTCGAATTCCTTGCCGATGCGGTGGCTGGAGGTCTTGCTGGTCGGGTGCTTTTCAGCGCCGATGCAAATGCGCGCCATGGCTTGCACCGCTTCCAGCGGGTACAGGCCAGCAGCACTTTCCGCCGACAACATCACGGCGTCCGTGTAGTCGAGTACGGCGTTGGCTACGTCGGACACTTCGGCGCGGGTCGGCATCGGGTTCTGGATCATCGACTCCATCATCTGGGTCGCGACGATCACGGCTTTGTTGTGGCGGCGAGCGTGCAGAATGATTTTCTTCTGAATGCCCACAAGCTCAGCGTCGCCGATTTCCACACCCAGGTCACCACGGGCAACCATCACCGCGTCGGAGGCCTTGATCAGGCCGTCGAGGGTTTCGTCGTCGGCCACGGCTTCGGCGCGTTCGATCTTCGCCACCAGCCAGGCAGTGCCGCCGGCTTCGTCGCGCAGTTGACGGGCGTATTCCATGTCGGCGGCGTCACGCGGGAAGGACACCGCGAGGTAGTCGACTTCCATCTCGGCGGCGAGCTTGATGTCGGCCTTGTCTTTCTCGGTCAGGGCCGGCGCCGTCAGGCCACCGCCGCGACGGTTGATGCCTTTATGGTCCGACAGCGGGCCGCCGATGGTCACGGTGCAATTCAGTTCGGTGGCGGTGGCGGTATCGACGCGCATCACCACGCGGCCGTCGTCGAGCAGCAGCTCGTCGCCCACGCCGCAGTCTTTTACCAGGTCCGGGTAGTCGATGCCGACCACTTGCTGGTTGCCTTCGGTCAACGGATGGCTGGTGGAGAAGGTGAATTGATCACCGATCTTCAGCTCGATCCGCTTGTTGGCGAATTTGGCGATACGGATTTTCGGGCCTTGCAGGTCACCCAGCAGGGCAACGAAGCGGCCGTGCTTGGCAGCGAGGTCACGCACCAGCTTCGCGCGAGCCTTGTGCTCGTCGGGGGTGCCGTGGGAGAAGTTCAGGCGGGCGACGTCCAGGCCAGCCAGAATCAGCTGTTCGAGAACTTCCGGCGAGTTACTGGCCGGGCCAAGGGTAGCGACGATTTTGGTACGACGGACGGACATGCAAAGACTCCTGAGTTCAAGCGCTAGCAGAGGCTACTATGGTCTTTGGGTGTAGTCATTGTTCGTTTGCACTACTTATTGCTTTCTTTATTGAACGTGACAACTTTGCAGCACGCCATCCTGAAGATTTCCGACAACGGGTCGATACAGAGCACAAGACAGGAGATCCCCCATGCGATTCGTGCCCACTGCCGCCCTTGCCCTCAGCGTCCTCAGCGTCACGGGCTGCACCCGTTGGTCGATGGACCATCATTTGAACAATGCCTACAGCGCCTACGAACGCGGTAACTGCGAACAGGTAATGCTCGAACTGTCCAAGGTCGATCGTGAAAGTCGTTCCCGTCGCTACGTACAGCCGGAAGTGTCGATGATGCGTGGCCAGTGCCTGGAACGGCAGAAGCTGTTTATTGATGCGGCCCAGACCTACCAGTACATCATCGCGGCCTACCCGCAAAGCGAATATGCCTATCGCGCCCGTGCCCGTCTGGAAACCTTGCAGAGCCTGGGCCATTACCCGACGCGCAGCGCGGCGGCCGTGCGCCCGACGCAGTTCTGATGGCCGCTGTCATGCAACGGCTGGCCGCCCGGCGGTGGTGAGCTATAGTCGAATAGATCGGTTTTAGAACCCTGCTTCTAAACCGAGGTGATACCTGTGATCGGCTGCAGTAAACGTCAGCGTTGTAAGGACTGACGCACCAGGATCGGGGAGAGCGCGCCCAGGCTTATCAAGTAGCCGGCACGTTCCGAAGCATTAGTGCGGCCCTGCTTAAGGGCCTTGCTGGGCCATTTGCGCATGTTTACCGACCGCCGGATCGAGCGGCATCAACTGCCGTATTTTCTGAAAGTGTTCAACAGCGTCACCGACAAACCCATCGGCTTTCTGGGCAACTTGTCCAACGACGGGCTGATGCTCATCAGCCAGTTGCCGATGATGGTGGGCGTCGACTTTGACCTGCGATTGAAAATCCCCGCCAGCGACGGCTGCCAGCAGGTCATTGACCTGAAGGCGTGTTGTCTGTGGTGCCATGAAGACGCCACGCCCCACCATTATGACGCCGGGTTCAGCCTGCAACCGGCACCGCCGGAGTATGGGCAGCTGATGGAGGCGTTGACGCAGTACTTCAGCTTTCAGCCATTGCCTGCTTCAGCCTGACAAATCCGCAACCAGTAGCAGCTGGCACAGCCTGCTACTGGGATTCGTCGCTACGTCGTTTTAATCGCCTTCTCGTTATCCAGCGATCGCTCCACCAGCATCAACCCCAACTCACTCATCCGATAAATCGCCATGGCCAGATGTCGCGGCTTGTCGTCCAGGCTTTCAGCCAGGTCGAGCAGCAGAATGCTGACCGTCGAAAAGGTTTCGTAGGTCTCGATGGTCAAGGCTTCGGGATTGGCATCGGGGACAACGGTGAACATTTTCATGGATCGTTCCTCGGTGGGGCGCTCGTTGGCAAAACACGGCTCAGTGTTTTCCTGTTTTAGATAGTGATCTAGAGCCCTGTTGGCAGCTTCTTGGAGTTTTCTTGAGTCGAGGGTTCCGTAGGGGGAACGCGGGATGGTATTGCGTGGATTGGGTCGAGGCATTAACACGGTTAACTCCTTGTTGGAGCTACCGCCGATTCGGAGGTAGACGAATGGACGGCAGCGAGGGAAGGAGAACCTTATGTCGGGACGGACAGCACCCACAATCAGCCCAGGTCGCTGACACTTGTAGGCAGATGCGCTTCATTCTGTAGCCGTTAGCGCTGCTATTCGAGAAGTCGGGAGGAGGACAACAAGCAGATTACTGACCATGAGCGTCAGTTGTTACCCGATGAGAGGCATCGGGTAACAACCGAGGAGAATTGCGACTCTTGATGGTTAGCTAGTCATTAGGGGCATTCTTTTTTGGAACCTGTGATTCTTTAAAATCGGTGGAGATAGAAATAAGTGCCAAAGAGATGAATTCTTGGTTTCGATCTATCGTTTGCATTGCACATCGGATGTTATCCGCTACTTCGGTACCCCCTCGTTGCGCCACCCAATTCGATAGTTCTTCTATAGCGGCGCCCAAAGCCAGTTGGTTCTCATTGATCTGCGTTAGCACTGAAGCAAATAGGTTTGTCTCGTCCATGATTGATTCCTTGTGATAGAGCTTTCAGGGGATTGGTTTTCGTAAGTACCCGGATTGAAGGCCTGTCGTACGTGCTCGCACGTCATATTCATGTAGACATCGTGATATGACGATTTTATATACGATTCGACGTTACATCGTCCCAGCTTTTTTCCACCCCAAATACGCCGTCACCAACTCGGCCCCCAACTCCCCAGGCCGAGCATCCACCACCGGCACTCCATGAGCACTCAACCGCTCATGGAGTTGCGCCCGGTCATTCAAATAATCCACCGTCCCGCAATAGGCCAGCGCCTCTGGCAAGGTCTGCACCGGGGCGTGCCGTAGATTGTCGAGCAAGTCTTCACGCAGGCTCGCCACCAACACCCGATGCAGTTTGCTCAGGCGTTTGACCGCAGTCAGCAATTCTTCATCGTCTTCATCCCGCAGGTTGGTGACCAGCACCACCAGCGCCCGGCGTTTTTGTCGGGCCAGTAATTGCGTGGCGGCAGCCTGATAGTCGGCGGGGCGTTGGGTGCTGTCGAGGTCGTAGACGGTGTTGAGCAATACGTTGAGCTGGCCCGTGCCTTTGACCGGGGCGAGGTAGTGCGGTCGGTCGCTGGCGAAGGTGCTCAGGCCGACTGCATCGCCTTGGCGTAATGCGATGTAGCTGAGCAACAAGCAGGCGTTGAGTGCGTGATCGAAATGGGCGAGTTCGCCATCCTGGCTGCGCATGCGCCGGCCGCAGTCGAGCATGAAGATGATTTGCTGGTCGCGCTCGTCCTGGTATTCGCGGGCGATGGGGGTGCGTTGGCGGGCGGTGGCTTTCCAGTCGATCTGGCGCAGGCTGTCGCCTTCGCGGAATTCGCGCAGCTGATGGAATTCCAGGCCCAGACCGCGACGTTGTCGTTGGCGCACGCCGAGCTGGCTGAGCCAGTTGTCCACCGCCAGCAGTTCGCCGCCGTAGAGGCGGGCGAAGTCGGGGTAGACGCGGGTGGTGTCGGGTATGTTGAGCAGGCGTTTGTCGGACCACAAACCCATGGGGCTCGGCAGGTTGATTTCGCAGTGTTCGAAGCTGAAATGGCCGCGCATGAGCGGGCGCAGGCGGTAGCTGATCTGGCTCTGTTGGCCGGGTTGCAGTTCGACCGACAGGGGCAGGTTTTCGAAGCTCAGGCCGTCGGGTACATGGTCGAAGATCTGAATGTTCAGTGGCTGGGTAAAATCATGCTCGACCTCCAGTCGCACTTCGCTCCATCGACCGAGTGCCAGGCTGCCGGGCATTTGTCGCTGGAGGCGCGGTGAGGGCAAACGCTTGAGGCGAATGGCGTCGAGTATCGCCAGGGCCAGCAGGGCTAGCAGTAATCCCCAGTTGATCGATAAAAGGCTTGATGGAACGGCGATGTCCAGCGCCCGTAAGGCGCCCAGCACGATGCCGATGGCCAGCAGGATAGTGAGCCAGGTCAAGAGCAGGCGCGAGGGTTTCATGGCGTCGCGACTTCGTGGCAAGGGTTGGTCTGGCACGGTAATTCTGTGGCGAGCGGGCTTGCCCGCGTTCGGCTGCGAAGCAGTCGTAAACCCGACAACCGCGGTGTGTCTGTCGATATGCGATTGCAGGTTTTGGGGTCGCTTCGCAACCCAACGGGGGCAAGCCCCCTCGCCACAGGAGTGGCGTGTAACGAAATAGAGGGGGTCATAACCGTGGCGCCGGCACTTGGTCGAGCAGTTGCTTGAGCACCTGATCGACGTCCAGCCCTTCGATGTCCAGTTCCGGGGCAATCCGCACGCGGTGACGCAGTACCGCCAGGGCGCAACCTTTGATGTCGTCGGGAATCACGAACTCGCCCCCGCGCAACAAGGCGCGGGCGCGGGCGCAACGTGCCAGGGCGATGGAGGCGCGAGGCCCGGCGCCGAGGGTCAAGCCCGGCCAGGTGCGGGTGGTGCGGGCCAGGCGCACGGCGTAATCGAGCACCTGATCGTCCAGCGGCAGATCGCTGGCAATGCGCTGCAAGGCCAGCACGTCCTTGGCTTGCAACACGGTGCGCAGAGGTTGTACATCGAGCATGTCGGCGCGGGTCGAGCGGCTGACCTGACGCACCATGTCCAATTCCTGATCGGCCTCGGGGTAGTCCATGCGCACCTTGAGCATGAAGCGGTCGAGCTCGGCTTCCGGCAGTGGGTAGGTGCCTTCCTGTTCGATGGGGTTCTGTGTGGCCAGCACCATGAACGGTTGGGCGATGGGCAGGGCGCGGCCTTCGAGGGTGACCTGGCGTTCCTGCATGGCTTCGAGCAACGCCGCCTGGGTTTTTGCCGGGGCGCGGTTGATCTCGTCGGCCAGCAGCAGGTTGGTGAACAATGGGCCTTTGCGCAGTTTGAATTGCTCGGTCTGCAGGTCGTACACCGCATGCCCGGTGACGTCGCTGGGCATCAGGTCCGGGGTGAACTGGATGCGGGCGTATTCGCCACCGAAGCAACGGGCGAGGGCGCGCACCAGCAACGTCTTGCCCAACCCCGGCACGCCTTCGAGCAGCACATGGCCGCCGGCGATCAGGGCGGTGAGCACATCGTCGATCACGGTGTTCTGGCCGATCACCGCTTTTTGCAATTCCGTTCTTATCGCCTGGGCCAACTGGCTGGCGCGCTGGCGCTGTTGGGCGGCGTGGGGCTGGGTGCCGGGCTCGATCTGTTCACTCATAAGGCGTTCCTCAAGGTTTGCAGGTGGGCGACCTGACGGCTGAATTCAGCGCTGGACAGCCGCTGCTTCGGTCGCGGGCTCATGGCCTGGCTGATGGCGCGTGTAGGGTGGCCGGTCAGGCGTGCGAGCACCAGCCATTGTTCGGCGACGCCGAGTTGTTCAAAACCGGGATGACGGTGGCGGACACGACGCAGGATGTCTTGCTGCAAGGCGTGCAACAGGCTGTGCTGACCGCTGCGGCGCAGCATGAAATCGGCGCTGGCGCGCAGGTGTTCCTGAAGATGCCGACGCGCCCTTGGGGCCGGCTCCAGCAACGGGCCGCTGCGCACGCCAACGTGCCAGAAACCCAAAGCGATCAAGGCGATCAGGGCCACCAGGGCTTGGGGAAAGTAACGCCACAACAAGGTCAGCAGACTGTCGTGCTCGGTATTGAACAGCAGGGTCACATCGGTGTCGGCCGTCAGGTACCACAGCAGCCAGGCGTTGTCGTACTGGTTGATAGCCGGGGTTTTCCAGAGGTCGGCGTCGGTGACCACGGTGATCGAACCCAGCCCGTGGCTCAGCTGCATCATGTGCGTGGCCTTGCCACTGTTGGCCCAGGCCTGGGCGAGGTTTTTCGGGTCGTCGAGGTGGAACGCGGTATCGAAGCTGAAGTAGGCCGGCGCCTCTTCGTTTTCCAGATAGAGCTTGGTCAGTTTGGGGTAGGGATCATCGCGCAGATCGGGAGGCGAGTCCTTGAGGTCTTTGCTCAGGAACTGGTGCAACTGCACCCGGTCGAGCAGCAGGTCATTGCTTTGGCCGGTCTTTTCATCCCACAGGGCTTCGGCGACGAATACCAGGCGCCCACCGGCCCGGGTCCAGTTCAATACCTGATCCACCTGGCGAGGCGACATGTTGGACCGGTCGCCGAGCAACAACAGGCTGTGCTGACGCGGTTCGAGGGTCGGCAGGATGTCGAGGCTGTTGGCGTGGCTGACGGTCAGGCCCTGTTTGCGCAGAAAATGCTCGGCGGCCAGGTAGGGATTGGCCTGGGCTTCAGGGGACGGGCCGTGTTCGATTTGTACCTGATAGGGCGTGGCCTTGAAATACAGGTAAACACTCAGCGCACCCAAGAGCACGACGATGAACACGCCGACCGCCAGCCATGCCCTGCGGTTCAACGGACCGCTCCCGGGCCGAACAATGCGCGCCAGCCGTCACACAGTTCCTGTTGCAAATGCGCCGGTGGCAGGCGATGCCCGTAGGCCATGTTCTGCCAGTGTGCGGTCAGGTTTTTACTGAAGGCCAGCAACGCCGGTTGCTTCAATTGTTCAACGCGCTGAAGCACTTCGCCTTCGGTGTCGGCGGGTTTGAGCGTCATGTTGAAGTCGTTCAGCAAGTGGCTGAGCAAGGCGCGATAGAGCAAGCCAAGGGCTTCACGCGGGTTGGTTTGCCAGAGGCTTTCGGCGCTGGCCGCGATATCGGCGGGCAGGGTTTCGCGGTTGAGGTCCAGGCCGAACGCCTGCTGCGGCGATGGTCGCGTCACTTTATGGTTCAACGCCGGCCGGCGGCTGACGAACGCCTGCAACCAGTCGCGGTAACGCCAGATCAACAGGCCAATGGCGCCGATCACCGCGCCCCACAGCAACACCTCGATCAGGTTGGCCAATACGCCGAAACGTTGGCTGTCGAGCAAACTGAACAGCGCTTTCAGCCAGGCGGGTGTTTGACCACCGTGCGCAGTGTCGTCGTTGGGCTTGTCTTGGCCAAACCGATAGCGGGTCACCGTTTCCTTGTTCTTGAACGGTGGCTGATCGAGGATGGTCTTGATGCTGTCTCGGGATGCCTGACTGGTCAGCGGTTGCTCCAGCAGACGCGGGCTGTCTGGTGACATGCCCGGTTCGGCGGCCCAGACGCTTTGCCCCGTCGGCACCAGCACAAACGCCGCCAGCAGCAACGTGATGACTGCGCTGCTCAGGCGCTGGCGCAAGCGGCGGAACACCAGTTCGATGTCCCAGGCCTCCAATCGTGTGCGCCGGTTCAGGTAAAGGCTGAAACCACAGGCGACATAAATCGGCTCCCAGACCACCAGCACCAGGGCGTAAAAAGCATTGGTCAGGTGTTCCAGCCAGCGCCAGTCTTGTGTGGCGGCGGCAATCAAGGTCTGCCAGCCCCAGTCGAGTTCGACCTGCAGCGGCAAGAGCATGTAGAACAGCACCATCAGGCCGATCCACAACGCGGTTTCCAGGTGCACGCCGATGATCGTCAGCCATTGCGCGGCACCGGCATTGCGCTGCAAGAGCACGCGTAAACGCTGTTGTCGTGCTTCGCCCTCCAGGCCTTCGAGTTGTACCACCGGCATCAGAAAGCTGCGGCTCAGGCTCAGGCGGCGCCAGGTCAGGCTGGCCAGCAGTTGCGGCGGGAGCAGGCGCGGCCATTGGCGCAGGGCCTGTTTCAGTGTGGGTGTTTCGCCGAACATGGCTTTGGACAGGATGTACAGCGGCAGCCGATCGAACGCCGGTTTGAGCCACCAGAACAGGAACAGGGCGAGGGAGGGCGAATCCCACAGCATCAGGCTGAGCAAGGTAAATATCGGTAGGGTCACGATCGCCCAACTGGTCATCAACAGGCGTCGATGGCGCTGACTCAGCAGCACCCCGAGGTCCATGGCTTCCCAGTTTGTGCGTGGGCGAATCACTGCACTGGCGTCACTCAGGCGCATGGCGGGTCCGTCCGGCAAACAGCAGATAAGTCCCGACCAACACCCAGAGCGCTGCGCCGACCAGGTATTTGGTCAGCGGCGTGACTCCGGTTCGCGACGACCAGTAGGCTTCTACAAACGCTGCAATCAACAAAAACAGCATGACCCCGCAAATCAGCAACACGCTCTTGCTCGCCGCCACTCGCAGGGCTTCGGCACGGGGCAAACGTCCCGGCGCGATCAACGCCCAGCCCAGTTGCAGGCCGGCGGCACCGGCCAGGGCAATGGCGCTCAGTTCGAAGGCGCCGTGCCCGATCACGAATGACCAGAAGGTTTGCCCGTAGCCGATGTGCGTCAGGTGCCCGGCCACCGCACCGATCATCAAGCCGTTGAAGAACAGGAAAAACGCGCTGCCCAGGCCAAACAGCAAACCGCTGGCGAAGGTCTGAAACGCGATGCCGATGTTGTGCATGATGTAGTAACCGAACATCTCCCAGTCTTCACTGGCCGCCCGTTCTGCCAAGCGCCCCAGATGACCGGCGACGGGGTCGTACATGCTTTGCATCTCACTGACCTGCTCGGCCGGGATCAGGTTGTAGACCAGTTCCGGGAACAGATACACCAGCAGCCCGATGCCAATCAGGCTGCCAAAAAATATCAGGCTGGCGGCAAGCACGAAACGCCATTGTTCACGCACCAGTCGCGGGAAGTCGGCAAGGATGAAGCTCAGTACGTTGGCCCTCAGCCAACTGCGATGCCGATAAAGCTGTTGATGCCCGCGCAGCACTTGTTGCTGTAACGAGTCGACCAAAAAGCTGCTGTAACCACGCTCCTGAGCCAGGGCCAGGTGTTGGCAGAGCCGTCGATAATCGCTGGGGAAGCTGGCGACTCGCGAGGTTTCCTTGCCGCGTTCCAGCCGTTCGAGCATGAGTGCAAACTGCTCCCATTCGGTCTTGTGGCGGCTTTCGAATAGGCTTTGCTTCATGTCGGGCCCAACAGTCCGCGGGCGATGCCGTTGAGTTCGGCCACGGCCTGCGGCGCTGAAACGTGCAGCGGTTGCGCGAGTATCGAGGCGAGTTCGCTTGCCCGCGCCTCGGAGAGTTCACCCTGGCGCTCGGCAAACCCGAGGATGGCGCGTTGTTCGGTCAGCGTCAGCGCGAAAGCGGCACGGCGCGGCGGGGCATCGGGTAACTGCGGTCGGGTGAGCGGTTGTTCGCGGTAGATCACCAGCGTGCCGGCAGCCAGGTCGCCGAGGCGCTTGAAAGTGGGATGTTGCAGGCAACTGATCGCCCCGAGGAAGTAGCCGAACGGCAACATGTCGACAAATCGCAACAGGTTACGCAGCAAGGACGCGGACCAGCCGATGGGGGTGCCATCGTCGTGCACCACGCGCAACCCCATCCATTGCTTGCCCGGCGAGCGCCCCTGATTGAGCACCTCGAACAGCACCATGTACCACCAGCTCACCACGAACAGCAGAATCGAGCCAAGCCCGGCGCCGAGTTTGCCGAGGAACGCCAGCACCATGAACAGCAGGCCCAGGATCAACCCGCGCAGGCCCAGGTCGATGGCGAACGCCAGCGCACGGACCATCAACCCGGCCGGGCGCAGTGGCAAGTCGATGCCTTCGGGCGTTTCGACGTGATACCGCGTGTCCAGTGGCGGGGCCAGCGTTGCTTTCCGTGGCAGTGCTGTGGTCTCGAGCATGGGCAACCTTGGTGTGGCTGGTTTGCGAATCGATGTCCGTCCGATGCTAGCAGCCTCTCAGGGGAAAACGACATAACTATGTATTGCACGGTGCGTGGCCAGAGGTGATTGAATAACAAGAATTCTGGTCGGGGCAGCCTGTGTGCGCCTAGACTTCGCCGGTCTTCTGTTCAGGAACAACCCGTGACCTCGATCTTCTGGTACGACTACGAAACCACTGGCATCAACCCCCGTTGCGACCGTCCGTTGCAAGTGGCGGGGATTCGCACCGACTTCGATCTCAATGAAATAGACGAGCCGGTCAATCTCTACTGCCAGCCCAGTGACGACATCCTGCCGCATCCGGCAGCCTGCGCGATCACCGGTATCACGCCTGGCCTTCTGGCCGAGCAAGGTTTGAGCGAAGCCGATTTCATGACACGGGTGCATGCCCAGCTCGCCCTGCCCGGCACTTGTGGGGCGGGGTACAACACGCTGCGTTTCGACGACGAGATGACCCGTTACAGCCTGTATCGAAACTTTTTCGACCCCTACGCACGGGAGTGGCAGGGCGGCAACAGCCGCTGGGATCTGATCGACATCGTGCGCGCGGCTTATGCGTTGCGTCCCGATGGCTTCGTCTGGCCCACGGATGACGCAGGGCGGGTGACGCTCAAGCTCGAACGCCTGACCGCCGCCAACGGCATCGATCACGGGAATGCCCACGAGGCACTGTCGGATGTTCGCGCGACCATCGCCCTGGCGCGTCTGATTCGTGAAAAACAGCCGAAGTTGTATGAATGGCTGTTTCAGTTGCGCAGCAAACAAAAGGTGATGGACCAGATTCGGCTGTTGCAGCCGATGGTGCACATTTCCGGGCGCTTTTCGGCGGCCCGCCATTATGTCGGCGTGGTACTGCCACTGGCCTGGCATCCACGCAATCGCAACGCGTTGATTGTTTGTGACCTGCACCTGGACCCTCAGGGGCTGCTCGATCTGGATACCGAAACCTTGCGTCAGCGGCTTTATACCCGGCGTGACGATCTGGTTGAAGGCGAACTGCCGGTGCCGCTCAAGCTCATACACATCAACAAGTGCCCGGTGGTGGCGCCGTTATCGGTACTTCGTCCCGAAGATCAGCAACGTTTGGGGCTGGACATGGCGCTCTATCAGGAACGGGCGCTGCGGCTAAGTGCCGCACAACAACTTTGGCAAGATAAAGTCTCGGGAATTTATGCCCGCGAGGATTTCGCCGCAAGCCTGGACCCCGAGCAACAGTTATACGACGGTTTTATTGGCGATCGGGATCGGCGTCTATGTGAGCAAGTCAGAGCCGCCGACCCTGCGCAATTAGCACAAGAGCAGTGGCCTTTCGATGATGAACGTTTGCCCGAATTATTGTTTCGTTATCGCGCACGCAACTTTCCGGATACGTTGAGCCCGGAAGAGCAAGAACGTTGGCGAATATTTTGTCAGCAGCGTTTGTCCGTGCCGGAGTGGGGCGCTCCCAATACGCTGGAAAGTTTTCTGACAGCTGCCGCCCAATTGACGATTAGTCCTACATCGTTTCAGCAAGAGGTTCTGGATGAATGGCAGATTCATGTCCAGGCATTACGCAAACGTTTGAATATTTGAAAACGAAAATGACTTGCGATTGAATTACGGGCATAAAAAAACGCCAGCATTTGCTGGCGTTCTTTTGGTCGCGGATCAGTCTGCGACGCGCTTGCGGCTTAGCCCAGCAGGGTAGCCCAGCCTTCAACCACGTCACCGCCCCACTTGGCTTTCCACTCTTTCAGAGTTTTGTGGTTGCCACCTTTGGTTTCGATGACTTCGCCGTTGTGCGGGTTTTTGTATTGTTTAACTTTGCGAGCACGCTTGGTGCCAGTAGTTTTTACTGCGCCGCCACGTGGAGCCTTGGTTTTGGACTCTGGATCCAATAGGGCAATGATGTCACGCAGGGATTTGGAGTATTCGCCCATCAGGGTGCGCAATTTGCCTTCGAATTCCAGCTCGGTTTGCAGTTTGTCGTCTTGGGACAGGTTCTTCAAACGGGCTTGCAGCTCTTTGATAGCTTCTTCGGTGGCGCGATATTCGTTGATCAAGGACATGAGGACTACCTTATGTTGGCGCTGGATGACAGGGTGACAGTGCGACAATAATAGTCAGGGTGTTTCATCAAGTAAACATTTAACCGAAGTTTTACTTAAATTAGTTGCGGTGAATAGGACGCACATTGGAGAGGCAGTTAAATAGCGTCACAAATATTCACAGTTAACCCCTTGAAGACTGGCCACTAGAGCACCATGCACTGGCGTATGGCACCGCCAGAACCTGTGCCGATGACCGCAATCCGCAGCCGCGCGTCATCAATACTGCAGTTTTGCTGCGCAATCGCTAGAATGGCGGCCTTTGCGAAGTTCTGGAGTTTCCCCCTTATGCGCACTTTTCGGCTGGTGATTGCTTGCCCGGACCGCGTCGGCATCGTTGCTAAAGTCAGTAACTTTCTGGCGTCACATAACGGCTGGATCACTGAAGCGAGCCATCACTCGGACAATCTCAGTGGCTGGTTCTTCATGCGTCACGAAATTCGTGCCGATTCGCTGCCTTTCGGTATCGAAGCCTTTCGCGAAGCGTTTGCACCGATTGCCCAAGAGTTCTCGATGGACTGGCGCATCACCGACACCGAGCAGAAGAAGCGCGTGGTGTTGATGGCCAGCCGTGAGTCCCATTGCCTGGCTGACTTGTTGCACCGCTGGCACAGCGACGAACTGGACTGCGAAATCGCCTGCGTGATTTCCAACCATGGCGATTTGCGCAGCATGGTCGAGTGGCACGGTATTCCTTACTACCATGTACCGGTCAACCCGCAGGACAAGGAGCCGGCCTTCGCCGAAGTCTCGCGCCTGGTAAAACAGCACGACGCCGAAGTGGTGGTACTTGCCCGTTACATGCAGATTCTGCCGCCCGAGTTGTGCAGCGAATATGCCCACAAAGTCATCAACATTCACCACAGCTTCCTGCCGTCGTTCGTTGGCGCCAAGCCGTATCATCAGGCTTCGATGCGCGGTGTGAAGTTGATCGGTGCCACTTGTCACTATGTCACCGAAGAGCTGGACGCCGGTCCGATCATCGAGCAGGACGTGGTGCGTGTCAGCCACAGCGACAGTATTGAAGACATGGTGCGCTTCGGTCGTGACGTCGAGAAAATGGTGCTGGCCCGTGGTCTGCGTTATCACCTGGAAGACCGGGTGTTGGTGCACGGCAACAAAACCGTCGTGTTCTGACAACCATACGGTTGAAATCCGAAGGGCCTGGGCGTTCAATCGCTTCAGGCCCTTCGCCGTTTCTGCACCGAGGACATGACCATGGCCGATCCGCTGGAAAAAGCCGTTTCCAAGGCGCCCGCCACATTGGGCGAGGGCTGTTTGAGCCGCTACGATCCGGACGACCTGAGCCCCGAAGACGGCACGGAGTTTCCCGGCGCCGCCGAGTTGTGGGAACAGTTGCAGGACGATTCTGAAGATACAGCCGGGGACGCCTGAACTGTGGCGAGGGGGCTTGCCCCCGTTGGGCTGCGAAGCGGCCCCCGGCATTTTTTCAGGTATATCTTGCGACGGCTGCGCCGCCGAACGGGGGCAAGCCCCCTCACCACAGGGATCTTTCAAGCTTGCTTGAACTTCATCAACTTCTTCAGCAATGGCCGCCCGAGCATCAGCAGAAACACCGGGCCACCGACCACCAGATAGAAGTAATAAGTCACTGTCCGCCAGATCAGAATCGCCGCCGCCGCGGTGGATTTCCCCACCATCGGCGCCAGCAGCGCCGCCGACGTCAGTTCCGCCGCCCCGGCACCGCCCGGCAACAGACTGAACTGCCCCGCACTCAATGACAGCATCTGGATCAGAAAGCACCAGGCCCATTGCAAGTCCACGCCCAGCCCGCGTAACGCCAGATACAGCACGCTATACCGCAAGACCCAATGCAGACAGGTCAGGGCAAATACCGTGATCAATGTTTGAAAGGGTAACTTCAGTGTGTCGGTGAACGCCGCCAGGAAGTGCAGGAGCTTTCGCGCCCAACGAAGCCGGGTCGCTTCCTTGACATTGAAACGGGCGAGCAACCGACCACTCAGGCGAATCAGCGAACGGTGGCAGCGAGCCATCAACACACAACTGAACAGCCCGCCGAACAACGAGATGGCGCTGACCGTCAGCATCCATTCCAGGCGCTGACTGAGGTGCTGGAACAGTGCATAAATCAGAATCGCGCTCAGCGCGCAGAGAAAAAACAGCAAGTCGCTCAACTGGTCCATGGCGAACACGGCGCTGCCCCTGGCCGGCCGCACGCCGTGGCGCGCCAACAGGGCCATGATGGTCAGCGGTCCACCACTGCCGCCGGGGGTGGCGCAGTAGGCGAACTCGGCGGACATCACCACCCCGAGGCTTTTGAGTCGGCTCACCTTGTCACGCTGATCACCCATCAACAGGCGCAAGCGCAAGGTGTTGATCACCCAGCACAGCAGGATCATGCCGAACATGATCAGCAGCCATTCCAACGGAAAACTTTGCAGCCGCGACCATGTCTCGCCGCCGCCCAGCAACGACGGGATGAGCACCGCAGCGAGCAGCGCGATGACCAGCAGAATCCCCCGGCTCATGCTGCGCGACCGACGGGGGCGCGTTGCAGTTTCAACCAACCGGCCTTGGTCATCGGCACACGGCCCTCGTCGAGCAAGCGCTTGAGCGTTTGCAGCCAATACTGACGCGAGAACTCATGGCGCATGTCCACCGGGTGCAGGCCGAGACGAATCACCTGCGCCTGGCGCCAGCGCTGTTCGCGTTGATCGCTGACGATTTTCGACAGGCCACGGCGCCAGGCGCTGCGTGCGCTCCAGACCAGGCCTGGGGCATCGATCGCAGTGAAATCCGGCAGACGATACAGGTGCTGCGAATCGCTGGTGTAGCGCAGCGGTAACTGGCGCAATGCCTGGCGGGTGCCTTCGCTCATCAGCCAGGCGGGGGCGATAAAGCCTTCGAGCGGCCAGTTGTAGCGATTGAATACCTCGATTCCGGCGCGCAGGCGGGCGAGGGCGGCGTCTAGAGGCAGGTCATAGAACTCGCCTTCATGGGTATAGATCCGGCGCATGAACCAGTCTCGGGGAGTGGTGGGAATCGGCCCTTCATCGCAATGGTAGTAACCGTGCAGTACCAGTTCGTCGCCGCGAGCGACGCGACGGCTTAGCAAACGTCGAAACTCCGGATATGCGTCAAGGTCGTTATGTTTATGGAAATTCGGCACCACCAGCCAGGTCATTGGCACTGTACCCAATGCGTCGACGGCTTCGACGAAGGCCTGGTAATCGGGCCAGGTCTGC
Organism: Pseudomonas sp. GW822-FHT07A10; assembly: GCF_058798795.1. Taxonomy (NCBI): domain Bacteria; kingdom Pseudomonadati; phylum Pseudomonadota; class Gammaproteobacteria; order Pseudomonadales; family Pseudomonadaceae; genus Pseudomonas; species Pseudomonas sp. GW822-FHT07A10. The sequence goes on from NZ_JBXAKV010000004.1 coordinate 263,510, forward strand.
GGTGCAACGTCGTGTAGCACCAACAACAGGCTGGGTGTGTTCATGGGCTCAGCCATTGGCGATCAGCGGCCATTGCGTACCGAGTACGGCGTGATAGTGCCCCAGCAGGCTGTGGACCACGGTGTCCCAGGCGTAATGTTGCTCGACATGTCGGCGGGCCTGTTTGCCCAACGCGGCGCTGCCTTGGCTGAACAGTTCGCGAACGGTGTTGGCCATCGCCACTGGATTGTTCGGCGCGCAGAGCAGGCCGCATTGATCGGTAACAATCTCTTGAAAAGCCCCGGCCGCCACGGCCACCACGGGAATGCCACTGGCCATGGCTTCGAGAACCACCAGGCCAAAGGTTTCCTGGTCGCCGGCATGCACCAGCGCGTCGGCGCTGGCCATCAGGCGCGCGACTTGCGCTGCCGGGCAGAATTCATCGAGGACGGTGACATTGCGCGGCACCAGGGTCGGCATCGACGAGCCCACCAGCAGCAGGTGGTAGCGACGACCCAGGCGTTTCATGCAGTTGAGCAGCACCGGCAGGTTTTTTTCCTTGGAGCCACGGCCGGCGAAGATCAGCAGGTGAGTGTTTTCATCGATGCCCAATTCGGCCCGCAGGCCTGGATCCCGAACGCTGGGGTTGAACGTTTGCAGGTCGACGCCCAGGGGCTGTACGAAAACGTTCTTCACCCCCAACCCGATCAGTTTGTCGGCCATGACCTGGCTTGGCGCCAGAACCCGGTCGAAGTTGCCGTAGAGCTTGCTGACATAAGCCTCGACATTGGGTGTAACCCAGTTGCCCATGCGATTGCTGACCAGCATCGGCAGGTCGGAGTGATAAAAACCGATCACCGGCACATCGAGTTGCCGCTTGGCGTCCAAAGCGGCCCAGGCAGTCAGGTAAGGGTCGCCGACTTCGATCAAGTCAGGCTGTAAATCCTGCAGAACATTGCGCCACGGCCCGAGACGGAGGGGGAAGCGATAACCCTTGCCGAAGGGCAGGGCGGGGGCCGGAACCGTATAGACACCATCCTGTTCACTCAAATGCGCCCCTGGGATCAGCAGGCTATGGCAAATGCCGGGTTTGATGCCCAAACGACGGTGTTTGGCATCCAGATAAGTGCGCACGCCACCGCTGGCAGGGGCGTAGAACATGGTTATGTCAGCGATATGCACGATGAACATCCCTCCGGGTTCGATGTGCTCCCTTTGGTTGACCTATATGAAGGATAGATGTTCGGTTGGGGTTTTGCGGTGGGGGGGCGCAGCGGGATTTGCGGTGTCTGGATGGACGCCTTCGCGGGCAAGTCGGATCGCCGCCCGCGAAGAGACCAGTTCAGACACTAGATACGGAAACTGCCCACCAACTGCTTCAATCGAGAAGCCTGTTGCTCAAGGTCCGAGCACGCCCGCAGGGTCGATTGCAGGTTTTCCACGCCTTCCTGGTTCAGCGTGTTGATCTCGGTGATGTCCACGTTGATCGACTCCACCACCGCCGTCTGTTCCTCGGTCGCCGTGGCCACCGACTGGTTCATGCCGTCGATTTCGCCGATGCGCAACGTCACGCTGTTCAGGCGCTCGCCAGCCAGGTTGGCGATTTCCACGCTGTCCTGGCTGTGGCGCTGGCTGTCGCTCATGGTGCTGACGGATTCGCGGGCGCCGACTTGCAGCTCCTCGATCATGGTCTGCACCTGTTGCGCCGATTCCTGTGTGCGGTGCGCCAGGTTGCGCACCTCGTCGGCCACCACGGCAAAACCGCGCCCGGCTTCACCGGCCCGCGCCGCTTCGATGGCGGCGTTGAGCGCCAGCAGGTTGGTTTGCTGGGAAATGCTGGTGATCACTTCGAGAATCTGCCCGATGTTCACGGTTTTGCTGTTCAGCGATTCGATGTTGGTGCTCGAAGCGCTGAGCATGCTCGACAGCTGATTCATCGCGGCAATGCTGCGATCCACCACTTGCTGGCCGTCTTCGGCCAGGCTGCGGGCATCGCTGGCCTGATTCGATGCTTGGGCTGCGTTACGGGCGATTTCCTGAGCAGCGGCGCCGAGCTGGTTGATGGCCGCGGCGACGCTGCTGGTGCGCGAAGCTTGCTGGTCGGAATTGAACATCGACGAGTTCGAGGCCGCCACCACCCGCAAGGCCACTTCGTTGACCTGGCCGGTGGCTGAGGACACTTCGCGGATCGATGTATGAATTCGCTCCACGAAACGGTTGAATGCCGTGCCAAGGATGCCGAATTCGTCCTGATTCTGGATGGTCAGGCGTTTGGTCAGGTCGCCTTCACCGTCGGCGATGTCTTCCATGGCGCGGGTCATCACGTGCAGCGGCTGGATCAGCAGGCGGATCAGCATGCCCAACAAGCCAATGATGATGGCCACGGCAATCAGGGTCGCGATGATCGCCGAGGTGCGGAATTCGCTGAGCATGGAGAAGGCTTTGTCCTTGTCCACCGACAGGCCGATGTACCAGTTGACCGAGGACAGTCCCTTGATCGGGGTGAAGGTTACGATGCGGGTTTTGCCGTCGACTTCGATCTCGCTCGGCTTATTACCGATGACGGGCGTGTCTTGTGGGTAGACGTCCTTGAGGTTTTTCATCGCCAGCGCTTTGTCCGGGTGAACCAGGATCTTGCCGTCGGCGCTGACCAGGAACGCATAGCCCATGCCGTCGAAGTCCAGCGCGTTGAGGCTGTCGGTGATCGCTTGCAGGCTCAGGTCGCCACCGACCACGCCGATGTTCTGACCGTCCTTGAGGACGCTGTCGACGATGGAAATCACCAACTGGCCAGACGCCAGATCGATGTAAGGTTCGGTCAAGGCAGAACCGCTGGTGCTCTGCGCGCTCTTATACCAGGGGCGGGCGCGAGGGTCATAGCCGTCGGGCATCTTGCTGTCCGGGCGGATAATGAAGGTGCCATCCTTGTTGCCCAGGTAGGCACCCATGAAGGTCGATGTGACAGCCTTCTGTTCCAGCAGTTTGGCGACGTTGTCGGTCTCGGCGTTCAGGGCAACGGTCTGTGAGAGGTTTTCGATCAACAGGCTACGACCCGCCAGCCAGGTCTGAATATTCTTGGCGGTGACGTTACCCATTTCTTGCAGGTAGTTGTCCAGGTCGCGGCGTATCGCATTGCGCTGCAAATAGTCGTTGTACAGTGTGAACGAAGCGAATGCGGCGATAACGATCAGGGCGGCGGCAAGCAGTATTTTATGGCTGAAGCGCAGGTTTTTGTTCATGGCTTGGGGGTCCGCTAGGTCTTAATGTCCAGGGCGTGCTTTTATAAAGGCGCGCAGAATGGGCAGTGATGAAAGTAAGCTGATATTTCCGTCTCTCCTTAGGGAATTACCGACGCTGTTTCCAGTCTGGTCTCTCGGTTGTTATCGGCCATGAAGGATCAAAGATTAACCATGGGTGACAAAATGCCTGACTCATCGCAACTCGTTATCGGCGCTGACCTCGCTGGCCAGCCAATCGCCCAGGCCATGCGCCTGGCGAACCGTCACGGTTTGGTAGCGGGCGCTACCGGGACCGGTAAAACCGTTACGTTGCAGCGCCTGGCCGAAGCGTTCAGCGATGCAGGCGTGGCGGTGTTCGCGGCGGATATCAAAGGCGACTTGTGCGGCCTGGGCGCCGCCGGTAACCCTCAAGGCAAGGTCGCGGAGCGGATCGCCGGCATGCCCTGGCTGAACCATAAGCCTCAGGCGTATCCGGTAACCCTGTGGGATATTCACGGTCAGTCCGGTCATCCATTGCGCACCACCTTGAGCGAAATGGGGCCGTTGCTGCTCGGCAGCCTGCTGGAGCTGACCGACAGTCAGCAGTCGGCACTTTATGCCGCGTTCAAGGTGGCCGACCGCGAAGGGCTGTTACTGCTGGATTTGAAAGATTTGAAGGCGCTGCTCAATCACCTGCGTGATAACCCCGTATTACTAGGCGATGACGCGGCGCTGATGACCACCGGTTCCAGCCAGGCACTGTTGCGCCGTTTGGCGACGCTGGAACAGCAGGGCGCCGAAGCGTTGTTCGGTGAACCGGCACTGCAACTGGAAGATATTTTGCAGCCGGCGATGGACGGTCGCGGGCGCATCCACTTGCTCGACGCCAGCCGTCTGGTGCACGAAGCACCGAAGGTCTACGCGACGTTCCTGCTGTGGTTGCTGGCTGAATTGTTCGAGCAACTGCCGGAACGCGGCGATGCCGATAAACCGCTGCTGGCGCTGTTTTTCGACGAGGCGCACTTGTTGTTCGCCGGTACGCCCAAGGCGTTGCAGGATCGTCTGGAACAAGTGGTGCGGCTGATCCGTTCGAAAGGCGTGGGCGTGTATTTCGTTACCCAATCGCCGGGGGACTTGCCGGATGATGTGCTGGCTCAGTTGGGCCTGCGTGTTCAGCATGGCTTGCGCGCGTTCACCGCCAAAGAGCAGAAATCCCTGCGGGCAGTGGCCGAGGGCTTTCGGCCGAACCCGGCATTTGATGCCTTGTCGGTGTTGACTGAGCTGGGCATCGGCGAGGCGTTGGTCGGCACCTTGCAGGACAAGGGCACGCCGGAGATGGTCCAGCGTGTACTGGTCGCACCGCCGCAATCGCGGATCGGGCCGCTGACCGAGACTGAGCGCACGGTGCTGATTGCCGGTTCGCCGTTTAAAGGGCGATATGACAAACCGGTCGATCGCGAATCGGCCTATGAAGTGCTGATGGGGCGCAAGGGGTTGGCGCCGGAGCCTGAAACCGCGCCGGGCAAACCTGCCCCCGAAGAGCCGAGCTTCACCGAACAGGCCGGGGAATTCCTCGGTACGGCGGCAGGACAGGCGCTTAAATCGGCGATGCGACAGGCGGCCAATCAATTGGGCCGACAACTGGTACGCGGGTTGATGGGGTCATTGCTCGGCGGTAGCAAACGCCGCTGAATGAATTGGAATGCAATCACCAAGGAGCGAGGCTTGCCCGCGAAGCTTTTGGCGCCCTCGGGGGTCTCTTCGCGGGCAAGCCTCGCTCCTACAGGGGTTCAGGATTTAGGTTTTGCGTGCGCCGCAAGGCGCTCCAGCGCCGCCCTTAAATTCGGGTCGGTAATCCCGTCAGCCGTCGCCTGAATGGTCGCCGCGGCATCCGTCGACAAATCCATGGTATGCCCAGCCGCTCCTTGCTGAACGGTCGGTGGTTGCACCTTGAACAGGATCCGCGTCAGGCTGGCGAACTCGTCGAACAGCTGTAACTGGCGTTGCAGACGCTTTTGTTGATAACGCAGGCGGGTGGCCCAGTGACCGTCGGTGACAATCAGCAATAAACTGCCTTCGCGCCACGACGCCACATGGCAATGCTCGCGGGCAGCCGGTTGCAGCTGGCTTTCTACCAGACGTTGCAAATGGCCCAGGCGTTGAGCGTGGCCAAAGATGGCTTTCAGCGGTTTGGCTTCGCGAAGCAGAACGGCGGGTGCTCTGGCCGTGAGAGGGCGAAATGCCATGATCGAACACCTGAAGTAACAGAATGGCCATGGTAACAGAAAGCACCCGCTGGTCCTGACCCATTGCTTTACGAGCGCTTTACCCATTAAATCAACGAGTAACTTGTACCCTCAATGGGTTGAAGTTCAGCAAAAAGCCCTTATTTTAAGTGAGCCCCGTCACAGCGCAGTGCATGCATCGTGGAATAACGCCACTTTCCTCACCATCGTTTCCGGGTAGAATGCTCGTTCGCATGCGGCCATGAGGGCTGCACGGGCGACTCACGGGGCCGCCCTCCATCCCTTTAGTGTGGAAGATCCTGCCGATATGTTTGCGCCTTTGTTAAAGAAACTTTTTGGAAGCAAGAACGAGCGTGAAGTCAAACGCATGCTCAAGACGGTGCAGCTCGTCAATGCCTTCGAAGAGCAAATGGTGGCCCTTTCGGACGATCAATTGCGTGCCAAGACCAACGAGTTCAAGGCCCGCCTCGCCAAAGGGGAAACCCTCGACAAGCTGCTGCCAGAAGCCTTTGCGGTCGCCCGCGAAGCCGGTAAGCGCGTCATGGGTATGCGCCACTTCGATGTCCAGCTGATCGGCGGCATGACCTTGCATGAAGGCATGATCGCGGAAATGCGTACCGGTGAAGGCAAGACCCTGGTGGCAACACTGGGCGTTTACCTCAACGCGCTGTCCGGCAAGGGCGTGCACGTTGTGACGGTGAACGACTACCTGGCCCGTCGTGACGCCAACTGGATGCGTCCGCTCTACGAATTCCTCGGCATGACGGTCGGCGTGGTCACGCCATTCCAGCCGCCGGAAGAGAAGCGCGCCGCTTACGCCGCCGACATCACCTACGGCACCAACAACGAATTCGGTTTCGACTACCTGCGCGACAACATGGCGTTCAGCATGGAAGAAAAATTCCAGCGCGAACTCAATTTTGCCGTGATCGACGAAGTCGACTCCATCCTCATCGACGAAGCCCGTACCCCGCTGATCATCTCCGGTCAGGCCGAGGACAGCTCCAAGCTGTACATCGAGATCAACAAACTGATCCCGCAGCTTGAATTGCACATCGAGGAAGTCGAAGGCGAAGTCACCAAGGCTGGCCACTACACCGTGGACGAGAAGACCCGTCAGGTCGAACTCAACGAAGCCGGTCACCAGTTCATCGAAGAAATGCTCACCCGCGTCGGCCTGCTGGCTGAAGGCGAGAGCCTGTATTCGGCGCATAACCTGGGCTTGCTGACTCACGTCTATGCCGGCCTGCGTGCGCACAAACTGTTCCATCGCAATGTCGAGTACATCGTGCAGGACGGTCAGGTGGTGCTGGTCGACGAACACACCGGCCGTACCATGCCGGGTCGCCGTTTGTCCGAAGGTCTGCACCAGGCCATCGAAGCCAAGGAAAACCTGAACATCCAGGCCGAGAGCCAGACCCTGGCGTCGACCACGTTCCAGAACTACTTCCGTCTGTACAACAAGCTGTCCGGCATGACCGGTACCGCGGACACCGAAGCGTTCGAATTCCATCAGATCTATGGCCTGCAGGTCATGGTCATCCCGCCGAACAAGCCGTTGGCGCGTAAAGACTACAACGACCTGGTGTTCCTGACCGCCGAAGAGAAATACGCGGCGATCATCGGCGACATCAAGGAGTGCATGGCTCAGGGCCGTCCGGTGCTGGTGGGTACCGCCACCATCGAAACGTCCGAGCACATGTCCGGCCTGCTTCAGAAGGAAGGCATCGAACACAAGGTTCTGAACGCCAAGTTCCACGAAAAAGAAGCCGAAATCATCGCTCAGGCCGGTCGTCCGGGTGCACTGACCATCGCCACCAACATGGCCGGTCGTGGTACCGACATCCTGTTGGGCGGTAACTGGGAAGTGGAAGTGGCGTCCTTGGAAGACCCGACTCCTGAGCAGATTGCCCAGATCAAGGCCGACTGGCAGAAACGTCACCAGCAAGTGCTGGAGTCGGGCGGCTTGCAGGTGATCGCTTCCGAGCGTCACGAATCGCGTCGTATCGACAACCAGTTGCGCGGTCGTGCCGGTCGTCAGGGCGACGCCGGTTCCAGCCGTTTCTACCTGTCGCTGGAAGACAGCCTGATGCGCATCTTCGCCTCTGACCGGGTGAAGAACTTCATGAAGGCGCTGGGCATGCAGTCCGGTGAAGCGATTGAACACCGCATGGTGACCAACGCCATCGAGAAGGCTCAGCGCAAGGTTGAAGGCCGCAACTTCGACATCCGTAAGCAGCTGCTTGAGTTCGACGACGTCAACAACGAACAACGTAAAGTGATCTATCACATGCGTAACAGTTTGTTGGCCGCTGACAACATTGGCGAAACCATTGCCGATTTCCGTCAGGACGTGCTCAACGCAACCGTCAGCGCACACATTCCGCCACAATCGCTGCCTGAGCAGTGGGACGTGTCCGGTCTGGAAGCGGCGTTGCAGAGCGACTTCGGTGTGGCGCTGCCGATCCAGCAATGGCTCGACGAAGACGACCACCTGTACGAAGAAACCCTGCGCGAGAAGCTGCTCAACGAACTGATCGCCGCGTACAACGAGAAAGAAGACCAGGCCGGTGCCGAAGCACTGCGCTCCTTCGAGAAGCAAATCGTACTGCGCGTGCTCGACGACCTGTGGAAAGACCACCTGTCGACCATGGATCACCTGCGTCACGGCATCCACTTGCGTGGTTATGCGCAGAAGAACCCGAAGCAAGAGTACAAGCGCGAGTCCTTCACCTTGTTCTCCGAGCTGCTGGATTCGATCAAGCGCGACTCGATTCGTGTGCTGTCGCACGTTCAGGTGCGCCGCGAAGATCCGGAAGCCGAAGAGCAACGTCTGCGTCAGGAAGCCGAGGCGCTGGCTGCGCGCATGCAGTTCCAGCACGACGAAGCGCCTGGCCTGGAGCAACCGGAAGTGTTGGGTGAAGAGATCGATGTAGCTCTCGCCACCGCACCGGTACGCAACGAGCAGAAACTGGGCCGCAACGAGCTGTGCTACTGCGGCTCGGGCAAGAAGTTCAAGCATTGCCACGGGCAGATCCAGTAAAACCCGTTTCAAACGCTGAAATACCCGCGCCGCGACCGGCTTATGCCGTCGCGGCGTTTTGCCATTCAAACCACCGTCTATCGCAATGACGGTGCAGACAACATTTTTTAAGGAGCGCATTCATGGCTGTTGGTCTTGGTCCTTTGCCAACGTTGCACCCGGTTGCCGGTTTTGAACTCGGTATCGCCTCGGCCGGTATCAAGCGCCCGGGGCGCAAGGATGTCGTGGTCATGCGCTGTGCCGAAGGTTCCACAGTGGCGGGCGTGTTCACCCTGAACGCCTTTTGCGCCGCTCCCGTGATCCTGGCCAAGCAACGCGTGCAAGGCCCGGTACGTTACTTGCTGACCAACACCGGCAATGCCAACGCCGGCACCGGCGAACCAGGCCTGGCCGCCGCCGAGCGCACCTGCGCCAAGCTGGCCGAGCTGACCGGCGTCGATGCCAGCCTGGTGCTGCCGTATTCCACCGGTGTGATCGGCGAACCGCTGCCGGTCGAGAAAATCGAAGGCGCGTTGCAAGCCGCCCTCGATGACTTGTCGGAAAACAACTGGGAAGCTGCCGCCACCGGCATCATGACCACCGACACCCTGCCCAAGGGCGCGAGCCGCCAGTTCCAGCATGACGGCGTGACCATCACCGTCACCGGCATCAGCAAAGGCGCGGGCATGATTCGCCCGAACATGGCGACCATGCTCGGTTACATCGCCACCGACGCCAAAGTCTCCCGCGAAGTGCTGCAAAACCTGCTTCTGGACGGCGCCAACAAGTCGTTCAACCGTATCACCATCGACGGCGACACCTCGACCAACGACTGCTGCATGCTGATCGCCACCGGCAAGGCTGCACTGCCGGAAATCACCCGTGCCGAAGGCGAGCTGTTCGCCAAGTTGAAACAAGCGGTATTCGAAGTGTGCATGGACGTGGCCCAGGCTATCGTGCGTGACGGCGAAGGCGCGACCAAGTTCGTCACTGTTGAAGTCAACGGCGGCGGCAATCACCAGGAATGCCTGGACGTCGGTTACACCGTGGCCCACTCGCCGCTGATCAAGACTGCGCTGTTCGCCTCCGATCCGAACTGGGGCCGCATCCTGGCCGCTGTAGGCCGTGCCGGTGTACCGAACCTGGACGTGAGCAAGATCGACGTGTTCCTGGGCGAGGTGTGCATCGCCAGCCGTGGCGCGCGTTCTGCCACCTACACCGAAGCCCAGGGCGCGGCGGTGATGCAGCAGGAAGAAATCACCATCCGCATCGAGCTGGGTCGCGGCGATTGCAGCGAAACCATCTGGACCACCGACCTGTCCCACGAATACGTGAAGATCAACGCCGAGTACCGCACGTAAGAAAGATCGCTTTCGCGGGCAAGCCTTGCGCCTACAGGTGGTGTGACCTGTAGGAGCGAGGCTTGCCCGCGAAGACCGACCACCAGACGCTAAAGATTCTGGCTTGTACTCTTACCAAAAGGCGCCCGAACATGAGCCTCCACCTGATCATCGGCGACAAACTGTATTCTTCCTGGTCCCTGCGCGCCGCGCTGGCCCTCGACCTGACCGGCGCGTCCTACACCGAAGAACTGATCAAGCTGAACCAGCCGGATACCCGCGCACGCGTGCTCATGCATTCGCCGACCGGGAAAGTCCCACTGCTGAAAAGCGAACACGGCACCATCGCCGATTCGCTGGCGATTGCCGAGTACCTGGCCGAGCAATTCCCCGATGCCGGCCTCTGGCCCAAAGACACCGCCGCCCGTGCTCAGGCGCGTTCGGCCTGCGCGCAGATGCACAGCGGTTTCTTCGCCATGCGCGGCAACATGCCGTTCGACCTGAGCCACAATGCGCCGTTGTTGCCGACTCCGCCTGACGTTCAGGCCGAGATCGAGCGCATGCTGGCGTTGTGGGCTGAGTGTCGTGCGGCCGCGACTGAAGCCGGCCCATTCCTGTTTGGTGGCGCGACCCTGGCCGATGCGTTTTTCGCACCGATCGCCGTCCGCCTGCGCACCTATCAAGTGAAGCTGCCCGAGGTCGATGCAGCCTATGTCGAAACCATTTACCAATGGCCAGCTTTCAAGGCCTGGCAGAAGGCAGGTCTGGAGGAGGTCGGGCAGTGAAACGAGTACACGTGGCCGCGGCGGTTATCCGCGATAGCAACGGCAAGATCCTCATCGCCCGGCGTGCCGACACCCAGCATCAGGGCGGCTTGTGGGAGTTCCCCGGTGGCAAGGTCGAGGATAACGAATCCGTCGAAACTGCCCTGGCCCGCGAGCTTCACGAAGAGTTGGGCATCGTGGTCAATACCGCGCGACCGTTGATCAAGGTTCACCACGACTACCCGGACAAGCAGGTGTTGCTGGATGTCTGGGAAGTCTCGGCGTTTACCGGCGAACCCCATGGTGCCGAAGGTCAGCCTTTGGCCTGGGTGACGGCGCGGGAACTGCTGGACTACGAGTTTCCGGCCGCGAACCAGCCGATCGTCGCGGCTGCACGCTTGCCCGGCGAGTACCTGATCACCCCGGACGGTCTGGAAACCCCGGCCTTGCTGCGCGGTATCCAGAAAGCCATCGCGGGCGGCATCAAGCTGATTCAGTTGCGTGCGCCCAATGGCTATGACCCGCAATACCGCGATCTGGCGGTGGACGCGGCGGGATTGTGTGCTGGCAAGGCGCAGTTGATGATCAAGGGGCCGTTTGAATGGCTGGGGGACTTCCCCTCCGCTGGTTGGCACATCACTGCCGCGCAGTTGCGCAAGTACGCGGCGGCCGGCCGACCGCTACCAGCGTCGCGCTGGTTGGCGGCGTCCTGCCACAACGCTGAAGAACTGGCGCTGGCCGAGCAGATGGGCGTGGACTTTGTGACCCTGTCGCCGGTGCAGCCGACCCAGACGCACCCGGATGCTCAGCCGCTGGGTTGGGAGCTGGCGTCGACTTTGATCGAAGGCTTCAGCAAACCGGTGTTCTTGTTGGGTGGTGTTGGCCCGGTAGAGCGGCAGAAAGCCTGGGAAGCGGGCGCACAAGGTGTGGCGGGGATTCGGGCGTTCTGGCCTGAGGCTTGATTTGCAGTGCTGTGATCATTCCCACGCTCCGCGTGGGAATGATCAGTCGATCAGTTTGAAGGTTTCGCCGCAGGCTGCCATAAAATCTCGGCAATCCCCTGGCGCTTGGCAATCAACCGTGCCGCCACAAACAACAAATCCGACAACCGATTGATATACGCCAGGCCCACCCCGGCCAACGGTTCGATCGCATTCAACTGCTGACAACGGCGTTCGGCACTGCGCGCCAGGCTGCGGCACACGTGGGCCTGGGCAATCAGCGCCGAACCGCCGGGCAGAATGAAATTCTCCAGCGGCCCCAGTTCTTCATTCCACACATCAATGGCCGCTTCCAGCCGTTCGATTTCTGCCGTGTTCAGTGCCTGATACACCGGCATGGCCAGTTCGCCACCGAGGTCGAACAACCGATGCTGGCAGGGCGCCAATACCTCGATCACTTCGCCAAGTCCGGGAAACTCGCCACTTTGCGCCGCCAACCCGGCCAACAGCACGCCCACCTGGCTGTTCAGCGTATCGACCTCGCCAATGGCCTCGATTCGCGGATGGTCCTTGGGCACCCGGCGGCCGTCGCCAAGCCCGGTTTCGCCTTTGTCGCCGGTGCGGGTGTAAATCTTCGACAAACGAAAGCCCATGGTTACCTCGACAGCTGATTGAGTTCTTGAGAGTTCACCGCAGTGCCCGACAAGGGCAGGCGCAAGGTGAAGCAAGTGCCTTGGCCCGGCGTCGATTGCACTTCCATCTGGCCCTTGTGGTTGTTGGTGATGATGAAATACGAAACCGAGAGCCCAAGGCCGGTGCCCTGACCGATTTCCTTGGTGGTGAAGAACGGCTCGAACGTGCGTTTGCGCACGCTTTCGCTCATGCCGATGCCGTTGTCCTCGACCTGGATTTCCGCCCACGGCGGATTCAGTTTTGTACGCAGAATGATCCGCCCCGGTTCGCGGTCGTCTGTACGCTGGTGAATGGCTTGCGCAGCGTTTTTCAGCAGGTTGAGCAGCACCTGTTCCAGTTCGTTGGCGGTGCCGGGTACCGGGCCCAGCGCCGGATCGAACTGGCGAATGATTGCCTGGCCCTTGAAGTCGAAGCCAATGGCCAGGTCGAAGTCGTTGCCGGCGATTTCCACCGCTTGATCGATCAGTGCCGGCAGGTCGCATGGCGCCATTTGCCGAGTGCTGCGGCGGCTGAAGCTGAGCATGTGGGTCACGATCTTCGCCGCCCGGGCGCCGGCCTGCTGAATGCCGTCGAGCAGCTGCGGTACTTCACGCGCTTTCAGGTACTTATTGACCGTTTCCAGTTCGATGCCCATTTGCTCGGCCTGTTCGAGGTTCTTCGGCAGGTCGGGGGACAGACGTCGACGAATGTTCTGCACGTTGTGCAGGATCGCGCCCAGCGGGTTGTTGATCTCATGGGCCATACCGGCGGCGAGGCCGCCGACCGAGAGCATTTTTTCCGACTGCACCATCATCTCTTCCAGGGACAGACGCTGGGTGATGTCGTCGATCCGGATGACCACGCCACGCCCGGCGCCGCCCATCAACGGGTAGAACGTCAGGGCGTAATGCCGGGGTTCGTCGTCTTTGGGCCAGGTAACGCGTTCGATCTTGGCCACCGTATGCTGCTCGACGGTTTGCTTGAGCTGCGGCAGGAATGGCTTGAGGGGTTTGAAGGCGAGAAAGATCGGCTGGTTCAAGGCTTCGTCCAGGCGCGTGCCGGACAGTGCGCTGGCCTCCTGATTCCACTGGGTCACGTAAAGCTGCTCGTCGAGGGCGATCAGCGCCGATGGCATGGAGTCGATGATGCTATTGAGGTAGTTTTGGAAACCGGTGAGTTTTTTCTCGATCTTGCTCCGCACCTGAACTTCCAGTTCCAGCTTGCGGTTGGTGTGACGGGTTTCTTCGGCCAGCCCCTGGGCCTGGTCGTAAGCCGCCTGGGAATCGTCGCGGGCACGCTTGAGCTGCTGCTCCCGGGCCTCGATGCGCGAGAGCATGGTGTTGAACGCTTCGGCGAGGCTGCCGATTTCATCGTGGTTGCCGCGAGAGGCGCGCAGGGCGTAGTTCTCTTCCCGGGTGACTTGCCGGGACAGCTCTTCGAGCTGATGGATGGGGCGGGTAATCAGGCGTTTGATTTGCCGGGCGATCACCAGCCACAACAGCACGCTGAAGATCAGAATCCCCAGGCTGGCGGTCAGGGTCCCGGTGTAGAACGCCATCGGCAATTCGCTGCTGGCCACCAGTAGCAGATGCCCGGGTGCGGTGCCGGGGCGGGGCAGGGTGATCACTTGATTGCTGCGAAACTCCGTGGCTTGCCAGGCTTCGAGGTGTCGGTAGTGTTCTGGCAGGTTCAGCGTGTCGCCGTGTTGCAGCTGCGCCAGACGCGTACCCGTGCCGTCGTAAAGGGCTGCCGCACGCAGTGGTGAATAACTGTTGAGTTCGTTGAGCAGGCGTTCGGCGTTTTGCGGCGACTTCAGCGCGTCGGACACCAGGCTCGGGTTGGACACCAGTCGGCCGATAGTCTGCAGGGCCTGGGGGGCCATGCTTTCCTGGGAGATGTAATACGCGGCACTGATAAAGGTCAGGTTGGCGACCAGCAAAACGGTGGTCAACAGCACCAGCAGGGCGGCCAGCAGTTTCTGGCCGACCGGAAGGTTTTCAAGGCGCTGGCGCAATGGCATCAGGTTCATCGCTGAAAAGGAACAAGTGGCCAGCGTAGCCGCTGCTCAGTCGCTGGGCAATCCAAGGCTGTGCAGATGAGCGATCAAGCGCTGCTGCAATTGATTGAGGTGGGGCAGGTTCAACTGATGCCGCGACGCAACTTTGCAGGCATGGCCCAACAGGTAGCTGATTTCGGTGCGGCGCTGATTGGCGACATCCTGGTACATCGAGGAGAAATTGGTCGCGGTCGCCTTGATCACCCGTTCGACTTCCTCCCGGAGGTTTTCGGCTGCCGCCGGCTGGCCGCAGCGCTCCAGCAGTTCGGTGAGTTCGGCGCACAGGGTGGCCACTTCGCACTGATGTTGCTGCAAACCGCCGTTGCGGCATTCGTGCAGGACGGTCAACGGGTTGATCGCACAATTGAGCGCCAGCTTGCGCCACAGCCTTGTGAGAATGTCGGTGCTCCACTCATGGGGAATGCCGGCGTCGCTCAAGTCCTCCAGCCAGAACGGTGCCACCGGATGGCCGGCATCTCCCAGCCAGGTGTAACCATGACCGGCAAACACCACGCGCCAGTCGCCATCGCGAAACGCGCCTTCGGTACTGGAAGCGAAGATGCAGCGGGCATGCGGGACTTGCGCGGCGACGGCGTCCTGGCTGCCAAGGCCGTTTTGCAACAGGATCAGTTCGGCGTCCGGGGTCAGGCGGTGGGCGAGCCGGGCCACGGCTGTTACGGCGTCATAGGCTTTACAGGCCACCAGCAGACGGCTGATCGGTCCGTCGCTGTCGGCTGTTTCGCCGGGCACCGGGTACACCCGCGCTTCGCCGTGCTCGACCAGCGTCAGCCCGCCCGCCGCCTGATAGGCCTGCAGGCGTGCCGCGTCCCGTACGATCAGCCTGACCGGCACTGAGGCCCGTGCCAGACGGGTGGCCCACAACGTGCCGAGGCTGCCGGCGCCCAGAACATGCCAAGGGGTCGACATCAGCTTTTTGCTCGGTTTGATGCTGGCATGTGAGGCTCGCAGTATCGGTTGGAAAAGACCCGTTATAATGAGCCCGATTTTAACCGCAAGCCAAGCGCGCTCCATCGTTATCGAGCGCGCCTTTTTATTGGAGAAATTACATGCCGTCGTTCGACGTGGTATCCGAACTGGACAAACACGAAGTCACCAACGCGGTCGAGAACGCCGTCAAGGAACTCGATCGTCGTTATGACCTGAAAGGCAAGGGCAGCTTCGAGTTCAAGGAAAAAGACCTGACCGTCAACCTGACCGCTGAAGCCGATTTCCAGCTCGAAGCGATGATCGAGATCCTCAAGCTGGCCCTGGTCAAGCGCAAGATCGACGTGCAATGCCTTGAAGTCAAGGATGCCTACGCGTCGGGCAAGCTGATGAAGCAGGAGGCGGTCCTCAAGGAAGGCATCGACAAAGAGCTGGCGAAGAAAATCGTCGCCCACGTCAAAGATGCCAAGCTCAAGGTCCAGGCTGCCATTCAGGGTGAGCAGGTGCGTATCACCGGTAAAAAGCGTGACGATCTGCAGGAAGCCATCGCCGCCCTGCGCGCCAAAACTTTCGACATGCCGCTGCAGTTCAATAACTTCCGCGACTGATCTTTCAAGCGGGAACCTCTCGGCGATTTCGACGTCCGAGGCCCAAGCAACGGCAGAAAGGATCGGGCCTTATGGGTTCGGTCTTTCTGCCGCTCATTTTTTGCGTGCCGGGTAGCCGGAAATCAGGAGAAAGAAGATGGATTTGAATGCTGAAGTGGACAACCTCGTCAAGGCGTCTCAAGCCTGGATTCCGATGATCATGGAATACGGCAGCCGCGTGTTGCTGGCGGTGATCACCCTGGCCGTTGGCTGGTGGCTGATCAACAAAGTCACGCAAAAACTGGGCGGCCTGCTGGCGTTGCGCAACGCCGACCTGGCGCTGCAAGGTTTCATCAGTAGCCTGGCGAACATCATCCTCAAGGTTCTGTTGATCGTCAGCGTGGCGTCGATGATCGGTGTGGAAACCACCTCCTTCGTCGCGGCTATCGGTGCGGCCGGTCTGGCCATCGGTCTGGCCCTGCAGGGCAGCCTGGCGAACTTTGCCGGCGGCGTGCTGATCCTGTTGTTCCGTCCGTTCCGTATCGGAGACTGGATCGAAGCCCAAGGTGTTGCCGGTACTGTCGACAGCATCCAGATCTTCCACACCGTACTGCGCACTGGCGATAACAAAACCATCATCGTGCCTAACGGTAATCTGTCGAACGGCATTATCACCAACACTAACCGTCAGCCGACCCGCAAAGTAGTATTTGATGTGGGTGTGGACTACGAAGCGGACTTGCAGAAGGCCCGTGAAGTGTTGCTGGACCTGGCCAAGGATCCGCGAGTATTGGCTGAGCCGGCACCGGAAGCGGTGATTTCCACACTGGGCGATAGTTCGATTACAGTTTCCCTGCGCGTGTGGGTGAAAACCGCTGACTATTGGAATGTGATGTTCATGTTTAACGAGCAATCGCGCGATCGCTTGAAGACTGCCGGCATCGATATTCCATTTCCGCAGCGGGTTATTCGCGTGGTGCAGGAATCGGCGGCGGTATAAGGATCAGTATTTCAACTAATGTCTGACCTTCTGGTCAGACATTTCGCAAGCCCCCGATCCTTTAAGCACAATGCTGTAGCCAATAAAAAAGGCCCATCCGAAGATGGGCCTTTTTGATTACCGCGAACTAACGAGCCGCAATTACAAGATCGACAGAGGGTAGTCGACGATCAGACGGAACTCGTTGATATCGCCTTCACCCTCGTCGGCGTTGGCGCGGTGCCATGCTTGACGGATGCGGAAGGACAGATCTTTAGCTGGGCCAGTTTGAACAACATACTTGGCTTCCAGGTTGGTTTCGTGGTGCTTGCCGTCTTCACCGTACAGTGGGTCACCGGTAGAGGTGCGGTACACACTGTTAGCAGCCAGACCGGTGCCATCAATATCCCAGCCTTTAACGTAACGGGTCATGAAGCTCAGACCAGGAATGCCGTACTCGGCCATTTTCAGGTCGTAACGGATCTGGGCAGACTTCTCGCCAGGGGCGTTGAAGTCAGAGTACTGGATGGAGTTGGCGAGGAAAATCGAGTCGCCGCCACGGTTGGTGCCAGGATTGTGACCACCTACACCGATGTAGTCGAACGGAGTATCACCATTGATTTTCTGGAAGGCGACGGTGACGGTGTGCGCTTTCAGGAACGAGAAAGCGGCTGCCAGGGAGTAGGCAGTGTTGCTGATATCGCCAGCCTTGGCATCGCCGGTATCGGTAGTACGATAAATATTACCGTCCAAGTTCAGCGACTGATCGCCACCCATCGGGATGGTGTAGTTCAGGTTGGCGTAGTACTGGTTCCAGATATCTTCAAGCTTGGCGCCGTACAGCGATGCACTCAGGTTGTCGGTGATGCCGTACTTGCCACCGAAGTAATCGATGGAATTGGCTTGTACGCCAGCGTAAGTCGCCCACAGCTCGCCATCACGAGCGTTTTTGTCCTGGCTGGTCGACGAGTAGAAATGACCAGCTTCGAGATCAAGGTCTTTGACTTCGCTGCTCTGCAGTTGGATACCACTGGCAGTTTGAGGAAGGACGCGGGAACCGCCAACAGCGAACACTGGAGCAGTGCTTGGCTGCATGTCACCGATTTTCAGCTCGGTTTTGGATACGCGGAATTTAACCGCTGCACCGGCTTTGCCCTGGCTGTCGTTGACGTGGCCATCGGCGTCGCGGCTCATGTTGCCCGTGCCGCCTGTGCCGTCGCCGCCGTCCAGTTTGATTGCCAGATAACCGAACGCATCAACACCGACGCCTACGGTACCTTGGGTGTAACCGGAGCTGAAGTTGCCCCAGAAACCCTGTGTCCAGTCTTTCTGGTCGTTTGCGCCGTCTTTCCGGTCACGGTTGAAGTAATAGTTGCGAAGCAGCAAGTTTAGCTTGGCGTCTTCAACAAAACCTTTGGCTTCAGCCTGGTCACTTACGAAAGGTGCGGCCGTAGCCAATTGAGTACTGGCTGCTGCAGCAACTGCCAGTGCGATCATGCTCCACTTCATCACGCGCATCGTGATTTGCTCCTTTGGTTTTTAGAAGAGTACTGCCGTCCCACCTGTTTTATTATCTGGGCGGCTCTTTCTTTTTGTGTCGGCGCAAACTTATATCACGCCGACCCTATTGGCGATACTTGCGCATCTAACCTTTCAGCTTCTTTACGACCCTGTCGCAAATGGCTTGATCAATGTCGCAAATTCACAATCCCGACACAATCGGACTGACAACTTCAGCGCTGTTTTCCAGGGCTTGAGCATCGGTAAAAAAGAGTCCCTTGTCCTGCACTTGAATCTCCATCGGGCAACCCTGCCACTGTTTTTATTGGTCTTCAGGCTTCCACTTCCAGTGGAGCGCTTATAGACGATACGAGTGTTGATGCAACAAGCGTGCACAAATCGGAATTCTGTTGCTGTTTTTTTCCGAAAACCTGCCTGTTGCCGTAAAAACCTCATAAAACCGGGGGGTTCAAGCTCATTTTATGTGGGCTTGACGCCATGCTTTGCATCGTGGTTACCACATCGAAGCTGCGGGGGTGACAACCAAAAGCGTTACCGGTTCACCCCGCCAGTGAGTAATTGGCGGATGCTGACGCACTGAGCGTAGACGCGTTGTGCGGTTTTGGTGCAAAAAATTTTATTTCCTGTACTGAATTCACGCATGGTGGCTTTGCCGTGGGTTCGAACGGTGCGTTGTTTATGGGCTGTTTCGGCGTTTTTTCCGTGATGGCCGGTTCCGTCATGGTGCGTCCTGAATCAAAATGGCGCATCACGACGCGCCCGCAGGACGGTGCTGGCGGCAGTTCGTCGTGAAGCGTGTGGCGTTCGCAGGTATGCTGCCGTCCTGTCGCTTGGTGCGCCGTCTTTCGGTGGGGGCGCTAAGCTGAAAAAAGATGACCAGAGGGGAGTGTGCGCTGTGTTCGCTTTAGATCCACGACTTCAACAAGACACGTTGCCAATCGGCGATTTCCCGCTCTGCCGGTTACTGCTGTCCAACGATTCGAATTACCCCTGGTTCATCCTCGTGCCACGCCGCGAGGATATCAGTGAAATATTTCAGCTGGATGGCGCAGATCAACAGCAGCTGTGGCGGGAAACGACTGAGCTGGCGGAAATCCTCAAGGACTCTTTCGACGCGGACAAGTTGAACGTCGCGGCCTTGGGTAACGTCGTCAATCAGTTGCACATGCATGTGATTGTGCGCAAGCGTGAGGACGCCGCCTGGCCAGCTCCGATCTGGGGCAAACAGGAGGCCAAGCCATACAGTTCAGAGCAGATCGCGACGATTCGCGAGCGACTGCGTCTGGTATTGACCGACGATTTCAAGTTTCTGGAGGGCTGAATCATGAGCCTGGACGACCGCGTTACCGATCTGGAAAGCCGGCTGGCGTTTCAGGATGACACCATCCAGGCATTGAATGATGTGCTGGTGGCGCAGCAGCGGGTGGTCGAGCGTCTGCAATTGCAAATGTCGGCGTTGCTCAAGCGGCAGGAGGAAATGGCCGGCCAGTTTGCGACGCTTGAAGAAGAAGAGGCGCCACCGCCCCATTACTAGGAAACAGGCAATAAAAAACCGCGAACAGCCAAGCTGTTCGCGGTTTTTTTTAGCCTTGAATCAGCGGCGCGGCAGTGCGGCGATCACATCTTCGGCTTGCAGGCCTTTGTCACGATTCATGACAGAGAACTCCACGCGCTGGCCTTCCACCAGAACGCGGTGGCCTTCACCGCGAATCGCCCGGAAATGCACGAAAATATCATCGCCGGAGTCACGGGAAATAAAGCCGAAGCCTTTGGAGGTGTTGAACCATTTGACGGTGCCAGTATCGCGGTTGCTCATGTCATAGCTTGGCGCGGCGGCGGTCGGTGAAGATTTGTAGAAACTGATGGCCAAGTGCAGGAATACGGCGATCAGGGCAGCGACCAGGCTGAACAGAACGGCAGGTTGACCGGCGATGACAGGCATCGGGGCGATCAGCGTCAGGGTTTGCAGCACGACAGCCAGAACCAGCAAGGCGCTGACCAGGTTTTGCAATTGATGACGCGGGCCTTTGTTCCAGTAAGGGATAACAGGCGCGAGGGTGAGGTTGAGCAGGCCGAAAAAGGCCAGGTACAGCGCATCGGGTTGTTGCAGGTAAGGTGCCGCTTCGGATCGCAGGCTAGGGATGAAGGACAGCAGCAGGGCTGCTGCGCCCATTAGCAGGTGGACGATTTTCAACATTTTGATTAACTCACGTTAAGACGGATCACAAGGAAGAGCTGATAGAGCACGGTTCGCTTCAGAACAATAAGAGGCGTTGGGCACGTACCTGATATCAGCCTATGCGCAGCCCCCGGAAAATAGGTGGTAGCGACACACTGCCTATTTAACAGCAAAGCCTGCGGCTACTCAAATCAGGCGGTCCGGCGGCGTTTCCATTGGCATGGTGCGCGGATGACGCTGCCGAGTGTGATTCGTGCGCTGTGTTTCTCGGATCTTTCGCCTTTTCGTTGAGTGATGTTGCGTCAGTTTTCGTAGGAAATCGTCCGGCCTAGGACGAGCTCCATGATCGCGCCTCCGTTGTTGGCTTATCCTACGTTGATGGTCATAAAGTCATCTGGATATACCGTAGCGCCTGCGCTTTTATAAGGAAACGGAATATGGCCTTTACAAGCAGCAAGGATGACAAAGGAGTGTCAACGGTATGGTTCATGAAGACAGACAAGGCGAGGGGAGGATCGGTCCACTCAAGGATATAAGGATTGATTCACTTGTCAGCGAATTCGATATGGGGCTGGTCCAGCCCTTATCCCGGTCAGTGCGTTTGAATGGTTTTGCGACCTGTTTGCGGCTTGAGCAGGTCTATTGGGATATTTTGGGCGACATGGCCAAGGTTAATTGCTGCTCGGTCAGCGCGCTGTTGTCCCATGTGGATCGTGAGGTGCACTTGCGCCATGGCGGGGTGAAAAACTTCACCGGGCTGGTGCGGGTTGTCTGTGTCGTGCACAGCCTGAAGGAGGGCAGTTGCCCCGTCATGGCTTAGCGAGAGCAGCTGAATGAGTCGAGTGTCGGTCTGTGCAGTCTTACGGCTGCACAGGCAGCATTTAATGGATATAATCCCGCTCTTTGCCGCAAAGCCCTGCATGCGCGGTAGCAATCTGATCGCCGAGACAACCCCCATGCCGATGTACGATTACCAATGTGCTTCCTGTGGTCATCAGTTGGAAGCCATTCAAAAGATCAGCGCAGCACCGCTGGTCGACTGCCCTGCCTGCCAGGCGCCAGAGCTTAAAAAGATGCTGTCCATGCCCGGTTTCCGCCTCAGTGGCACCGGCTGGTACGAAACCGACTTCAAGACCGGTTCCAAGAAAAATCTGGCCGGTGGCGACAAAGCTGACTAGGGTCTAGCGCCCGGGTTGAACGACACGCGCGAGCTCTTGCATCATCTGGCACCTTATTCAAGTGCGGTGGTGCGGTAAGACCTCCACCCGAATTTCGAATTACGAGAAGTGAAACCACTACCATGATGCGCAGCCATTATTGCGGCCAACTGAACGAAAGCCTGGAAGGCCAGGAAATTACCCTTTGCGGATGGGTTCACCGTCGCCGTGACCATGGCGGGGTGATTTTCCTCGATATCCGTGATCGTGACGGTCTGGCCCAGGTGGTGTTCGATCCGGACCGTGCCGAGAGCTTCGCCGCCGCCGATCGCGTGCGCAGCGAGTACGTCGTGAAGATCACCGGCAAGGTTCGCCTGCGTCCGGCCGGTGCAACCAACGCCAACATGGCGTCGGGCATGATCGAGGTCCTGGGCTACGAGCTGGAAGTGCTGAACGAATCGGAAACCCCGCCGTTCCCGCTGAACGAGTTCTCCGACGTTGGCGAAGAAACCCGCCTGCGTTATCGCTTCCTTGATCTGCGTCGCCCTGAAATGGCCGAGAAGCTGCGTCTGCGTTCGCGCATGACTACCAGCATCCGCCGCTATCTGGACGAGAACGGTTTCCTCGACGTCGAGACGCCGATCCTGACCCGTGCAACGCCGGAAGGCGCGCGTGACTATCTGGTGCCGAGCCGTACTCACGCCGGTTCGTTCTTCGCCTTGCCGCAATCGCCTCAGCTGTTCAAGCAGCTGTTGATGGTGGCCGGCTTCGACCGTTACTACCAGATCGCCAAGTGCTTCCGCGACGAAGACCTGCGTGCCGACCGTCAGCCGGAATTCACTCAGATCGACATCGAGACCAGCTTCCTCGATGAAAAAGACATCATGGGCCTGACCGAAGGCATGATCCGCAACCTGTTCAAGGAAGTGCTGGGTCTGGAATTCGGCGAATTCCCGCACATGACCTTCGAAGAGGCCATGCGCCGCTACGGTTCCGACAAGCCAGACCTGCGTAACCCGCTGGAACTGGTGGATGTTGCCGATCAGCTCAAGGAAGTCGATTTCAAGGTGTTCAGTGGCCCGGCCAATGACCCGAAATGCCGTATCGCCGCCTTGCGCGTTCCAGGCGGGGCGAGCATGCCGCGCAAGCAGATCGACGATTACACCAAGTTCGTCGGCATCTACGGAGCCAAGGGCCTGGCGTACATCAAGGTCAACGAGCGTGCTGCCGGTGTTGAAGGTCTGCAGTCGCCGATCGTGAAAAACATCCCGGAAGCCAACCTGAACGTGATCCTCGATCGCGTGGGTGCGGTCGATGGTGACATCGTGTTCTTTGGCGCCGACAAAGCCAAGATCGTCAGCGAAGCCCTGGGCGCGCTGCGGATCAAGCTGGGTCATGACCTCGAGCTGCTGACCTGCAAGTGGGCGCCAATGTGGGTCGTCGACTTCCCGATGTTCGAAGAGAACGACGACGGCAGCTTCAGCGCCTTGCACCACCCGTTCACCGCGCCGAAGTGCACTCCTGAAGAGCTGGAAGCCAACCCGGCCGGCGCTTTGTCCCGCGCCTACGACATGGTCCTGAACGGCACCGAGCTGGGTGGCGGTTCGATCCGTATCCACCGCAAGGAAATGCAACAGTCGGTGTTCCGTCTGTTGGGTATCAACGAAGCGGAACAGGAAGAGAAATTCGGCTTCCTGCTCGACGCCCTGAAATATGGCGCGCCGCCGCACGGTGGTCTGGCCTTCGGTCTGGACCGTCTGGTGATGCTGATGACCGGCGCCCAGTCGATCCGTGAAGTGATCGCCTTCCCGAAAACCCAGAGTGCTGCGGACGTGATGACGCAGGCTCCGGGCGTGGTAGATGCCAAGGCGTTGCGCGAACTGCACATTCGTCTGCGCGAAACGCCAAAGGCAGAGTAAAGCTGACCGCAAAGGCGCATCCTTTTGGGATGCGCCTTTTCTTTAGGTCGAGATTTTTTGTTGCTGGCCGACACTCCCTGTGTGGCGGGCGATGTTTCAAAGAGAAATTCGGAGCGAGTTATGGCGGGTCATTCCAAGTGGGCGAACATCAAGCACCGCAAAGAACGTCAGGATGCCAAGAAGGGCAAGATTTTCACCAAGTGGATTCGTGAACTGACGGTCGCTGCCCGTCAGGGCGGCGCTGATCCGGGCTCCAACCCGCGTCTGCGTCTGGCGCTGGATAAAGCGCTGGGCGCAAACATGAGCCGTGACATCATCGACCGCGCGGTGGCCCGTGGTGCCGGCGCTGCCGACACCGATGACATGGTCGAGCTGACCTACGAAGGCTATGGCCCGGGCGGCGTGGCGGTGATGGTCGAATGCATGACCGATAATCGCAACCGTACCGCAGCCGCTGTTCGCCATGCGTTCAGCAAGTGCGGCGGCAACCTCGGTACCGACGGTTCGGTGGCTTATCTGTTCGAACGCAAAGGGCAGATTTCCTTCGCGCCAGGGGTTGATGAGGACGCGCTGATGGAAGCCGCCATGGAAGCCGACGCCGATGACGTGGTGACCAACGAAGACGGCTCCATCGACGTGTTTACCTCGTTCGCCGGCTTCTATTCC
Source organism: Pseudomonas sp. GW822-FHT07A10 (assembly GCF_058798795.1). Taxonomy (NCBI): domain Bacteria; kingdom Pseudomonadati; phylum Pseudomonadota; class Gammaproteobacteria; order Pseudomonadales; family Pseudomonadaceae; genus Pseudomonas; species Pseudomonas sp. GW822-FHT07A10. The sequence goes on from NZ_JBXAKV010000004.1 coordinate 287,701, forward strand.
GTGCGTAACGCCTTGGAGGCCGCAGGCTTCAAGGGCAGCGATGCGGAAATCGTCATGTTGCCGACCACCAGTGCCGAACTGGATCTGGAAGGCGCCGAGAAGGTTCTCAAGCTGATCGACATGCTCGAAGACCTGGATGACGTGCAGAACGTGTATTCCAACGCGGACATTCCGGAGGCGGTGGCCGCACAGCTCGGTTGATGCCTTTATAAAGATCGCAGCCTTCATCAGCCCTGCAGGTGCTGGCGAAGCCTGCGATCTTTTGATTTTCAGCTATTTATTTTAAAGATCGTCCGAACGCGGCCCGAGCCTTCGGCAGCTCCTACGGTTACTCTCAGATATTCGCACTAGCTTCGCAGGCGTTATGACTTTAATTCTTGGTATCGACCCCGGCTCGCGTATCACCGGTTACGGCATTGTTCGCGATACTGGCCGTGGTTGTGTTTACGTGGCATCGGGCTGTATCCGCACCGGTGCCGGCGAGTTGCATGAGCGTCTGCAGATCGTCTATCGCGGTGTGCGTGAAATCATTCAGACTTATGGTCCGGTCACCATGGGCATCGAAAAGGTGTTCATGGCGCGCAATGCTGACTCCGCGCTGAAACTGGGGCAGGCCCGTGGCGCGGCGATTGTCGCCGGCGCCGAAGAGAGCCTGGAAATTGCCGAGTACACCGCAACCCAGGTCAAGCAGGCCGTGGTCGGCACCGGCGCCGCCAATAAAGAACAAGTGCAAATGATGGTCATGCACATGCTGAAACTGACCAGCAAGCCGCAAATCGATGCCTCGGATGCCCTGGCCATCGCGATTTGCCACGCTCACACCCGTTCCAGCCTGTTGCCCCATGGCCTGGGCGCGGCACGCAGTCGTGGCGGGCGCCTGCGTCTCTGATAGCATCAGCAATCATTTTTTGTGGGATGAGGGTTTTGCGCCTGTGTAGTCGGTGCAAAACCCTTGTTCTGTCAGTCGCCAGCACTGATCTGGCCAACGCTCAAGGATCTGAAACGTGATTGGACGCTTGCGCGGCACTTTGGCTGAGAAACAGCCGCCGCACCTGATTCTGGATGTAAACGGTCTGGGGTATGAGCTGGAAGTGCCCATGACCACGCTTTATCGCTTGCCGTCGGTCGGTGAACCGCTGACCCTGCACACCCATTTGGTCGTACGCGAAGACGCGCAGTTACTCTATGGCTTCTTCGGCAAGCGTGAGCGAGACTTTTTTCGCGAACTGATCCGTCTCAATGGGGTAGGGCCGAAACTGGCGCTGGCCCTGATGTCGAGCCTGGAAGTCGACGAGTTGATCCGTTGCGTGCAGTCCCAGGACACCTCGGCACTGACCAAGGTGCCGGGCGTTGGCAAGAAGACTGCCGAGCGTTTGCTGGTGGAACTCAAGGATCGCTTCAAAGCCTGGGAAACCGTACCGAGCATGTTTGCGTTGGTGCCGAACCAGCCGGATGCGCCAGCGCAACAAGTCGCTGCCGCCGAAAATGACGCGGTCAGCGCGCTGATTTCCCTGGGCTACAAGCCGCAGGAAGCCAGCAAGGCGATTTCCGCGATCAAGGAGAAAGGTTTGAGCAGTGAAGACATGATTCGTCGTGCCCTGAAGGGAATGATCTAAGTGATTGAAGCTGATCGTCTGATCGCCGCTACGGGTGGCCCCCGTGAGCGCGAAGAAGTCCAGGACCGGGCGATTCGTCCCGTCAGCCTGGCCGAATACATTGGCCAGCCGACCGTTCGCGAGCAAATGGAGTTGTTCATCCAGGCCGCGCGCGGGCGCAATGAATCGCTGGATCACACCCTGATTTTCGGCCCGCCGGGTCTGGGTAAAACCACCCTGGCCAACATCATTGCCCAGGAAATGGGCGTGTCGATCAAAAGCACCTCGGGGCCGGTCCTCGAGCGTCCTGGTGATCTGGCTGCATTGCTGACCAACCTTGAGCCCCATGACGTGCTGTTCATCGACGAGATCCATCGGTTGTCGCCGATCGTCGAAGAAGTGCTGTACCCGGCCATGGAAGATTTCCAGCTCGACATCATGATCGGCGAAGGGCCGGCGGCGCGCTCGATCAAGCTCGATCTGCCACCGTTTACCCTGGTTGGCGCGACGACCCGTGTCGGTATGCTGACCAACCCGTTGCGCGACCGTTTCGGAATCGTCCAGCGCCTGGAGTTCTACAGCACCGCCGACCTGGCAACGATTGTCAGCCGTTCGGCGAACATTCTCGGTTTGCCGCTGGACCCGGAAGGCGCCTTTGAAATCGCCCGGCGTGCCCGTGGCACACCGCGAATCGCCAACCGTTTGCTACGCCGGGTCCGGGATTTTGCCGAGGTTCGTGCCAAGGGTCACATCACCAAACCAATCGCCGACCTGGCCTTGAACCTGCTGGATGTCGATGAGCGTGGCTTCGACCATCAGGACCGACGCCTGCTGTTGACCATGATCGAGAAGTTCGACGGTGGGCCGGTGGGGGTGGACAGTCTGGCCGCTGCTATCAGCGAAGAACGCCACACCATTGAAGATGTGCTGGAGCCGTACCTGATCCAGCAGGGCTATATCATGCGCACGCCGCGGGGGCGGGTAGTGACCCGGCATGCGTATTTGCACTTCGGCTTAAACATTCCGTCACGATTGGGCGAGATGCCCGTGGTAGACGAGTTCCTCGATGCCGTGGACGATTAATCACCTTTGCGCGCTGATTTATTCAGGGTTTGTGCTGTCCCAGGACGGTACTTTCGCCAGAAAGCCGCGAATCAATGAAAAACAGTTGCCTGGCCGGATTGGCAACCTGAGGAGTAAGCACTAGAGTATGCGCGCGCAAAACGGGCTTGAGCCGTTCGCACATCGTTGTCGCGTTTATTACGAGGACACCGATGCCGGCGGCATCGTGTATTACGTCAATTACCTCAAGTTTATGGAACGGGCTCGAACCGAGCGGCTCCGAGAGCTGGGCTTTGCCCAGTCGGCGCTGGCAGGGGAGGACCTGTTGTTCGTCGTGCATTCCAGCGAAGCGCGTTATCACGCGCCGGCGCGACTGGACGACGAGCTGCTGGTAAGCGCCGAAGTAATTGAATTGAACCGGGTCAGCCTGCGCTTCAAACAGCAGGTCAGGCGGGCTACGGATAACGTGCTGCTCTGCGAAGGGCAGTTTCTGGTGGCCTGTGTGCGCACTAACAGTTTGAAACCCCGGGCCATTCCCGAAGCTCTACGTGCGGCCTTTGCCGACGTGAGCGGCGCGGGTACACACTCAAAGCAGGAGATAAAGCGTGGAAGCTAACGTCGTCGACCATTCCTCCATGTGGAGCCTGGTCAGCAATGCCAGTGTCGTGGTGCAACTGGTAATGCTGATTCTGGTAGCCGCATCGGTGACCTCGTGGATCATGATCTTTCAGCGCAGCAACTTGCTGCGCGCCGGTCGACGTGCCCTGGAGAGCTTTGAAGAGCGCTTCTGGTCCGGTATCGACCTGTCCAAACTCTACCGTCAGGCTGGCAGCAACCCTGATCCGGATTCCGGCGTCGAGCAGATCTTCCGTGCCGGCTTCAAGGAATTCTCCCGTCTGCGCCAGCAGTCGGGCGTTGATCCGGAAGCGGTCATGGAAGGCGTGGCGCGTGCCATGCGCGTAGCCATCTCCCGTGAGGAAGAGAAGCTCGAGCAGAGCCTGCCGTTCCTCGCCACCGTCGGTTCCGTCAGCCCGTACATCGGTCTGTTCGGTACAGTCTGGGGCATCATGAACTCCTTCCGTGGTCTGGCGACCGCCCAGCAAGCGACCCTGGCCACTGTGGCTCCAGGTATCGCCGAAGCACTGGTTGCTACTGCGATCGGTCTGTTCGCCGCCATCCCGGCCGTTATCGCCTACAACCGTTTTGCTGCCCGCAGCGAAACCCTGCTGGGCCGCTATTACACCTTCGCCGACGAATTCCAGGCGATCCTGCACCGTAAAGTGCACACCAGCGAAGAATAAGCAGGTAATTTCCAATGGCTTTAATCGCTCGAGCTCGCAAAAAGCGCAAGCCGGTTGCCGAGATGAACGTGGTGCCTTACATCGACGTGATGCTGGTACTGCTGGTCATCTTCATGGTGACCGCGCCGATGCTCAATCAGGGCGTGAAAGTTGATCTGCCCAAGGTTTCCAGCGAAGCCTTGCCGCAGGACAACAACACTCAGGTCCTGACCATTTCGATCAAGGCTGACAAGACCTACTACTGGAACCTTGGCAGCGAAGTCGACACCGAAAAGCAGCAGGACAAGGCCATGACCTTGCCGCAAATGACCGACGCCGTGACCAAGATCATTCGCGTTGGTAACGGTAACGGCAAGCGCACGCAGGTGTTCATTCGTGGCGACAAAACCGTCGATTATGGCGCCGTCATGGGCGCCATGGGCGGGTTGCAGAAGGCCGGGGTCGGTAATGTTGGCTTGATTACCGAGGCGCCCTGATGCAGCAACTGCGAGAGCCGTCCGCCTCGGAAAGCTACTTCTGGCCTAGTGTCTGGGCGATTGTCTTGCACGTGCTGGTGTTCGGCATGCTGTTCGTCAGTTTCGCCTTCACACCGGAGCTGCCGCCGGCCAAGCCGATTGTCCAGGCAACCCTGTACCAGCTGAAATCGAAAAGTCGGGCGACCACCCAGACCAATCAGAAGATCGCGGGTGAGGCGCAGAAATCTGCTGCGCGTCAGACCGAAGTCGAGCAGATGGAACAGAAGAAGGTCGAGCAGGAAGCGGTGAAGGCTGCGGAACAAAAGAAAGAAGAAGCGGCTCAAAAGGCCGAGGAAGCCAAGAAGGCCGACGAGTCGAAGAAAGCGGAAGAGGCGAAAAAGGCTGATGAAGCCAAGAAAGCCGACGAAGCGAAGAAGACCGCCGAAGCCAAAAAGGCCGAAGAGAAACAATTGGCTGATATAGCCAAGAAGAAAGCCGAAGAAGAAGCCAAAAAAGCTGCTGAAGAAGAGGCCAAGAAAGCGGCCGCTGAAGAAGCGAAGAAAAAGATCGTCGAAGACGCGAAGAAGAAAGCCGCGGAAGACGCCAAGAAGAAAGCTGAAGCGGAAGAGGCGAAGAAGAAAATCGCCGAAGACGCGAAGAAGAAAGCGACTGCCGATGCTGCGAAGAAGAAAGCGCAGGATGCGGCTCGCAAGTCGGTAGAGGACAAGAAGGCTCAGGCTCTGGCTGACTTGCTGTCCGATAAGACCGAGCGTCAGCAGGCTTTGGCGGATGAGCAAGGCGATGAAACCGCGGGCAACTTTGATGATCTGATTCGTTCGCGAGCATCTGAAGGTTGGGCGCAGCCACCGTCGGCCCGCAAGGGCATGAAGGTGATTCTGCAAATCAACATGCTCCCTGACGGAACGATCTCCGGTGTTTCGGTTGCTCATTCCAGCGGTGACGCGCCGTTCGACAGTTCTGCAGTCGCGGCTGTAAAAAATATTGGTCGATTGACCGAAATGCAGGGTCTGAAGCCAGCTGATTTCGCACCCTATCGTTCATTCAAGATGACATTCACACCTGAGGATTTAGCCTTGTGAGAAACCTTCTTCGAGGACTGCTTGTAGTCATGTTCTGCTTTGCAGGACTGGCCACGGCAGATGAAAAAAATATCCTGGTCAGCAGTGGCAGCTCCCAGGCAACTCCAATTGCCGTTGTGCCTTTCGGCTTCCAGGGCGGTAGCGTGCTGCCGGACGACATGGCTGAGATTATCGGTAACGACCTGCGCAATTCGGGTTACTACGCGCCGATTCCAAAGCAGAACATGATCAGCCAGCCAAGCCAGGCCAGCGAAATCATCTACCGTGACTTCAAGGCGGTGGGTGCCCAGTACGTCATGGTCGGCAGCATTGTTCCGGCGGGCGGTCGCCTGCAGGTGCAGTACGCACTGTTCAACGTCGCCACCGAGCAGCAAGTGCTGACCGGCAGCGTGTCGGGCGGCGTCGATCAACTGCGCGACATGGCGCACTACATCTCCGACCAGTCGTTCGAAAAACTCACCGGTATCAAAGGTGCGTTCTCGACACGTCTGCTGTACGTGACGGCCGAGCGTTTCTCCGAGAAGAACACTCGCTACACACTGCAACGTTCGGACTACGACGGTGCCCGTGCCGTGACGCTGCTGCAATCGCGCGAGCCAATCCTGTCGCCGCGTTTCGCACCGGATGGCAAGCGCATTGCCTACGTGTCGTTCGAGCAGAAGCGTCCGCGCATTTTCATGCAGAACATCGACACTGGTCGCCGTGAGCAGATCACCAACTTCGAAGGCCTGAATGGCGCGCCAGCCTGGTCGCCGGATGGCAATCGCCTGGCATTCGTATTGTCGAAAGACGGTAACCCGGACATCTACGTGATGAACCTGGGGTCGCGTCAGATCACCCGTGTCACCAATGGTCCTGGCATCAACACCGAACCGTTCTGGGGTAAGGATGGTTCGACCATCTACTTCACCTCCGACCGTGGCGGCAAGCCTCAGATCTATAAAACCAGCGCAGGCGGTGGTGGTGCGGAGCGTGTGACCTTCATTGGTAACTACAACGCCAACCCTAAACTGTCGGCCGATGAAAAGACCCTGGTGATGATTCACCGCCAGGACGGTTTCACCAACTTCAAGGTGGCGGCCCAGGATTTGCAGCGCGGTAGTGTAAAGATCCTCACTGATAGCACTCTGGACGAGTCTCCTACTGTTGCGCCCAACGGCACCATGGTAATCTACGCCACCCGCCAGCAGGGCCGGGGAGTCTTGATGCTCGTGTCTATTAATGGACGCGTGAGGCTCCCGCTTCCTACCGCACAAGGCGAAGTCAGAGAACCGTCCTGGTCCCCTTACCTGAACTGACGCGGCGCTATACGTTTTACTTAACACACTGGGGTTCATTAGGAGTTTCACGATGGAAATGCTGAAGTTTGGTAAATTTGCTGCGCTGGCTCTGGCCATGGCTGTAGCTGTAGGTTGCTCGTCCAAAGGCGGCGACAACGCCGGTGAAGGCGCTGTAGATCCAAACGCTGGTTACGGCGCTAACACTGGTGCAGTTGACGGCTCCCTGAGCGAAGAAGCTGCTCTGCGCGCAATCACCACCTTCTACTTCGAATACGACAGCTCGGACCTGAAGCCAGAAGCCATGCGCGCTCTGGACGTTCACGCCAAAGACCTGAAAGCAAACGGCGCTCGCGTTGTTCTGGAAGGCAACACCGACGAACGTGGTACTCGTGAGTACAACATGGCACTGGGCGAGCGTCGTGCGAAAGCCGTTCAGCGCTACCTGGTACTGCAAGGTGTTTCCCCAGCTCAGCTGGAACTGGTTTCCTACGGCGAAGAGCGTCCAGTTGCTACCGGCAACGACGAGCAGTCCTGGGCTCAAAACCGTCGCGTCGAACTGCGTAAGTAATTCGTCATGCGAACGTGCCGTCGTGCTGTAACTGTTTTGGCTCTCAGTCTCGCACCGCTTGCGGTGTGGGCTGCGGTTCCTGTGGTCGAGGACAACTCCGGCTATAACAATAGCGGGAGCAGTTATCCGCCTGCGGGTTACGGTACGAACGGCGCCTATGCCGGGGGAGGGGTTTCGGCCCCTGTCTCGGCACAGGGCGAGCTGTTCAACCAACTGCAATCGATGCAGGAGCAGATCTCGCGCCAACAAGGCATCATCGAGGTTCTGCAAAATGATGTAGCGCGCATGAAGCAAGAGAACCTGGAGCGATATCAGGATCTTGATCGGCGCATAGGAACCGGCGTTGCACCAGCCGCGACTCCTGATAATTCTTCCACCGGTGGCAATTTGAATGCCCCCGGTGCAGCAGCCGGCGCAGGTGCGGGAGCGGCTGCCGCTCAAGCCCCGGCCGCGGGTGGCGAACCGGCTGACCCGGCGAAGGAAAAACTGTATTACGATGCAGCCTTCGACCTGATCAAAGCCAAGGATTTCGACAAGGCCAGCCAGGCTTTCGCCGCATTCCTGCGCAAATACCCGAACAGCCAATACGCGGGCAATGCCCAGTACTGGTTGGGTGAAGTGAACCTGGCCAAAGGTGATCTGCAAGGTGCAGGTCAGGCATTTGCCAAGGTTTCGCAGTTGTACCCCAAGCACCCCAAAGTGCCTGATTCGCTGTACAAGCTCGCTGATGTAGAGCGTCGTCTCGGTCATACCGACCGGGTCAAAGGCATTCTGCAACAGGTCGTGTCCCAATATCCGGGCACTTCCGCCGCTCAGCTGGCGCAACGGGACTTGCAGCGCATGTAAGCCTGTTTGGCCCGTTTTGAAGAAACCCGCGCTTGTCGCGGGTTTTTTCGTTAGAATTCATGCCCTTTTTATGAAACACGCTTTTTGGGATCTGCGCGTTGGCGGGGTTCCTTGAAGTGCCTGACGGAGGCGGACAGCCTGTTTAGCTGTTACGCCCGTGGCGACTATGCAAGACACATTGAGAATCACCGAAGTTTTCTACTCGTTGCAGGGTGAAACGCGGACTGCCGGGCTGCCCACTGTTTTTGTGCGCCTGACCGGTTGCCCATTGCGTTGCCAATACTGCGACAGCGCCTACGCGTTCACTGGCGGCACCCTCCGCACGCTCGACGACATCCTCGAGCAAGTGGCCGGTTTTCGCCCGCGTTACGTCTGTGTCACGGGCGGTGAGCCCCTGGCGCAACCCAATGCCATTCCCTTGCTCAAGCAGTTGTGTGACGCCGGTTACGAAGTGTCGCTGGAAACCAGTGGTGCGCTGGACATCTCGGCGGTCGATCCACGGGTCAGTCGCGTCGTCGACCTGAAAACCCCGGGTTCGAAAGAAGCCCACCGCAACCGCTACGAGAACATCGAACTGCTCACGCCCAACGATCAGGTGAAGTTTGTCATCTGCTCGCGGGAAGACTATGACTGGGCCGTGTCCAAGCTGATTCAATACGGTTTGAACGAGCGTGCCGGCGAAGTCCTGTTCTCGCCGAGCCACCATGACCTGAATGCACGTGATCTCGCGGACTGGGTGGTGGCGGACAATCTGCCAGTGCGTCTGCAATTGCAGCTGCATAAATATCTTTGGAATGACGAGCCGGGGCGCTGAAATGACTGAACAACTGAACACTGCTGAAAAACGTGCGGTCATCCTGCTGTCCGGTGGCCTGGACTCGGCGACGGTCGTGGCCATGGCCCGTGCCGAAGGCTATAGCTGCTACACCATGAGCTTCGATTACGGTCAGCGCCACCGTGCCGAACTGCAGGCCGCCGAGCGTGTTGCCCGCGACTTGGGTGTGGTCGAGCACAAGGTGATCGGCCTGAACCTGAACGGTATCGGCGGCTCGGCCCTGACCGACAGTTCCATCGACGTACCGGAGGCGCCGAGCGAAGGCATTCCGGTGACTTATGTGCCGGCGCGCAACACGGTGTTTCTGTCCCTGGCGTTGGGATGGGCCGAAGTGCTGGGTGCGCGTGACATCTTTATCGGTGTCAACGCGGTGGATTACTCCGGTTACCCGGATTGCCGTCCCGAGTTCATCGAAGCCTTCGAGCGCATGGCTAATTTGGCGACCAAAGCCGGTGTAGAAGGGAATGGCTTCCGTATCCAGGCGCCCCTGCAGAACCTGAGCAAGGCGCAGATCGTTCAGGCGGGCGTGAAGCTTGGCGTCGATTACGGGCTGACCGTTTCCTGCTATCAGGCGGACGATAACGGCCGTGCTTGCGGTAAATGCGACAGCTGCCGTCTGCGTGCAGAAGGCTTTGCGGCGGCCGGAATCAGCGACCCGACACCTTATTTTTGATTTATTTCAAATTAGGTGTTGAATAGTCCTTAAAAATCAGTATTATACGCGCCACCACACAGCGGGTCGTTAGCTCAGTTGGTAGAGCAGTTGGCTTTTAACCAATTGGTCGTAGGTTCGAATCCCACACGACCCACCATTTTAAAAAATCTGGAAGGCCCACGTAAGTGAGGATTTCCGGGTTTTTTTTTGCCTGCGATTTGAGGTTGTCCTGGTTCGGGATCGCACCGAGTGACACAGGTCAGAATCATCTTTTGCATCCGCCGGATATTCTGTAGCCTTGCGCAGCTTCAACGCTGTCCGTGCCTGATGAATACTCACTCTCCCGGCGGTACCCCGAAGGGTCCGGAGCCGGGTGTATACTCGACTTTCGCGCGAAAGCGCCTGCAGGTCTTGCGAACATGACGCAGATTTCCGAACGCCTTCTGGTTCAAGCCCACCTCGACGCCAAGCAGCCCAAGCCGCTGACGGCCGAGGAAGAGGCTTATTACCGCACAGCCATCGCAGCCGAGCTCAAAGCTCAGGACGCGGTGCTGGTTGCCCACTTCTATTGCGATCCAGTCATTCAGGCCCTGGCCGAAGAAACCGGTGGCTGCGTCTCCGACTCTCTGGAGATGGCCCGCTTCGGCAATGCTCACCCGGCCAAGACCGTAGTGGTCGCCGGTGTGAAATTCATGGGTGAAACCGCGAAAATCCTCAACCCTGAAAAACGTGTGCTGATGCCGACCCTGGAAGCGACCTGCTCGCTGGACCTGGGTTGCCCGGTGGACGAGTTCTCGGCGTTCTGCGATCAGCACCCGGAACGCACGGTGGTGGTGTATGCCAACACCTCGGCGGCAGTCAAAGCCCGGGCGGATTGGGTGGTGACTTCCAGTTGCGCGCTGGAAATCGTCGAAAGCCTGATGGATAACGGCGAAACCATTATCTGGGGCCCGGACAAGCACCTGGGCACTTACATCCAGCGCCAGACCGGCGCCGACATGCTGCTGTGGGACGGTGCCTGCATCGTTCACGAAGAGTTCAAGGCCAAGCAGCTTGAAGACATGAAAGCGCTGTACCCGGACGCGGCCATTCTGGTGCATCCGGAGTCGCCGACCGCCGTGATCGAATTGGCCGATGCGGTGGGTTCCACCAGTCAGCTGATCGCTGCTGCGCAAAGCCTGCCGAACAAGACCCTGATCGTTGCCACCGACCGCGGCATCTTCTACAAGATGCAGCAGTTGTGCCCGGACAAGGTCTTTATCGAAGCGCCAACGGCCGGTAACGGCGCGGCTTGCCGCAGTTGCGCGCATTGCCCGTGGATGGCGATGAACACCCTTGAACGCACGCTGAAGAGCTTGAAGGAGGGGACCAACGAGATCTTCGTCGACCCGGCGTTGATTCCGCAGGCGATTCGGCCGTTGAAGCGGATGCTCGATTTCACGCAGGCGGCGCGGATGAAGCTGGCGGGTAACGCCTGATTCGTTGGCAGTGAGCCAAAAAAGCGCCCCGGTTTGATCGGGGCGTTTTTGCATCTGAGGATTATTTGGTCTTCTTCGGAATCCGCACCAACTGGGTGTTGGAGTAGATGTCATGCCAGCTGCGCTTCTGTTTGTCGAACAGCGACCAGAAGAACCCCAGCCCGAGGCATAACCAGGACGCGATCGACACCACAAAGCGCAGCAGCGCCTGCCACAGGCTGATGGATGAACCGTCGGCGTTTTGTACGCGGATGCACCACACCTGCATGCCCAGGGTCTGGCCCGACCAGGTCCAGAACTTGGCGAAGAAGCCGAACAGCACAAACAGCAGAACCGTCGACAGCAGTGGGTCACCGTCCAAGGCGCCGGCCTCGGTCAGGGTGCGCATCCGGTCTTCGCCGATGATCGCCATCTGGATCATCTTGTAAATGCCGCTGGTGACGATCAGCAGCGCGGTGCACAGCAGGAAGTCGTAGAACATCGCTGCCAGGCGACGACCCAGGCCTGCGGCGGGAAAGTCGCCTTGGGGGTTGAGCAGGTGTTTCGACATGGCTGCCTCTGAACGGAAAAAAGAAGCCATTTTACGGATTTGCGCGCACAAAAAAGCCCCTGATGTCACCATCAGGGGCTTTTTCGTAACAGAAGATTAGCCTTCTGCTTGTACTTCGTCAGCCTGCATGCCTTTCTGGCCTTGCACAGCAACGAACGTCACTTTCTGGCCTTCTTTCAGGCTCTTGAAGCCGTTGCCCTGAATAGCGCGGAAATGCACGAACAGATCCGGACCGCTTTCTGGAGTGATAAAACCAAAACCTTTCTCGTCGTTAAACCACTTGACGGTACCGCTCTGACGTTGGGACATTTCTTATTTCCTTTGACGCAAAAATGAATGACAGTCTCCTTCTCGTGAAAGAGTACTGGGGCTGGTTGCAGGAGAGTAAGAAGACGTCGAGCGGGATGTAGCTAACTTGTAGGCTACTGCCCAGGTCACGATTTCCAAGCGACCCATGCAAACACAGTGAACAAACTCTACGCCAACTACGGGAGAAAAAACAAGCCCCGCGAAGGCCCGGATTTCCTCAGGTTGATGGCAATTAGAGTGGTCACTAGTGCGGGCTTATTCGATCGAGTTGTTCATTGCTTTTCGATTGTTATAAGTAACGTTCATAAACGAAACGTATGCACTATTTTATGGCGGTTGCGTTACAGATTAGTGCACTGTTAACGCAACCGCGTTACTTATAGAAACAGTCAATCAGCCACGATAGTAGCGTTGTGGAACAAATGGCATTTTGCTTACAAGCAAAGGCACCTTTTTCCCACGCACAATGGCCCAAACTGGCGTTTCCAAAACGGTATAAGCGCTGTCGAGGTAACCCATGGCCAAAGGACCGCCCAAGGTCGGACCGAAGCCGCCGCTGCAGACGCTGCCGATGATTTCGCCAGCTTCGTTGACGATCTCTGCACCTTCACGCACCGGTGTACGTTCCTGCGGCAGCAGGCCAACGCGTTTGCGACTGACACCGGTTTGCTGTTGGGCGAACACGGTTTCGGCGCCAGGGAAGCCGCCGGCCCGTGCACCATCGGCACGACGAACCTTGGAGATGGCCCACAACAGGCTTGCTTCGATCGGCGTGGTTTCGGTGTTCATGTCGTGGCCGTAGAGGCACAGGCCGGCTTCCAGGCGCAGGGAATCGCGGGCGCCGAGGCCGATGGCCTCCACTTCCGGTTCGGCCAGCAGGGCGCGAGCCAGCGCTTCGGCGTTGGCCGCCGGTACGGAGATTTCGTAACCGTCTTCACCGGTGTAGCCCGAACGGCTGACAAAGCAGTCCACGCCCAACAGTTTCACGCGGGTGAACTGCATGAAGGTCATCTTCGCAACTTCCGGTGCCAGGCGTGCGAGCACGGTGACGGCAGCCGGGCCTTGCAGAGCGAGCAGGGCACGCTCTTCGAACAGCGGTTCAATGGTGCACTGGTCGCCGATGTGCTTGCGCAGGTGCGCCAAGTCCTGGTCCTTGCAGGCGGCGTTGACCACCAGGAACAGTTCGTCATTACCGAGGTTGGCGACCATCAGGTCGTCGAGGATGCCACCGGCCTCGTTGGTGAACATCGCGTAACGCTGCATGCCCACCGGCAGGTCGATGATGTCCACCGGTACCAGGGTTTCCAGGGCTTTGGCGGCGTTGGCACCGGTCAGGCGGATCTGGCCCATGTGCGACACATCGAACAGCCCGGCCTGATCACGGGTGTGCTGGTGTTCTTTCATCACGCCCAACGGGTATTGCACCGGCATGTCATAACCGGCGAACGGCACCATGCGGGCGCCGAGTTCGAGGTGCAGTGCGTGCAACGGGGTCTTCAACAGTTGTTCGGTGGACATATACAGCTCCTGAAAATAGTGCAGATGCGCGCATCAGCACTCGATAATGTTGACCGCCAAACCGCCACGGGCGGTTTCCTTGTATTTGCTTTTCATGTCGGCGCCGGTCTGGCGCATGGTGCGGATGACCTTGTCGAGGGAGACGAAGTGCTGACCGTCGCCACGCAGGGCCATGCGCACCGCATTGATGGCCTTGACCGAACCCATGGCGTTGCGCTCGATGCAAGGCACTTGCACCAGTCCGCCAATCGGGTCGCAGGTCAGGCCGAGGTTGTGTTCCATGCCGATTTCGGCCGCGTTTTCCACCTGCTGCACCGTACCGCCCAGCACTTCGCACAAGGCGCCGGCCGCCATGGAACATGCAACGCCGACTTCACCCTGACAGCCGACTTCGGCGCCAGAGATCGAGGCGTTTTCCTTGTACAGAATGCCAATCGCAGCAGCTGTCAGTAGAAAACGCACCACGCCGTCTTCGTTGGCACCGGGGATGAAGCGCATGTAGTAATGCAGCACCGCCGGGATAATGCCGGCTGCACCATTGGTGGGCGCAGTGACCACGCGTCCGCCGTTGGCGTTTTCTTCGTTGACCGCCAGGGCGTACAGGTTGACCCAGTCCAGCACCGACAGTGGATCGCGCAGCGACGATTCCGGGTTTTTGCACAGTTGCCGATGCAGCGCCGCCGCCCGCCGTTTGACCTTCAGCCCACCGGGCAGGATGCCTTCGTTGCGGCAACCGGCGGCGACGCAGTCTTGCATCACTTGCCAGATCTTCAGCAGCCCGGCGCGGGTTTCCGCTTCCGGGCGCCAGGCGCTTTCGTTGGTCAGCATCACCTGACTGATCGATAAACCGTAAGTGCTGCAGTGACCAAGCAGGTCCTTGGCGCTTTTGAACGGGAAGGTCAGCGGTGTGGCGTCTTCAACGATGCGATCGGCACCGGCCGCGTCTTCATCGACCACGAACCCGCCACCGACCGAGTAATACTCGCGGCTGCGCACTTGCAGGCCGGCCGCGTCGAACGCGCGAAAGATCATGCCGTTGGGGTGATAGGCCAACGGTTTACGAATCATTGCCAGGTGTTCTTTCTCGTTGAACGCGATGCTGTGTTCACCGAGCAGGTTCAAGCGACCGCTGCTGCGAATCTCTTGCAGGCGGGCGGTGACGGTTTCGGTGTCCACGGTGTCCGGGTGTTCGCCTTCCAAGCCCAGCAATACGGCCTTGTCGCTGCCGTGGCCTTTGCCGGTGGCGCCGAGCGAGCCGTAGAGCTCGACTTTGACGCAGGTGGTTGCCGATAGCAGCCCTTCACGGCGCAGACCTTCGGCGAAGCGCGCAGCGGCACGCATCGGGCCGACGGTGTGGGAGCTGGAGGGGCCGATACCAATTTTGAACAGGTCGAACACGCTTAACGACATGGTTGTTCTCCGGTTTCTTGTTATGAGGATCGACACAGATCCGATGGGGAACTGCGATCCTGTGGGAGCAGGCAAGCCAGCTCCCACAGGGGGAGTGCGGTGTTCTTGAAGGGGGCGAGTAACTCGCCCCCTATAGATCAAGCGTAGCTTTCGATCGACGGGCAGGCGCAGACCAGGTTGCGATCGCCAAACACGTTGTCGACGCGACCGACCGGCGGCCAGTACTTGGCTTCGATCAGCGACGCTACCGGGTAAACGGCTTGCTCGCGGCTGTACGGATGAGTCCACTCGCCGACGATTTCCGCAGCGGTGTGCGGGGCGTTTTTCAGCGGGTTGTCATCCTTGTCCAGCGTGCCGTTTTCCACCGCGCGGATTTCTTCGCGGATGCGGATCATGGCGTCGCAGAAGCGGTCCAGTTCTTCCTTGGATTCGCTTTCGGTCGGCTCGATCATCAACGTGCCGGCCACCGGGAACGACATGGTCGGGGCGTGGAAGCCGAAGTCGATCAGGCGCTTGGCCACGTCATCGACGCTGATGCCGCTGCTGTCTTTCAGCGGACGCAGGTCGAGGATGCATTCGTGCGCCACCAGACCGTTGCTGCCGGTGTACAGCACTGGATAGTGCTCTTCGAGGCGACGGGAAATGTAATTGGCATTCAGGATCGCCAATTGCGAAGCGCGCTTGAGGCCGGCGCCACCCATCATTCGAATGTACATCCAGGTGATCGGCAGAATGCTCGCGCTGCCGAACGGTGCCGCGCAGACCGCGCCTTCCTTGCGTTCCATCTGGGCGTGGCCCGGCAGGAATGGCGTCAGGTGCGACTTGACGCCAATCGGGCCGACGCCCGGGCCGCCACCGCCGTGTGGGATGCAGAAGGTTTTGTGCAGGTTCAGGTGCGATACGTCGCCGCCGAACTTGCCCGGTGCGCAGAGGCCGACCATGGCGTTCATGTTCGCGCCATCGATATACACCTGGCCGCCGTTGTCGTGAATGATGCCGCAGATTTCACGGATGCCTTCTTCGAACACGCCGTGGGTCGACGGGTAGGTGATCATCAGCGCGGCGAGGTGTTCGCGGTGCTCGATGGCCTTGGCACGCAGGTCTTCGATGTCGACGTTGCCGCGGGCATCGCACGCGGTCACAACCACACGCATGCCGGCCATGTTGGCGGTGGCCGGGTTGGTGCCGTGGGCGGACGACGGGATCAGGCAGATGTCGCGACGGTCTTCGCCACGGCTCTGGTGGTAGGCACGAATCGCCAACAGACCGGCGTATTCACCCTGGGAACCGGCGTTCGGTTGCAGGGAGATCGAGTCGTAACCGGTGGCGGCGCAGAGCATCGCTTCCAGTTCATCGGTCAGTTGCTGATAGCCGGCGCTTTGCTCGGCCGGAGCGAACGGGTGCAGGGCACCGAATTCAGCCCAGGTCACCGGGATCATTTCGCTGGCGGCGTTGAGTTTCATGGTGCAGGAACCCAGCGGGATCATGGTGCGATCCAGGGCCAGGTCCTTGTCCGCCAGTTTGCGCAGGTAGCGCATCAGCTCGGTTTCGGAGTGATAACGGTTGAACACCGGGTGGCTGAGGATTGGCGATTGGCGAACCAGTGCGGCCGGGAGGGTGCTTTGGACCGAAGCGGCCAATGCAGCGAAGTCCGGCAGTGCCTTGCCGTCGGCCAGCAGGCTCCACAGGGTTTCGACGTCAGCCTGGCTGCTGGTTTCGTCGAGGGACAGACCCAGACGCTCAGCATCGACCACGCGCAGGTTGATCTTCTGCGCATGAGCCTTGTCGTGCAGGGCCGCCGTTTGCGCGCCGGTTTTGATCGTCAAGGTGTCGAAGAAGCTGGCTTGCTCGACGCTCAGGCCCAGTGCGCTCAAGCCTTTGGCGAGGATCGCGGTCAGGTGATGAATGCGATTGGCGATCTGCGTCAGGCCTTTCGGGCCGTGGTACACGGCGTACATGCTGGCGATGTTGGCCAACAGAACCTGGGCGGTGCAGATGTTGCTGGTGGCTTTCTCGCGACGGATATGTTGCTCGCGGGTCTGCATGGCCAGGCGCAGGGCCGGCTTGCCGAAACGGTCCACGGAAACGCCGACCAGACGGCCCGGCATGTCGCGCTTGAACGCATCCTTGGTGGAGAAGTACGCTGCGTGCGGGCCACCGAAGCCCAGCGGAACGCCGAAGCGTTGCGCGCTGCCGATGGCCACGTCGGCGCCGAACTCGCCCGGCGGGGTCAGCACGGTCAGGGCCAGCAGGTCAGCAGCGACCGCGACCAGCGCATTCGCCGCGTGGAAGCGCTCGGTCAGTTCGCGGTAGTCGAACACGTCACCGTTGCTGGCCGGGTATTGCAACAAGGCGCCGAAGAACGGCGTCACGTCGGTCAGTTCACGCTCGTCGCCCACCACAACGTCGATGCCCAAAGGCTCGGCACGGGTGCGCAAAACGTCGAGGGTTTGCGGGTGGCAATGAACGGAGGCGAAGAAGGCGTGGCTGCCTTTGTTCTTGCTCAGGCGTTTGCAGAAGGTCATGGCTTCGGCAGCAGCGGTGGCTTCGTCCAGCAGCGAGGCGTTGGCGATCGGCAGGCCGGTCAGGTCGCTGATCAGGGTCTGGAAGTTCAACAGCGCTTCGAGACGGCCCTGGGAGATTTCTGGCTGGTATGGGGTGTAGGCGGTGTACCAGGCCGGATTTTCCAGCAGGTTGCGCAGGATCGGCGACGGCGTGTGAGTGCCGTAGTAGCCCTGACCGATGTAAGTCTTGAACAGCTGGTTTTTACCGGCGATGGATTTGATCAACGCCAGGGCATCGGCTTCGCTCAGGCCGTCTTCAAGGCCGAGGATGCTGGTGCCTTTGATACTGTCGGGAATCACGCTGGCGCTCAGGGCTTCCAGGGAATCAAAGCCCAGGCTGTTGAGCATGGCTTGCTCATCACCTGCGCGCGGGCCGATGTGGCGGGTGATGAATTCGTTGGCGGTCGTCAGATTGACTTGAGTCATGTCAGCGCTCCTCAGGCTTGGGCAATCAGACGGTCGTAAGCGTCTTGATCCAGCAGTTGGCCGACAGCCGAGGCGTCGGTTGGCTTGAAGCGGAAGAACCAGCCTTCGCCCAGCGGATCTTCGTTGACCAGTTCAGGGCTGCTATCGAGGGCCGGGTTGGTCTCGACCACTTCTCCGTCCAGAGGCATGTACACACCGCTGGCAGCTTTTACCGATTCCACTGTGGCGGCTTCTGCGCCTTTGTCGTAGGACTGCAGCTCAGGCAGTTGTACGAAAACCACGTCGCCCAGTGCGTTCTGTGCGAAAGCGGTGATGCCGACCGTAACGGTGCCGTCAGCTTCGGTGCGCAGCCATTCGTGATCTTCAGTAAAACGCAACTCGCTCATGGAAACTCCTAAGGGGGCCAGACTCGTCTGGTGGACGCGATGGAATGCAGGGGCAAAAACCCTGCTTTATAGGAGGTTACTAAGCAAAAAGGCGGCCAATGTTATTTTTATGTTTAAAAACAGCAACTTAGATGTTTGCGTAAACCGTTGTGTTTCTGCGGCTGTAGCGAAATCGCTACAGCTTGAAGCAAAGAAAAAAGCCTAGGTGGATCAAAGCCTTGCACGGCGCTGATTGGGAGAGGGTGTATCGATATCATTCCACTGTAGCGCTTTCAGTACAGATGGAGGTCGCTTTTTGGCATGGTTTTGAAGGCGGCAAAAACCTGCGGGAGCGGCGGTCTATGGTGTTTAGAGAGATAGCCTTTCAGCCACAAGCCTCACGGCTTATTGGGAATGCCGTACTTGCGTAACCGATGGGCAATCGCGGTGTGGGAGGTTTGCAGGCGGCTGGCCAGTTGGCGGGTCGAGGGGTAGCTGACGTAGAGCTTTTCCAGCAGGTCCTTCTCGAACGCTTCCATGGCCTGTTCGAGGCTGTCGACCTCGATGTCGCTCTGGCGCGCCACAGAGGTGCCGGCGATGTCGAGGTCGCCGATGTCCACCAGGCTGCTTTCGCAAATCGCCGCGGCGCGGAAGATCACGTTCTGCAATTGCCGTACGTTGCCTGGCCAGCGATTGCCTAGCAGCGCCGGGTAAGTGCCGGGGGCCAGGCGACAGACCGGACGCTGGATCTGCGCGCAGGCCTGCTGCATGAAGTAACGCGCCAGCAGCAGAATGTCCTGGCCGCGCTCGCGCAGGGGCGGGACTTCGACATTCAGCACGTTGAGGCGATAGAACAGGTCTTCGCGGAAAGTGCCTTCGCTGACCATTTTTTCCAGGTCGCGATGGGTCGCGCTGAGGATCCGCACGTTGACCTTCACTTCGCGATCGCCGCCAACCCTACGGAAGCTGCCGTCGTTGAGAAAACGCAGCAGTTTCGCCTGCAAATACGGCGACATTTCACCGATCTCGTCGAGAAATACCGTGCCCTGGTTGGCCAGCTCCATCAGCCCCGGCTTGCCGCCCCGTTGCGCCCCGGTGAAAGCGCCGGGGGCGTAGCCGAACAGTTCGCTTTCGGCGAGGTTTTCCGGCAGTGCCGCGCAGTTCAAGGCCAGGAACGGCGAACTGTGGCGGGCGCTGATGGCGTGGCAGGCACGGGCCACCAGTTCTTTGCCGGTGCCGGTTTCACCCTGGATCAGCAACGGTGCATCAAGGGCTGCGACTCGTTGGGCGCGGGCCTTGAGCGTACGAATCGCCGGGGATTCGCCGAGCAGGGCATCGAAACCTTCAGCGTGATCGTGGTGCAGCGCCGAGAGGCGTTCACCAATGCGGTTCGGTTGATACAGGGTCAGCAGGGCGCCGGCGTCGGTGATCGGCGTGGCATCCAGCAGCAGGGTTTGACCGTTGACGGTGATCTCGCGCAGCGGCAGGCGGAAGCCGTTTTCCAGCAATGTGTCGAGCAGCGCCGGGTCGGCAAACAGCTCGCTGATGCTTTCACCCGCCGGTTCGCGACCGTACAGGGCAATCAGTGCCGGGTTGGCCAGCAGCACCTTGCCGGCGCTGTCCAGGGCCAGCACCGGGTCGGTCATGGCGGCGAGCAGCGCATCGAGCTGCAAGTGACGGCGTTGACCGGGAAGGATGTCGACCACCGTCACCGCTTGCACGCCATGCACGTTGAACAGCGCATCGCGCAGCTCTTCGAGCACGGCCGGGCTCAAGGTCGGGGCGTCGATGTAGACATTGGGCGGCACCATTTCCACCGCATCCAGATTGAGATTACGCCCACCGAGCAGGGCCAGGACTTCCTGGGTGATACCGACGCGGTCGATGAAACTGACGTGGATGCGCATGGGGCGGTTTGGTTCTGGAGTGCGGAGGGTGGCAAGTATGCCTTGGGGCGGGCCAATGGTGAAATCCTGCACGGGACTTCATGACAACGATGATCTCCTGTGGGAGCGGGCAAGCCCCGCTCCCACAGGTTCAGCGTTCACCGTTTTATCCCAGGTGTTCAGGTTTGACCGGGTCGCCGGATTTGACGTCGAGTTGGGCCCGCACGTCTTCAAACATTTCGTCGTAGTACTTGTGCATGGCGCCGATGTTGGCGGTCTTGGGCATGCCGTACTTTTGCGCGATGCGCGTGGCGTGGCGGGCAAAGTCGAAGGCCTGGTCCTTGGGCAGATAAAACGCTTCATTTAGCTCCTTGCCCTCGACCGAACCACGCAGCGTGAAGAGCATGCCTTGGCCTTCCTTGGGATCCTGAGCAATTTTGTATTCGATGTGCAGGTTGTAGCTGTAATCGTCCTTGTTCAGCGCATGGCGCTCGATGTGCAGGTGTCCGGGTTCGAACGTAGCCATTGGCGTCTCTCCTTCAAAGGCATTGAATCAGGGCAGACCTCACGCCTGCCCCCCTGCGTTTCTTTCTATTCGTTTCTTTCTATTGATAACTGATGCCAGGCGTCGCTGTGCTGATACGGGTGCCGGCCTTGCCCTGGATGATCGCTTCGATGTCCGAGAGTGAACCGATTACCGCGACTTTCCCAGTATGGCGGGCGAACTCACAGGCCGCCTGGACCTTTGGTCCCATGGAGCCGGCGGCGAAGCCGAGTTTGTCCATTTCATCGGGGTGAGCCTGGGCGATGGCTTTCTGGGTGGGCTTGCCGAAATCGATGAACGCCGCATTGACGTCAGTGGCGATCACCAACAGATCGCTTTCCAACTGTTCGGCCAGCAGCGCCGAGCACAGGTCTTTGTCGATCACCGCTTCCACACCCTGCAGTTTGCCGTTGGCGTCGTAGATCGTCGGGATGCCGCCACCACCGGCGCAGATCACGATGCTGCCTTTTTCCAGCAGCCACTTGATCGGGCGGATTTCGAAGATACGTTTGGGTTTCGGGCTGGCGACCACGCGCCGGAACTTGTTGCCGTCCGGGGCGATGGCCCAGCCTTTTTCGGCGGCGAGTTTTTCTGCTTCGGCTTTGGTGTACACCGGGCCGATCGGTTTGCTGGGGGCCTGGAACGCCGGGTCGTTGGGGTCGACTTCGACCTGGGTCAGCAGGGTGGCGAACGGCACTTCGAAGTCCAGCAGGTTGCCCAGTTCCTGTTCGATGATGTAGCCGATCATGCCGTCGGTTTCGGCGCCGAGTACGTCCAGCGGGTAAGGCGAAACCTGGCTGTAGGCCGCCGCTTGCAGCGACAACAGGCCGATCTGCGGACCATTGCCGTGGGCAATCACCAGTTGGTTGCCGGGATGAATCTTGGCGATCTGTTCGGTGGCGATCCGGATGTTCGCGCGCTGGTTGTCCGCGGACATGGGCTCACCCCGGCGGAGCAGGGCGTTACCGCCCAGAGCAATGACGATACGCATAGTGCAGTCCTTCTAAATAGGGGCGGGCAATCTGATCTCCCTGATGATCGTTCCCACGGGGACCGTGGGAACGATCATGAGCAAGTGTTCAGCCGTCAGACATCCGCCAGCGCCGACACCAGAATAGCCTTGATGGTGTGCATACGGTTTTCCGCTTGCTCGAAGGCGATGTTGGCCGGCGATTCGAAGACTTCTTCAGTCACTTCAACCCCGTTGGCCAGGTTCGGATAACGCGCGGCGATGTCCTTGCCGACCTTGGTTTCGCTGTTGTGGAACGCCGGCAGGCAGTGCATGAACTTCACGCGCGGGTTGCCCGAGGCCTTCATCATGTCGGCGTTGACCTGGTACGGCAGCAGTTGCTCGATACGCTCGTCCCACGCTTCCACCGGCTCACCCATCGACACCCAGATGTCAGTGTGGATGAAGTCCACGCCCTTGACCGCGGCTTTCGGGTCTTCGGTGATGGTGATGCGCGCGCCGCTCTCTTCGGCGAAGGCTTTGCACTGATCGATGAAGTCCTGATGCGGCCACAGCGCTTTCGGCGCGGCGATGCGCACGTCCATGCCGAGTTTGGCGCCGATCATCAGCAACGAATTACCCATGTTGTAGCGCGCATCGCCGAGGTAGGCGTAGCTGATGTCGTGCAGCGGTTTGTCGCTGTGTTCGCGCATGGTCAGGGTATCGGCGATCATTTGCGTCGGGTGGAATTCAGCGGTCAGGCCGTTGAACACCGGTACGCCGGCGAACTTGGCCAGCTCTTCGACGATTTCCTGTTCGAAGCCACGGTACTCGATGGCGTCGAACATCCGCCCCAGCACGCGGGCGGTGTCCTTCATGCTTTCCTTGTGGCCGATCTGCGACGACACCGGGTCGATGTAGGTGACGTGGGCGCCCTGGTCATGGGCCGCGACTTCGAAGGCGCACCGGGTGCGGGTCGAGGTTTTTTCGAAGATCAGCGCGATGTTCTTGCCTTGCAGGTGCGGACGCTCGGTGCCGGTGTATTTGGCGCGCTTGAGGTCGCGGGACAGGTCCAGCAGGTAGTGCAGCTCGCGAGTGGTGTGGTGCATCAGCGAGAGCAGGCTGCGGTTGCGCATGTTGAAAGCCATGATTGGATCTCCTTGGGTTTCGGTTATCCCCTCGGCCGTGCTGGATAAGCATCGGCCAAGGCTCGAAAGTTAATAATCGATAGGGTCGCGAATGATCGGGCAGGTCATGCAGTGGCCACCGCCACGCCCGCGCCCGAGCTCACTGGCGCTGATGGTGATGACCTCGACGCCGGCCTTGCGCAGCAGGGTGTTGGTGTAGGTGTTGCGGTCGTAGCCGATGACCACGCCTGGCTCCACCGCCACCACGTTGTTGCCGTCGTCCCATTGCTCGCGTTCGGCGGCAAAGGCGTTACCGCCGGTTTCGACCACGCGCAGCGCCTTGAGGTTGAGGGCCTTGGCCACGGTGTCGAGGAAGCTGGTTTCTTCACGGCGCACGTCGATGCCGCCCGGTTTGCTTTCATCGGGGCGCAGGCTGAAGGCGACGATCTGCTTCACCACTTCCGGGAAAATCGTCACCAGGTCGCGGTCGCAGAAGCTGAACACGGTGTCCAGGTGCATCGCCGCGCGGGATTTCGGCAGGCCGGCGACGATGACGCGTTCCACGGCTTTGTTCTTGAACAGGTTGACCGCCAATTGGCCGATGGCCTGGCGGGACGAGCGCTCGCCCATGCCGATCAACACCACGCCGTTGCCGATCGGCATCACATCGCCGCCCTCAAGGGTGGCGTTGCCGTGGTCCTGGTCGGGGTCGCCGTACCAGATCTGGAAGTCGGCGTGGGTGAACTGCGGGTGGAATTTGTAAATGGCGGTGGCCAGCAGGGTTTCCTGACGGCGCGCCGGCCAGTACATCGGGTTCAGGGTCACGCCGCCGTAGATCCAGCACGTAGTGTCGCGGGTGAACTGAGTGTTGGGCAGCGGCGGCAGAATGAAGCTGGAGTGGCCGAGGAAGTCGCGGAACATCTGAATGGTCTTGCCGCCGAAACTGTCCGGCAGGTCATCGGCGGAAACCCCGCCGATGAGGAATTCGGCGATCTTGCGTGGCTCCAGGCTACGTAGCCAGGCCCCCACTTCATGGACCAGGCCGAGACCGACCGAATTGGCGGTGATCTTGCGCTCCAGAATCCAGTCCAGCGCTTCAGGCATCGCGACGATGTCGGTCAGCAGGTTGTGCATTTCCAGCACGTCGACACCACGCTCGCGCATTTTGGTGACGAAGTCGAAGTGGTCGCGTTTGGCTTGGGCGACCCACAGCACATCATCGAACAGCAGTTCGTCGCAGTTGTTCGGGGTCAGCCGCTGGTGGGCCAGGCCGGGGGAGCAAACCATGACTTTGCGCAGTTTGCCGGCTTCGGAATGGACGCCGTACTTAACTTTTTCCGTGGTCATTACCGTGTTCCTCCAGATCAAAACATTCAGGTGCTGCTTTTCATTACAGTGCTAAAGGGTCAGAAAGCCGGCATACAGCCCATAGGCCGCCACCAGGGCGCCTACGACGACGGCGGCGAAAATCAGCTTCTCGACGTTAGTGAAAACCGGTTTGTCGACTTCAAGTTTGGCCTTGGCGAACAGGATCGCACCGGGGGCATACAGCAGGGCGGAGAGCAGCAGGTATTTGACGCCGCCGGCGTACAGCAGCCAGATCGCGTAGATCAACGCGATGCCACCGACGATCAAATCTTTTCTGCGTTCGGCCAGGGCGTTTTCATAGCTCTCGCCGCGTACCGCCAGCAGCACGGCATAAGCCGCCGACCACAGGTACGGCACCAGAATCATCGAAGTGGCGAGGTAGATCAGCGACAGGTAAGTGCTGGCCGAAAACAGTGTGATGATCAGAAACAGCTGCACCATCGCGTTGGTCAGCCACAGCGCGTTGGCCGGTACAAGGTTGGCGTTTTCACGGCGCAAAAACGCCGGCATGGTGTGGTCCTTGGCGGCAGCGAACATGATCTCCGCGCACAGCAGCACCCACGACAGCAACGCCCCGAGCAAGGATATGATCAGGCCGACGCTGATCAGCACCGCGCCCCAATGACCGACCACATGTTCCAGCACCGCGGCCATCGACGGGTTCTGCAGTTTCGCCAACGCAGGTTGGGTCATGATCCCCAGAGACAACACGTTCACCAGCATCAGGAACAGCAGCACGGTGATGAAGCCGATGACGGTGGCTTTACCCACGTCGCTGCGTACTTCGGCACGGGCCGAGAAGATGCTCGCGCCTTCGATGCCGATGAACACCCACACGGTGACCAGCATCATGTTGCGCACCTGGTTCATCACACTGCCCAGGTCTGGGTTTTTGATGCCCCAGATGTCGGCGGTGAAGATCTCCAGTTTGAACGCGAACAAGGCGATCAACACGAACAGCAGCAGCGGTACGACCTTGGCGACGGTGGTCACCAGGTTGATGAACGCCGCTTCCTTGATTCCCCGTAAAACCAGAAAGTGCACGGCCCAAAGCAGCAGCGAAGCACCGATGACGGCGGCAGGAGTATTCCCCTCTCCAAATAGCGGGAAGAAGTAACCGAGGGTGCTGAACAACAGAACGAAATAACCCACATTGCCCAGCCAGGCACTGATCCAGTATCCCCAGGCTGACGAGAAACCCATGTAGTCGCCGAAACCGGCCTTGGCGTAGGCATAAACACCGCCATCCAGCTCAGGCTTGCGATTGGCCAGGGTCTGGAAGACGAAAGCGAGGGTCAACATGCCCACTGCGGTGATTACCCAACCAATAAGAACAGCACCGACATCAGCACTGGCGGCCATGTTCTGGGGCAAAGAAAAGATCCCGCCACCAATCATTGAACCGACCACTAACGCAACAAGCGCGCCGAGTTTCAGTTTTCCGGGGTTTTCAGACATTGCATGACTCCATTGCAGGAGAAGAGAGGCCACAGCGTAATTCCGTTGGCTGTTCAATCAGCTGATATAGATCAGTGCATGGGCACATTTCATTGTTATTGAAAGACTTATGTATCTTTGTCGGGCATACAGATGTTGATGTAAAAAAAGCAGGCGCTGAAGCTATAGATTATTCAGCGATAAATAAAAGACGCTATTGAGACTAATTGATTAAGGTTATTTCGCTTTATCTATTTAGTTAAAAGTCACTGCTTTGCAGCGTTGAGGTATTTGCAGTGACTGTTCTGGCCTCATCGCGGGCAAGCCACGCTCCCACAGGGTCACGCTGTACCTGTGGGAGCGGGCTTGCCCGCGATAGCTATCTGATGATCACCACCACTGCGCGCGATGGGCGCCCAGTTCCCCGGCCGGCAGCGCCCATTGCAGTGGCGTCCCGGTGATCTTCAACGGCACCTGCAACCGATGGGCCGGTCCCCACGGCGTTTGCTCAATCAACATCCCTTGATCGAGGTCATCCTCTGCGCGCAATGGCTCGTTGGTTCCGGCGCCATGTTCGATCAACAGCTTCGCCGTCCGTGCCAGCGACAACCGCGCAGAACCACCGTGCCCCAATAGCTTGATCGCACTGGCCGCCATTAAATACCCGGTGGCGTGATCAAGGGCCTGGACCGGCAGCGGTGTCGGTTTATCCGCCTTCTTCCAGTGCATGCCCGCGTCGGCAATCCCGCTGCTCATCTGCACCAGGCTGTCGAAGCCGCGACGGTTCTGCCAAGGGCCGCTCCAGCCGTAAGCGTTGAGGCAAACATCGATCAGGCCCGGGGCCAGTGCCTGGCGTTGGGCGATGCCGTAACCCAGGCGTTCCAAGGCATCGGCGCGGTAGCCGTGGAGCAGGATGTCGGCGTCCTTGAGTAGGCTTTCGAACACCGCGCGATCGGCTTTGTCGTGCAGATCCAGGCGCGCACAGCGTTTGCCCAAGGTGACTTCCGGCACCACCCCCGGTTCGTTCCAGGTCGGTGGGTCGATGCGCAGCACATCGGCGCCGAGCCCGGCGAGGAAGCGGCTGGCGATCGGGCCGGCGAGTACTCGCGTGAGGTCCAGCACCTTGATCCCGGCCAACGGTTGCGCCACCGAGCCTTTCCACGGTTTGGCGTTCTGGCTGCCATCGGCGCTGAATTGGATCAACGGTTCGGCGTTCACGGCTTGACCTTGGGGATGAGCTTGCCATTGCTTCCAACTGCGCATTTCGGCGGCGCATCCACCGGCCGCGACCACCGCTTGTTCCAGATCGCTTTTCGCCCACTGAGCCACTTTGCTCGCCATCGCTGCGCGGTCGGCACAGGCGCCGAGCACTGATTCAGCAGCGGCGCGGTGATGGGGCGCGTTGGTGTGCAGGCGGATCCAGCCGTCCTTGGTCGCGTAGTCGCCGGCGACCGGGTCCCACAGCGGCGGGACGCTCCAGCCCATGGGGCGGATCGAGGTGGCGAACCAGAACGACGCCAGGCGGCGGTCGACTTCAAGGGTGGGCAAGCGACCGGTTTGTTGATGCAGCAGTTCGCTGGCGGCCTGGCCGGCGGCAGCAATGCTGGCGCAAGCCAGATCGGTCACGGCAAACGCCGAGGGCAGGGCGCCGCTCGAGGTGAACGGGATTGGGGTGTGGGGCAAGCCGAGTGCGGCTTGAATGGACGTGAGTAAATCAGTCATCGAAGGCCCTCCGGAACGAGAGCCCGAGCATAGTTCAAAAAGACGGCTCGGCCAGATGAAATCCTGTGGGAGCAAGACCGATCTGTCAGGGTATTCATCGATTTCCGAGCGCCAATACACACGATCCAGAATGAATGTTTAACGACACCCTGTGTTACGTCCTAAAGCCCACGAAACCTTGCGCCGTTGCCTACGCCTGCGCCAGAATCCGCCGGCTTGTGCGCCTTGGGGCCGGTCGGTAACTTGATTCGCATCACTGATTCCCAGTGATCGGGTTTAGCAGCCCGGCTCTTCATCCCGGTTGTACAAGTCTTATCCAGTCAGGCATTCGCCTGCGCTCGATGGTGGCTGTGCGCATGGCACCTTCGGGTGCGCCGGGTTTGGGGTTACCGGTCTGCTAACTTGCGCACAGCTGCCACCCTTTCGTTTAGCAGCGAGATGGTTGCGGCCTTACTGGAGATACCCCATGTTCAAAGTAACGCCTAATCCACCGGTCACCGACCCGGTCTCCCCCTACGAATCCCCCGATTCCAGAAAACTCAACGAAGCCGCCGAGCGCGCCCTCGACCATTACCTCAACCCGGCGGCCACGGTCATGGCCACACCCTACCAACCCAACAAGCTGTACCTGGCCAACCCGGCGGCCGCCACCGAGCCGATGCTGGTCAACGCCAGCGAAACCCTGGGCTCGGCCACCGTCATGCTCAACGACTTCGCGGCTTTGCTTGAAGGCACTCACCGCAAAACCTTGCTGGGCATCGCGCAGGTGGTGATGCTGGCTGAACTGGCTGTGAATCAGGTGTTGGATAAGGTAGTGCCAACTGAGTAATTCCCAGTGGCCGGGGGGACTGTTGGCTGAGTTCAGAGTTTGAGTTGGCTGACTTGACGCCTTCGCGGGCAAGCCTCGCTCCTACGAGGATATGCATTCCCCTGTGGGAGCTGCTGCAACAGGGGAATTGTTCCAGCGCTTTACCCACGCCCCTGCAGATAGGTCGCGTAATCCGGGATGCGGTGTTCGTGAGCCTGATCCATCAACGGGCTGCTGAGCAGGTAGTCGGCGCTGCATTCGTTGCAGGCCACGGGGATGTTCCACACCGCCGCGACCCGCAGTAATGCCTTGATGTCCGGGTCGTGGGGTTGCGGTTCGAACGGGTCCCAGAAGAACACCAGCATGTCGACCCGCTGCTCGGCGATTTGCGCGCCGAGTTGCTGGTCGCCGCCCAGTGGACCGCTGATCATGCTTTCCACCGACAGGCCGAGGCGTTGTTGCAACAACAACCCCGTGGTGCCGGTGGCGACCAGTTCATGCTGCGCGAGTTTGTCTTTCTGTCGCTCGGCCCAGTCCAGCAAAAACACTTTGCAGTGGTCATGGGCGACCAGGGCGATACGCTTGCGCGCTGCCATGGTCTTTTGCGTAAAGCTGATACCGATCATCGGTTGCTGCTCCACGGTTTACTCGGCGTTGCAGAGCGCCAGGCAGTTATCGAGCATGCGGTTGGAGAAGCCCCACTCGTTGTCGTACCAGGCCAGCACTTTGAGCAGCTTGCCGCTGGACTTAGTGTGGTTGGCGTCGAAGATCGACGACAGCGGGTTGTGGTTGAAGTCGCTGGATACCAGCGGCAGGGCGTTGTAGCCGAGAATCTTCGAGTGTTGGCTGGCTTGTTTGAGCAGCGCATTCACTTCATCGGCCGACGCTTCGCGCTTGAGCTGCACGGTCAGGTCCACCAGCGACACGTTGATCACCGGAACACGCACTGCCATGCCGGTCAGTTTGCCCGCCAGGTCCGGCAGCACCAGGCCTACCGCTTCAGCGGCGCCGGTCTTGCTCGGGATCATGTTCTGGGTGGCGGAACGGGCGCGGTACGGGTCGGTGTGGTAGACGTCGGTCAGGTTCTGGTCGTTGGTGTAGGCATGGATGGTGGTCATCAGACCGCTTTCGATGCCCAGCTCGCGGTGCAGCACCTGGGCCACCGGGGCCAGGCAGTTGGTGGTGCACGAGGCGTTGGAAATGATCTGGTGCGACTGGCGCAGAATGTCGTGGTTAACCCCATAAACCACAGTGGCGTCGGCGCCTTTGGCCGGGGCCGAGATGATCACTTTACGTGCGCCGGCCGTAATATGGGCGGCGGCTTTGGCGCGGTCGGTGAACAGACCAGTGCATTCGAATACGACGTCGACCTTCTCCGCGGCCCAAGGCAATTCGGCCGGGTTGCGAATGGCGCTGACCGAAATACGGTCGCCGTTGACGGTCAGGCTTTCCTGATCGTGCTGGACATCGGCATCGAATGTGCCGTGAACGGTGTCGTATTTCAGGAGGTGAGCATTCATCGAGCTGTCGCCCAGGTCGTTGATTGCCACGATCTGCAGATCCTGGCGATAGCCTTGGGTATACAGTGCGCGCAGGACATTACGGCCGATACGGCCAAAACCATTGATTGCGATTCGAAGAGTCATTTACAGCGCCGCCGTCGTTTTGTTGTTGGAATTACAAGATTATTCGCAAAAAAATAGAAAACAAGCCTTTTTAGTGGCAATATTTTGTTTTATCTACAACGAGTGACCTGAATCAACTGGTCCGAATGATCAAGAAAGCCGTCTGTCATCCCGATCACAACGGCGTTTGATCAGCATAGACAATCAGGTCGCCACATCCGTTAGCCTGGAGTTCTACACATGCATCCCCGCGTCCTTGAGGTCACCGAACGGCTTATCGCCCGCAGCCGCGCCACACGTGAGGCTTACCTTGCATTGATCCGTGGCGCCGCCAGTGACGGCCCGATGCGTGGCAAGCTGCAATGCGCCAACTTCGCCCACGGCGTGGCCGGATGTGGCAGCGACGACAAGCACAGCTTGCGGATGATGAACTCCGCCAACATCGCAATTGTTTCGTCATATAACGACATGCTCTCGGCGCACCAGCCGTACGAAGTCTTTCCTGAACAGATCAAAAAAGCCCTGCGCGAAATCGGCTCCGTCGGCCAGTTCGCCGGTGGTACCCCGGCCATGTGCGATGGCGTGACCCAGGGCGAACCGGGCATGGAACTGAGCCTGCCGAGCCGTGAAGTGATCGCGTTGTCCACCGCCGTGGCGCTGTCCCACAACATGTTCGACGGCGCGCTGATGCTCGGCATCTGCGACAAGATCGTGCCGGGCCTGATGATGGGCGCGTTGCGCTTCGGTCATCTGCCGATGATTTTCGTGCCGGGCGGGCCGATGGTGTCGGGCATCTCCAACAAGCAGAAAGCCGATGTGCGTCAGCGCTACGCCGAAGGCAAGGCGACCCGCGAAGAGCTGCTGGAATCGGAGATGAAGTCCTACCACAGCCCTGGCACCTGCACCTTCTACGGCACCGCCAACACCAACCAGTTGCTGATGGAAGTCATGGGCCTGCACTTGCCAGGCGCCTCGTTCGTCAACCCGAACACCCCGTTGCGCGATGCCCTGACCCGCGAAGCGGCGCATCAGGTCACGCGCCTGACCAAGCAGAATGGCAACTTCCTGCCGATCGGCGAAATCGTCGACGAGCGTTCGCTGGTCAACTCCATCGTGGCCCTGCACGCCACCGGCGGCTCGACCAACCACACTTTGCACATGCCGGCCATCGCCATGGCCGCAGGCATCCAGTTGACTTGGCAGGACATGGCCGACCTCTCCGAGGTGGTGCCGACCCTGAGCCACGTGTACCCGAACGGCAAAGCCGACATCAACCACTTCCAGGCAGCGGGCGGCATGTCGTTCCTGATCCGCGAACTGCTGGAAGCCGGCCTGCTCCACGAAAACGTCAACACCGTGCTCGGCCACGGCCTGAGCCGCTACACCAAAGAGCCGTTCCTCGAAAACGGCGAGCTGGTCTGGCGCGAAGGCCCGATCGAAAGCCTCGACGAAAACATCCTGCGCCCCGTAGCTCGGGCATTCTCGGCAGAGGGCGGTTTGCGCGTGATGGAAGGCAATCTCGGTCGTGGCGTGATGAAGGTCTCGGCGGTCGCGCTGGAAAACCAAGTCGTCGAAGCCCCGGCCATGGTGTTCCAGGATCAACAGGACCTGGCCGATGCATTCAAGGCTGGTCTGCTGGAGAAGGATTTTGTCGCGGTAATGCGCTTCCAGGGCCCGCGTTCCAACGGCATGCCGGAACTGCACAAGATGACGCCATTCCTCGGTGTGTTGCAGGACCGTGGCTTCAAAGTTGCGTTGGTGACTGACGGGCGCATGTCCGGCGCCTCAGGGAAAATCCCGGCGGCGATCCACGTCAGCCCCGAAGCTTATGTGGGCGGCGCTTTGGCACGGGTGCGTGAGGGCGATATCATCCGCGTCGATGGCGTCAAAGGCACCCTGGAGCTTAAGGTGGACGCCGAAGAATTCGCAGCACGCGAGCCGGCCAAAGGTCTGTTGGGCAACAACATCGGCACCGGTCGCGAACTGTTTGGTTTCATGCGCATGGCCTTCAGCTCCGCAGAGCAAGGCGCCAGCGCCTTTACTTCTGCCCTGGAGACGCTTAATTGAAACTGGCTTTGGTCGGTGATATCGGTGGGACCAACGCACGTTTCGCGTTGTGGAAAAACCAGCAGCTGGAATCGGTCCAGGTGCTGGCAACGGCAGACCACGCCACCCCGGAAGAAGCGATTGCGCTGTACCTGAGCGGGCTCGGCCTGGCGCCGGGTTCGATCGGTTCGGTGTGCCTCTCGGTGGCCGGCCCTGTGAGCGGTGATGAATTCAAGTTCACCAACAATCACTGGCGGCTCAGCCGCAAGGGTTTCTGCAAGACTTTGCAGGTGGATCAACTGCTGCTGGTCAACGATTTCTCAGCCATGGCGCTGGGCATGACCCGATTGCAGCCGGGCGAGTTCCGGGTGGTCTGCGAAGGCACGCCGGAACCGTTGCGGCCAGCAGTGGTAATCGGTCCGGGTACAGGCTTGGGCGTAGGCACGTTGCTCGATCTGGGCGAGGGCCGTTTTGCCGCGTTGCCGGGGGAGGGTGGTCACGTCGATCTGCCGCTGAGCAGCCCGCGGGAAACCCAACTGTGGCAACACATCTACAACGAGATCGGCCATGTCAGCGCTGAAACGGCATTGAGCGGCAGTGGTTTGCCGCGAGTGTACCGGGCGATCTGCGCGGTGGATGGTCACACGCCTGTGCTCGACACACCTGAGGCGATCACGGCGGCCGGGCTGGCGGGTGATCCGATTGCCCTGGAAGTGCTTGAGCAGTTCTGCTGCTGGCTCGGCCGCGTGGCCGGCAACAATGTGCTGACCACCGGTGCACGGGGTGGTGTGTACATCGTTGGCGGGGTGATTCCACGGTTTGCCGACTTTTTCGTTAAAAGCGGTTTCGCCCGGTGCTTTGCCGACAAGGGTTGCATGAGCGATTACTTCAAGGGCATTCCGGTGTGGCTGGTGACAGCGCCGTATTCCGGCCTTGTTGGCGCGGGTGTGGCGCTGGAGCAGGCCTGAGACCTGTGGCGAGGGGGCTTGTCGGAACGCCGCACCGCCCCGTTCGGCTGCGAAGCAGTCGTAAAAAAGGACCGCTACGCGATCCAACGGGGGCAAGCCCCCTCGCCACAAATCCGCGCACGTCATCAGATTTCCGTAAGGCATAATCCTCCCCAACACAAACAACAAGGATGCCGCCGTGAGCTCAGTCAACAAGTCGATTTTGTTGGTCGATGACGATCAAGAGATACGCGAGTTGCTGGACACCTACCTGACCCGTGCCGGTTTCCAGGTCCGCACCACGCCCGATGGCGCAGGCTTTCGTCAGGCGCTGAACGAGGCGCCGAGCGATCTGGTGATCCTCGACGTGATGCTGCCGGACGAAGATGGTTTCAGCCTCTGCCGCTGGATCCGCCAGCACCCGCGCCAGGCCCACGTGCCGATCATCATGCTCACCGCCAGTTCCGATGAGGCCGATCGTGTCATCGGCCTGGAATTGGGCGCCGACGACTACCTCGGCAAACCCTTCAGCCCCCGTGAATTGCAGGCGCGGATCAAAGCCTTGTTGCGCCGCGCGCAGTTTGGTCAGGAGCGTTCCGGCGGTGAAGTGCTGGCCTTCGACGACTGGCGGCTGGACATGGTCAGCCATCGGCTGTTCCACACCGACGGCGAGGAAGTGATTCTCTCCGGCGCCGATTTCGCCCTGCTGAAACTGTTCCTCGATCACCCCCAGGAAATCCTCGACCGCGACACCATCGGCAACGCCACCCGTGGCCGTGACCTGATGCCGCTCGATCGCATCGTCGACATGGCGGTCAGCCGTTTGCGCCAGCGCCTGCGCGACACCGAAAAGCCGCCGCGGCTGATCCGGACCGTGCGTGGCAGCGGCTACCAATTGGCAGCCAACGTGGTTGCCGGCAATGGTCACTGAGTTCCTGCGCAAGCTCGCCGGGCGCGTGCCGGTGCCGCGCTCGCTGCTCGGGCGCATGTTGCTGCTGACCCTGTTGGCGGTGCTGTTTGCCCAGACGCTGTCGAGCGTGATCTGGGTTTCGCAACTGCGTGCTACCCAACTCGAAGGCCTGGTCACCAGCGCCCGCAGCCTGGCCCATTCGATGACGGCCAGCGTCAGTTATTTCCGCTCGTTGCCGGTGGCGTTCAGGCCGCTGGTGCTCGACCAGTTGCGCAGCATGGGCGGCACCCGGTTCGTGGTGACCCTCAACGACAAACCCTTGGGCATGGAAGTGCTGCCGATCACGCCGCGCAAAGAAGCGGTGCTCAAAGCGGTGGACGAAGTGCTGCGCCAGTCGCTGGGCCAGGACGCGGATATTTCGGTGACGTTCGTCAGCCCCGAAGACCTGCGGATCTTCAATAGCGGGCTGAAACTCGATGAATTGCCACGCTCCTGGGCGCACTACGCGTTGACCCTGGAGCCAGTGAACCCACCGGTGCTGGTCACGCAAATCCAGATGGCGCCGGGGGAATGGCTGTACATCGCTTCGCTGTTGCCCGAGCCCTACACCAGTCTCGAAGAGCAAGGCCTGCCGGCACAGCAAGTCTGGTTCATCGTACTCACCAGCGGCTTCTTACTCCTGTTCATTGGCCTGCTGGTGCACTGGCAGAGCCGGCCACTCAAGCGATTGGCGCGGGCGGCGCGGGACATGTCCCTGGGGGCCGACGTCGAACCAGTCGCTCAGGGCGGCGGCAGTGAGGTGGTGGAAGTCGGTCGCGCGTTCAATGCAATGCGTGAACGCATCAGCCGTTACCTGACTGAGCGCAGCCAGTTGTTCAGCGCGATTTCCCATGACTTGCGCACACCGATCACTCGGTTGCGACTGCGGGTCGAATTGCTTGAAGACGAAAAGCTGCAAGCCAAGTTCGGTCGCGATCTGGATGAGCTGGAGTTGCTGGTCAAAGGCGCGCTGCAATGCGTGAAAGACACTGACATCCACGAAAACATCGAACCGGTGGACCTCAATCATGTGCTCGACTGCCTGGTGGAACCGTATCTGGCGCCTAACGGCAATGGCCGCGTGACTCAGCAGGGGCGGGCGCTGGCGCCGTATCCCGGCAAGCCACTGGCGCTCAAGCGCTGCATTGGCAACCTGATCGACAACGCCTTGAAGTACGGGCAGAACGCGCATCTGCACATCGATGACGACGAGAGCGCGTTCGTCCTGCATGTCGACGACGAAGGTCCGGGCGTGCCGGAGCAGCGGCTGGAGCAAGTGTTCGAGCCGCACTTCCGCCTGGCCGGGCAGCAGCAGGGTTATGGCCTGGGGCTGGGGATTGCACGCAACATTGCCCATAGCCATGGCGGTGAAGTCAGCCTGCAAAACCTGCGTGAAGGCGGGTTGCGCGTGACGTTGCAGTTGCCGCGACCAATGGATTGAAAGCGACCCTGTGGTGAGGGAGCTTGCTCCCGTTGGGGCGCGGAGCGGCCCTGAAAGCGGGACTGCTGCGCAGTCCAACGGGGGCAAGCCCCCTCGCCACAAGTAACCACTCACTTCAAAATTGGGGTGAATGTCACAGCTCGGTGACAAAAGCCGCCCCCTTCGTTACCTGCCCGCCACCGACCGTTGTTTAGACTGGTCCCAGTCATAACAACAAAAAAAGGTACCGCATGGACACCTTCCAACCCGCCTTCAGCAGTTGGCTGAACGCGCCTGCCCATCAGCAATGGCTCGGCGCCGAAGGCCTGCGCCTGTTGGCGTTTGCCAAGGCTTCAAAACTCCCCGAAGGTTTCGGCAACCTTGATGAAAAGGGGCGCCTGGCGGCCAACGCGCAAGCCGAAACCATGAACACCGCGCGCATGACCCACAGCTTCGCCATGGCCCACATCCAGGGTTTGCCGGGGTTCGCCGAGCTGGTGGATCACGGCATCAAAGCCCTCAGCGGGCCGCTGC
Organism: Pseudomonas sp. GW822-FHT07A10; assembly: GCF_058798795.1. Taxonomy (NCBI): domain Bacteria; kingdom Pseudomonadati; phylum Pseudomonadota; class Gammaproteobacteria; order Pseudomonadales; family Pseudomonadaceae; genus Pseudomonas; species Pseudomonas sp. GW822-FHT07A10. The sequence goes on from NZ_JBXAKV010000004.1 coordinate 323,380, forward strand.
GTGACGCCGAACACGGTGGCTGGTTCGCCACGCCCGAACACCGCGACGGCAATACCGGCAAAGCCGCTTACCTGCATGCCTTCGTGGCGTTGGCCGCGAGTTCTGCGGTGGTTGCCCAGCGTCCCGGTGCGCAAGCCTTGCTCGATGATGCGATCCACATCATCGACAGCCATTTCTGGAGCGAGGAGGAGGGCGCCATGCGCGAGTCCTTCAACCGCGACTTCAGTTGCGAGGAGGCCTATCGCGGCGCCAACAGCAACATGCACGCCACCGAAGCCTTCCTCGCCCTGGCCGATGTCACCGAGGACCACCGCTGGCTGATTCGCGCGCAGCGCATCGTCGAGCGTGTCATTCACGAACACGCCGCCGCCAACGATTACCTGGTGGTCGAGCATTTCGACCGCGACTGGCAGCCGCTGCGCGACTACAACCACGACAACCCAGCCGACGGTTTCCGCCCTTACGGCACCACGCCGGGTCATGGTTTCGAATGGGCGCGGTTGTTACTGCACCTTGAAGCGGCGCGGGTACAGGCCGGGATGCTCACGCCGGGCTGGCTGGCCACCGATGCGCAAAAACTCTTCGAACACAATTGCCGTCACGGCTGGGACGTCGACGGTGCGCCGGGCATCGTCTACACCCTCGACTGGGACAATCGCGCGGTGGTTCGTCATCGTTTGCACTGGACTCATTGCGAAGCCAGCGCCGCCGCCAGTGCGCTGCTAAAACGCACCGGTGATGAGCAATACGAGCGTTGGTACCGACTGTTCTGGGAATTCTGTGACAGTCATTTCATCGACCGCTGCGATGGCAGCTGGCATCACGAGCTCGATCCGCTGAACCGCCCGAGCGCCGATATCTGGGCCGGTAAACCTGACCTGTATCACGCCTGGCAAGCCGTATTGATCCCGCGCCTGCCATTGGCGCCGAGCATGGCCAGTGCGCTGGGGCAGTTGTCCCAGAGCATTCCTGTGTAACCATGTGGTGACATTCGCGCGTCCCTTCGTTACCTGCGAAGGGCTATCCCCTGTTTAAAATCCTATGCAGCGCAAGCACCAGACTTGCATGCATAACAACAAGAAAGGTACTACTAGATGAATGCGATTTCTCGCCTCGCTACTGTCATTTCTCTCGCTTCACTGCTTCCCGTTGCTGCATTCCCGATCAGTGCCCTTGCCGCCGATTCCAAAGGTTCGGTGGAAGTCGTTCACTGGTGGACGTCTGGTGGTGAAAAAGCGGCTGTCGATGTGCTCAAGGCTCAAGTCGAAAAAGACGGTTTCACCTGGAAAGACGGCGCAGTCGCCGGCGGTGGCGGTGCCACAGCTATGACCGTACTCAAAAGCCGCGCCGTGGCCGGTAACCCGCCGGGCGTAGCGCAGATCAAAGGTCCGGACATTCAGGAATGGGCGTCTACCGGTCTGCTCGATACCGACGTCTTGAAAGACGCTGCCAAAGCTGAGAAGTGGGACAGCCTGCTCGACAAGAAAGTCTCCGATACCGTGAAGTACGACGGTAACTATGTGGCCGTGCCGGTGAACATTCACCGCGTCAACTGGTTGTGGATCAATCCGGAAGTCTTCAAGAAAGCCGGCATCGAAAAAGCGCCAACCACCCTTCAGGAATTCTACGCGGCCGGTGACAAGCTCAAGGCTGCGGGCTTCATCGCGCTTGCCCACGGTGGCCAGCCTTGGCAAGACAGCACCGTGTTCGAAGCGGTGGTCCTGTCGGTCATGGGCGTCGATGGCTACAAGAAAGCCCTGGTCGACCTGGATAACGCGGCGCTGACCGGTCCTGACATGGTCAAGGCGCTGACCGAGCTGAAGAAAGTCGCGACCTACATGGACGCCGACGGCAAAGGCCAGGACTGGAACCTGGAGGCAGCCAAGGTCATCAACGGCAAGGCCGGCATGCAGATCATGGGTGACTGGGCCAAGAGCGAGTGGACAGCGGCCAAGAAAGTCGCCGGCAAGGATTACGAGTGCGTAGCCTTCCCGGGCACCGACAAGGCCTTCACCTACAACATCGACTCGCTGGCCGTGTTCAAGCAGAAAGACAAGGGCACTGCTGCAGCTCAGCAGGACATTGCCAAGGTCGTGCTGGGTGAGAACTTCCAGAAAGTCTTCAGCATCAACAAGGGCTCGATCCCGGTTCGAAACGACATGCTGAGCGACATGGGCAAGTACGGTTTTGACTCGTGCGCCCAGACGGCTGCCAAAGACTTCCTGGCGGACGCCAAGTCCGGTGGCTTGCAGCCGAGCATGGCGCACAACATGGCGACCACGCTGGCGGTACAGGGTGCTTTCTTTGATGTCGTGACCAACTTCATCAACGATCCGAAAGCCGATCCTGCCACTGCCGCCAAGCAACTCGGCACTGCCATTAAAGCGGCCAAGTAATGCTTGGCCTGTAGGAGCCGGCTTGCTGGCGATAGCGATGTGTCATTCAACGCAGATGTCGACTGACACACCGCCTTCGCCAGCAAGCCGGCTCCTACAGGGGACCTGCCCGAATTCTCTCTCTCTCGTACTGGATCTTCCCATGAGTTCTGTTGCTGTGTTCAGCAAGGCCTCGCCGTTCGATGCGCTGCAGCGCTGGCTCCCCAAGCTGGTGCTGGCGCCGAGCATGTTCATTGTTCTGGTGGGGTTCTATGGCTATATCCTGTGGACCTTCGTCCTGTCGTTCACCACTTCGACTTTCCTGCCGACTTACAAATGGGCAGGTCTGGCGCAGTACCAGCGGCTGTTCGACAACGATCGCTGGTGGGTAGCGAGCAAGAACCTGGCGCTTTTCGGCGGCATGTTCATCGGCATCACCCTGGTGATCGGTGTGTTGCTGGCGGTGTTTCTTGATCAGCGCATTCGTCGCGAAGGTTTCATTCGCACCATTTACCTGTACCCGATGGCGCTTTCGATGATCGTCACCGGTACCGCCTGGAAGTGGCTGCTCAACCCGGGCATGGGCCTGGACAAATTGCTGCGTGACTGGGGCTGGGAAGGCTTTCGCCTGGACTGGCTGATCGATCCGGATCGCGTTGTGTATTGCCTGGTGATCGCGGCGGTATGGCAAGCCTCGGGCTTCATCATGGCGATGTTCCTCGCCGGTCTGCGTGGCGTTGATCAATCGATCATCCGTGCCGCCCAGATCGATGGCGCGAGCATGCCGCGCATTTACCTGAAGGTGGTGTTGCCGAGCCTGCGCCCGGTGTTCTTCAGCGCAGTGATGATCCTGGCCCACATCGCTATCAAGAGTTTCGACCTGGTGGCGGCAATGACCGCCGGTGGCCCGGGTTATTCCTCCGATCTGCCTGCGATGTTCATGTATTCCTTCACCTTCAGTCGCGGCCAGATGGGCATGGGCTCGGCCAGTGCGATTCTGATGCTCGGTGCGATTCTCGCGATCATCGTGCCTTACCTGTACTCCGAGCTGAGGGCCAAACGTCATGACTAGTTTCGCTGCCAAACCTGCCATCAGCCTGAGTCGCATCGCGATCTATGGCGTGCTGCTCCTTGCGGTATTGCTGTACCTGATACCGCTGGTGGTCATGCTGTTGACCAGTTTCAAGACGCCGGAAGATATCAACTCCGGCAACCTGCTGAGCTGGCCGACCGTGGTCAGCGGTATTGGCTGGATCAAGGCCTGGGGCACGGTTGACGGGTACTTCTGGAACTCGATCAAGATCACCGTTCCGGCGGTAATGATCTCCACGGCCATCGGTGCGTTGAACGGCTATGTGCTGTCGATGTGGCGCTTTCGCGGGTCGCAGTTGTTCTTCGGCCTGCTGCTGTTCGGTTGCTTCCTGCCATTCCAGACGGTCCTGCTGCCGGCCTCGTTCACCCTCGGCAAGATGGGCCTGGCCAGCACAACGACAGGCCTGGTGTTCGTGCACGTGGTCTACGGCCTGGCGTTCACCACGCTGTTTTTCCGTAACTACTACGTCAGCGTTCCCGATGCACTGGTGAAAGCGGCGCGGCTCGATGGCGCGGGGTTCTTCACCATCTTCCGCTTGATCATCCTGCCGATGTCCACCCCGATCATCATGGTCTGCCTGATCTGGCAGTTCACTCAGATCTGGAACGACTTCCTGTTCGGCGTGGTGTTCTCAAGCGGTGACTCGCAACCCATTACGGTGGCGTTGAACAACTTGGTCAACACCAGTACCGGGGCCAAGGAATACAACGTTGATATGGCGGCGGCAATGATCGCCGGGTTGCCAACCCTGCTGGTCTATGTGGTCGCAGGTAAGTATTTCGTGCGCGGGCTGACGGCCGGCGCAGTCAAGGGGTAATCATGGCTACGCTCGAACTTCGCAATGTAAACAAAACCTATGGCCCCGGCCTGCCGGACACCCTCAAGAACATTGAGCTGTCGATCAAGGACGGTGAATTCCTGATTCTTGTGGGCCCTTCGGGTTGCGGTAAATCGACCCTGATGAATTGCATCGCCGGCCTTGAGACCATCACCGGCGGCGCGATCATGATCGGTGACCAGGACGTCAGCGGCATGAGCCCCAAAGACCGCGACATCGCCATGGTGTTCCAGTCCTACGCGCTGTACCCGACCATGAGCGTGCGCGAAAACATCGCCTTCGGTTTGAAGATCCGCAAGATGCCTGCCGCCGACATCGACGCGGAAGTCGCTCGCGTGGCCAAGTTGCTGCAAATCGAACACCTGCTCAACCGCAAGCCGGGTCAACTCTCCGGTGGTCAGCAACAGCGCGTGGCCATGGGCCGGGCGTTGGCGCGTCGGCCGAAGATCTACCTGTTCGACGAACCGCTGTCCAACCTCGACGCCAAGCTGCGGGTCGAGATGCGCACCGAAATGAAACTGATGCACCAGCGCCTGAAAACCACCACGGTCTACGTGACCCACGACCAGATTGAAGCGATGACCCTGGGCGACAAAGTGGCGGTGATGAAGGACGGGATCATCCAGCAGTTCGGTACGCCGAAAGACATCTACAACAACCCGGCCAACCTGTTCGTGGCGAGCTTCATCGGTTCGCCGCCGATGAACTTCATTCCCCTGCGTTTGCAGCGCAAGGACGGCCGTCTGTTGGCGTTGCTCGACAGTGGTCAGGCGCGCTGCGAATTGCCGCTGGGCATGCAGGACGCCGGGCTCGAAGACCGCGAAGTGATCCTCGGCATGCGCCCGGAGCAAATCGTGCTGGCGAACGGCGAAGCCAACGGCCTGCCGACCATCCGCGCCGAAGTGCAGGTCACCGAACCGACCGGTCCCGACACCCTGGTATTCGTCAATCTCAACGACACCAAGGTCTGCTGCCGTCTGGCACCGGACGTCGCACCGGCCCCGGGCGAGACCCTGACGCTGCAATTCGATCCATCGAAAGTGCTGCTGTTCGATGCCAAGACCGGTGAGCGTCTGGGCGTTGCCGGCCTGCCAAAAACCGAAGCTCACAGCGCCAACGTGGCCCAGTTCAAAGGCCGCTGAAGATCAAATGTGGGAGCGAGCAAGCCCGCTCTCACAGGGGGGATTAGTGGCGGATGGAGACATCCGTCGCAATCGATGTAAACCGCGTTAGATAAAAACAGTTAATAACAATAAAACGAGGATGTAGGGATGAAGAAGAAGAACAACGCTCAACTGATCTGCCAATTGTCAGCGGTTGCGGCGATGATGCTGGCCGGTAGCGCACACGCGGCTGACGCGTTCAGTGCCGATTCCCAGTGGATGACGGGGGACTGGGGTGGTGAGCGGACCAAGCTGATCGAGCAAGGTATCGACATCAAGGCCGACTACGTCGGTGAAGTGGGCGCCAACCTGCACGGCGGCTACAACGACGACAAAACGGCGCGTTACGCCGACCAGTTTGGTCTGGGCGTGGCGCTGGACCTGCAAAAACTGTGGGGCTGGGATAACACCCAGGCCAAGATCCAGCTCACCAACCGTAACGGTCAGAACATCTCCAATGACCGTGTCGGCGACCCGCGTGCCGGCACCTTGAGTTCCTCCCAGGAAGTCTACGGTCGTGGCCACATGGTCCGTCTGACCCAGCTGTGGATCAAGCATCAGTTCCTCGACGGGAAACTGGACGTCAAGGCTGGTTACTTCGGCGAAGGCGAAGACTTCAACACCTTCCCTTGCGAGTTCCAGAACCTGGCATTCTGCGGTTCCCAGGCGGGTAACTGGGCGACCGGTATCTGGTACAACTGGCCGGTCATGCAGGCGGCGGTTCGCGTGAAGTACAACATCACGCCTGAGTTCTATGCGCAGATCGGCGCGTACAACCAGAACCCATCGCAACTTGAGCACGGTAACGGCTTCAAGCTCAGCGGCAGTGGTACCAAAGGTACCGTCTTGCCGGTTGAATTGGTCTGGTCGCCGAAGGTCAACAACCTGCCGGGCGAATACCGTGTCGGTTACTACAAGAGCACGGCCGACGCCGATGACGTCCGTAAAGACGACAACGGCAATGATGCAGCGACCACCGGCAATGCCTATCGCAGCCATGACAGCAAGCACGGTTACTGGTTCGTGGCGCAGCAACAACTGACCACCCATAACGGTGATGCTTCGCGCGGTCTGAACATCGCGGCCAACGCCACCTTCCACGACAAGGACACCAACTTCGTCGACAACTACCAGTCGCTGATGTTTGTTTACAAGGGCCCGTTCGATGCGCGTCCAAAAGACGACGTCGGGATCGGTTTCTCCCGTATCCATGTCAACGATGACGTGAAGAAAAACTCCGAGTTGGTCAACGCCGCCAATGGTGTCACCGACTACAACGATCCACTGTTCGCGCCACTGCGCAGCACCGAGTACAACTACGAGATCAACTACGGTTTCCACGTTACCAACTGGCTGACGGTGCGTCCTAACTTGCAATACATCACTCACCCGGGTGGTGTGGATGAAGTTGATAACGCGCTGGTCGCCGGCCTGAAAATTCAGTCGGTGTTCTAACGCTGTTGCGATAAGCTCCTCTCTATGTGCGCATATTTGCGGACGGCCATGGCTGTCCGCTTTTTTTTGGGGGTGGCGCACCCTCGGGTGACAGATGATTTTCAGGACCGTGGCACATGCTTGAGCATCCGCTACAACGCTTCTTCAAATCCTTGCGCGAACGTCCGGTGTTTGCGTGGGAGCGCTATCAGATGCGCGACGTGCTGGTGATCGACCATCCGCTGTGTCAGGCGGTGTTCAGTCGTCAGGGCGCGCAGTTGCTGCACTTCCAGCCAAAGGGTCAGAAACCCTGGCTGTGGTGCGCGGCGAAATGGCCGCACGTGGGTGCGATTCGCGGCGGCGTGCCGGTGTGTTGGCCGTGGTATGGCCGCCACCCAAGCGAAAACGCCTGGCCGTCCCATGGCTGGGCGCGCCTGCTGGACTGGAAGTTACTCGACAGCAGCAGTGACGACGATGGCGTGCACCTGCACTGGCAGTTACAGCTGTGCGACTGGCAAGTGGACTTGCACGCGCACCTGGGCGAACGCATGGATTTGCACTTGAGCACGGAGCATCAGGACGACATGCCGTGCCAGTTGAGTCAGGCGTTGCACGCCTATTGGCGTATTGGTGACGTCGGTGAGGTAGCGCTGTCTGGGCTCGAAGGAGCGCAAGGTTACGACCAGTTGAACCGCCAGGTTTGCCAACAGGAAGGCGAGTTGCGGGTCGACGGTGGGTGTCAGCGGGTGTTCCAGCATGACGGCGAATTGCAGCTCAAGGACCACGCCTGGCAGCGCGAACTGTGCATCGACACCGGTGATCATGCAGACACGGTGGTCTGGCATCCCGGCTCGCGGCCATTGCTGGGCGTGAGCTGGAATGAGATTTCCGAGTTCGTCTGTGTGGAAGCGGCCAGCGGCGGCACCGACAGCCTGTGCCTGGCGCCGGGGGAGAGGGCGCATCTGAGTTTGCAGGCGCGGGTTGGGGCATAGCCGATGCGCACAACCTTTGTGGCGAGGGGGCTTGCCCCCGTTGGGCCGCGAAGCGGCCCCAAAATCACCAGCGCGACATTCTGCTCAAGCCGCGTTTGCCAGGTTTACGACTGCTGCGCAGCCGAACGGGGGCAAGCCCCCTCGCCACAGGGGGTTAATTAAACTCATCCCCAATCGGATACCGACTGGCATTGAGGCTTTCCTTGATCTTGCGCAAATGCGGCTGGAAATCCACGCCTCGGCGCAAGGTCATGCCGGTGGCGAGCACATCGAGCACGGTCAGCTGAATGATCCGCGAGGTCATCGGCATGTAAATGTCGGTGTCTTCCGGCAACGGAATGTTCAGGCTCAAGGTACTGGCCTTGGCCAGCGGCGAACCCTCGGCCGTCAGCCCCAGCACCGAAGCGCCGTTTTCCCGGGCGATGCGTGCCACTTCCACCAGTTCGCGGGTACGGCCGGTGTAGGAGATGATCACGAATAACTCACCGGTGTGGGCCACCGAGGCAATCATGCGTTGCATCAGCACATCGGCATGGGCGGTGACGGCGAGGTTGAAGCGGAAGAACTTGTGCTGCGCATCCAGTGCCACCGGGGCCGAGGCGCCGAGGCCGAAGAAGTGGATCTGCCGGGCCTGGATCAACAGGTCGACGGCGCGGCTGATCAGGTTCGGGTCCAGTGCCTGGCAGGCGCTGTCCAGGGACGCGATGGCGCTGCCGAAGATCTTCTGGGTGTAAGCCTCGGGGTTGTCGTCGGCTTCCACCGCACGGCTGACATACGCCGCGCCGCTGGCCAGGCTCTGGGCCAGCTGCAGTTTCAGTTCAGGGTAGCCGCTGACACCGAATGAGCGGCAGAAACGGTTGACCGTCGGCTCACTGACCGACGCGGCCTGGGCGAGGGCGGCGATGCTGAACCGGGTCGCCTGCTGTGGGTTGAGCAGGATCACTTCGGCGACTTTGCGTTCTGCCTTGTTCAGGTCTTCGAGGCGACTCTGGATCTGTTCCAGTAAATTTCGCACGCGGTCCATATGGGGTTCCTAAATTCACCTGCGCAAACAAGCGCTCGGCTATGCAAATTGGGCCTTTGATACGGCCCATAACGGTGGCCTATCCTACTGATGGCTCCGACCGACCACCACTCGGAATCTATATTTTGCGAAAATGTTGTGGTTATTACTACATTTTCCCTTGAGTGATGCCTTGAAAAAAGGTATTTGTAGCTTAACTTGATAAAAGAACAAACATCATGCCTTCGATTACGGTTGAACCGTGCACCTTTGCCTTGTTCGGCGCTCTCGGCGATCTAGCCCTGCGCAAGCTATTCCCTGCCCTTTATCAACTCGATGGTGCCGGCCTGCTTCATGAGGATACGCGCATTATCGCACTGGCCCGTGAACCTGGCAGCGAGCAGCAGCATCTGGCGTTCATCGCCACCGAGTTGCGTCGCTACGTGGGCGCCAAAGAGCTGGATGAAGCCGTGCTCGAGCGCTTCCTGGCCCGGTTGAGTTACCTGCATGTCGACTTCCTCAAGGCCGACGATTACGTCGCCCTGGCCGAGCAGGCCGGCAGCGCCCAGCGGGTGATTGCCTACTTCGCCACGCCGGCGGCGGTTTACGGTGCTATTTGCGAGAACCTGTCGAAGGTTGGCCTGGCCGAAAACACCCGCGTGGTGCTGGAAAAACCCATCGGTTCGGACCTGGAATCCTCGCGTAAGGTCAACGACGCCGTGGCGCAGTTCTTCCCGGAGAACCGCACCTACCGTATCGACCACTACCTGGGCAAAGAGACCGTACAGAACCTGATTGCGCTGCGTTTCGCCAACAGCCTGTTCGAAACCCAGTGGAACCAGAATTACATCTCCCACGTGGAAATCACCGTGGCCGAGCAGGTCGGGATCGAAGGCCGTTGGGGGTACTTCGACAAGGCCGGCCAGCTGCGGGACATGATCCAGAATCACCTGTTGCAGTTGCTGTGCCTGATCGCCATGGACCCGCCGGCCGACTTGTCCGCCGACAGCATCCGCGACGAGAAGGTCAAAGTGCTCAAGGCGCTGGCGCCGATCAGCCCGGAAGGCCTGACCACTCAAGTGGTGCGCGGCCAGTACATCGCCGGTCACAGCGAAGGCAAGTCGGTGCCGGGGTATCTGGAGGAGCCTAACTCCAACACCCAGAGCGACACCGAAACCTTCGTTGCCCTGCGTGCCGACATTCGCAACTGGCGTTGGGCCGGCGTGCCGTTTTACCTGCGCACCGGCAAGCGCATGCCGCAGAAGCTGTCGCAGATCGTCATCCACTTCAAGGAACCGTCGCACTACATCTTCGCCCCCGAGCAGCGCTTGCAGATCAGCAACAAACTGATCATCCGCCTGCAACCGGACGAAGGCATTTCCTTGCGCGTGATGACCAAGGAACAAGGCCTGGACAAGGGCATGCAGCTGCGTAGCGGTCCGTTGCAGCTGAATTTTTCCGACACCTGGCGCAGCGCACGGATTCCCGATGCCTACGAGCGGTTGTTGCTGGAAGTGATGCGTGGCAATCAGAACCTGTTTGTCCGTAAAGATGAAATCGAAGCCGCGTGGAAGTGGTGTGACCAGTTGATTGCCGGGTGGAAAAAGTCCGGTGATGCGCCCAAGCCGTACGCGGCCGGGTCCTGGGGGCCGATGAGCTCCATTGCACTGATCACGCGGGACGGGAGGTCGTGGTATGGCGATATCTGAATTGAAACTGCCTCAGGGCGTCAGCGCCCATGAGTTCAAAAAACCGATGCTGCTGGCCGAAGGCCTGGCATTGGCAGTGGCCAAACAACTGAGCGACGCGATTGCCGCACAAGGCACCGCGACGCTGGTGGTGTCCGGTGGACGCAGCCCGGTGGCATTTTTCCAGCACCTGGCCAAGCAGGCGCTGGACTGGTCGAAGGTGGTGGTCAGCCTGGCTGACGAGCGTTGGGTGCCGGTGGAGCATGCCGACAGTAATGCCGGTCTGCTCAAGCGTTACCTGTTGCAAGGTCCGGCGGCCAAGGCCCAGTTCCTGAGCCTCTACAGTGCCACCGCCAACCTGGAGCAGGCCGCCGAGCAGGCTGATCGCTTGCTCGCCGAGTTGCCGGCGATCGATGTGCTGGTGCTGGGCATGGGCGACGACGGTCACACCGCATCACTGTTCCCCAACAGCCCGAACCTGGCCGACGCCTTGAAAGTCGACGGCACTCGTCGTTGCTGGCCGATGCTGGCGCCGACCGTGCCGCGTCAGCGCCTGACCATGAGTCGCGCGCTGCTGGCTTCGGCCAGGCACACCGTTCTATCGATTTCCGGTCAGTCCAAGTTGACCACCCTGAGCGCCGCACTGGCCGGTGACGATGTCGCCGCCATGCCGATTCGGGCGTTTCTGCAACCTACGTTAGAGATTTACTGGTGCCCATGAACCAAGGATCAGCCGCTATGACAAACACATCCCCGACCGTTTCCATGGCGGACAAAGTTGCCCTGATCGACAGCCTCTGCGCCAAGGCGCGGATCCTGCCGGTGATCACCATCGCTCGCGAACAGGACGTGCTGCCGTTGGCCGACGCCCTGGCCGCCGGTGGCCTGACGGCGCTGGAAGTGACCCTGCGTTCGCAGTTCGGCCTCAAGGCCATCCAGATCCTGCGCGAAAAGCGTCCGGAGCTGGTGACCGGTGCCGGTACGGTGCTTGATCGCAGCATGCTGGCCGCTGCCGAAGCCGCCGGTTCGCAATTCATCGTGACGCCGGGCATCACCCGTGACTTGCTCGAAGCCAGTGTCGCCAGCCCGATTCCGCTGTTGCCGGGCATCAGCAACGCCTCCGGCATCATGGAAGGCTATTGCCTGGGCTATCGCCGCTTCAAGCTGTTCCCGGCGGAAGTCAGCGGCGGCGTCGCAGCCATCAAAGCCCTGGGCGGCCCGTTCGGCGAAGTTAAATTCTGCCCGACCGGCGGCGTCAGCCCGGCCAACATCAAGAGCTACATGGCGTTGAAAAACGTGATGTGCGTGGGCGGTAGCTGGATGCTTGACCCCGAGTGGATCAAGAACGGCGACTGGGCCCGCATCCAGGAGTGCACCGCCGAGGCGTTGGCGCTGCTGGACTGATCTGATTTAGCGGATTTACCAAACACTTCGTTGTGTGTTCTACGGCTTTACGGTGCGCTTGGTCGGTGCACCGTTTTTTTTTGCCTGGTGAAAACTCCTGTGGCCGTCGAAACGCTCGTTGTAGCAGCTGCCGAGCCTGCGAGGCTGCGTTCGGCTGCGAAGCAGTCGTGAATCCGGCTGACGCGGTCTGCCTGACATACCGCAATCTCTGGTTTTACGACTGCTGCGCAGCCGAACGCAGCCTCGCAGGCTCGGCAGCTGCTACGGATCGACATCACGCGATACATAGTTACCGCATCTCGCCGCACGTCCAGCGTTAACCTGCGTTCATCTTATGGAAGAGAGAACGTCATGGACGACAACACCTCAGCTGCATCCCCACTACCGGTTTATCAACTGTCACCCGAGCAGATCGCCGGTCCGTATTTTCGAAATCCAAAACTGATCAGGCGAAACGTCAGCGAAGGCATGGACGGCATTCCCTTGGTGCTGCGGCTCACGATCATCGATGCCATGACCGGTCAACCGGTTACCGGGGCATTGGTCGATATCTGGCATTGCAATGCGCGCGGGGCGTATTCGGGCTGGAGCAAGGTCAACCCGGACAAGGAAGTCGATGTGGATGATATCGGGTCGATCCCGCGCACCGACGACGACACCTACCTGCGTGGTGGGCAATTCACCGACAAAATGGGCATCGTGCGGTTTACCACGATTTATCCGGGGTTCTATGCCGGCCGCGCTTTGCACATTCACGTCGCGGTACGCATCACGGCCGGTAATAACTATCTGGAGGAGCGGCACGTCGCCTGGGTCGGCCAGCTTTACTTTCCCGAGGTCGCATCAAGGTCAGTGCTCAACGCCCGTGAGTACAGCGGTCGAGCCGTCTCACCGCTGACCAATGCGCAGGATATGTTTCATCAGCGCATGGGCGGCGAGGCCTCGACCCTGAACATCCACACCATCGGTCGAGACTCGAATGAGGACGGCTTTTTCGGGCACATGACCATCGGTGTCGACACGTTTGCGGTGTCATCGCAAATCAAGCCCGAGGACTTTGATAAATACACCGTGTGACGTCAGCGCAATTCGTTCAACGCCCGGGCCAGTACATCCATGTCCGCAGCCATGGTCGTGAGCCCCGGCGTAATGCGGATGCACGGGCCAGACGCCGCGCCGCTGCGCGCCACGGTAAACAGGTTGTAGTCGTTGAGCAGGCGCTCGACCATCACTTGTTGGTCGGCATGTCGGGTAAAGCGCATCGAGGTGATGCCGCAGTACAGGCGCGGGTCATCCGGGGTCATGACTTCGATCCCCGGTAACGCCCGAACGGCATCGACCCAGCGGTTGCGCAGGTAATTGAGCCGTGTGCCCTTGGCGACAGAACCGCCCATGGCCTGATGCTCTTCGAACACCAGCGGCAGGGTCAGCAGGGCCGGGATGTTCGGGGTGCTGTATGGCGTGCGGGCGCGAATGTCGGTGGCCGGGAAATGCATCTCGCCCATGTCCGGATCGATGTCGACCAGGCGCTCGGGCGCGATGTAAATGAAGCCGAGGGTCAATGGCGCACCGATCCATTTGTGCAGGTTGTAGCCGGCAAAGGCGATGCCCAGTTCATCGAGGTTGAACTCGATCTGGCCGAGGGCATGGGCGCCGTCGAGGATTACATCGATGCCATGCTCCCTGGCTGCAGCGGCAATCGCCTGCACCGGCATTACCAGACCGGTGCGATGGGTGACGTGGGTCAGGGCCATCAACTTCAGTCGCGGATAACGTGTGAAAGCTTCGCGGTACGTGGCCAGCAAGCTGTCGAAACTGGCGGGGTGACGGTGCTCGATCTCGATCACTTCCACGCCTCGATAGCGGGCCAGCCAACGCATTGCGCTCTTGACCGTGTCGTACTCCAGATCGCACAGCAGGACCTGATCGCCCGGTTCCAGGCGATTGTAGTTGCGGATCAGCGACTGCAAACCGTCCGAGGCGTTTCGGGTGAAGGCGACGGCTTCGGCCGGGGCACCGATCAGCTCGGCCAGCTGCGCGCGGATCTTGACGCTTTCGCCCTGTTCGAAGCGCTGGCGCACATGCACCGAGTTGCCGCGGTTGATGAGCTCGATGTTGCGTTGATACTCCTCGACCACGGTGCGTGACATGCGCCCGAAGTAACCGTTCTCCAGGTTCAGGGGGCCGGGTTCGACAGCATAGCGGTCGGCAAAGGTCTGCCAAAAGGCTTCATCACGGGCACGGCGGGTGTTATCGGGCATGGGCTACTCGGTCAGAAGGGCGGGTCAGTGACGAGGGGCAGGTTTGCCGTGCTTGGCGCGCAGCGGTTCGAGCAGTTCCGACAGGCCGTTGTGATCGATTTCCTGCATCAAGGCCAGCAACCCGCCCAGTTCCCCGTGAGGGAAACCTTCGCGAGCGAACCAGTTCAGGTACTGACCGGGCAGGTCGGCGATGATACGGCCCTTGTATTTGCCGAAGGGCATCTCGCGGGTAATCAGCAGTTCGAGCTTTTCGGGATTCATCATCAGTCGTCTTGATTCAAAACAGTCTGGAAAATACAGGCATTCTGCATGCAGGCCAATTGACAGATCATGCAAAAAAAACGGATACAGATTTCGCATATAAATCTAACGTATTGAAATTAAAGTGAAAAATATCAATTCGAAGCTGGCATGCGGGGTGCAATGACTTACTGCATCTTTCATCAACCGCAAGGAATTGAAAAATGACCGACATTAATAAAGAAGCGATCTCTGTACTCAACGACCTGATTGAAACCTGTAAAGATGGTCAGGAAGGGTTCAAGACTTGCGCTGAAGACATCAAGAATCCCGAACTCAAAAACCTGTTCATTCAGCGCTCCGCCGACTGCGCCACTGCCGCTGCCGAACTGCAGGCCACGGTGCGTTCCCTGGGCGGCGATCCGGAAACCTCCACCAGCGTCAGCGGTGATCTGCATCGCCGTTGGGTCGATGTGAAGTCGATGTTCACTGGCAAGGATGAAGAGGCAGTGCTGAACGAAGCGGAGCGTGGTGAAGACCACGCGAAGAAGGCTTACAAGCAAGCGCTGGAAAAAATCAACGAGGACAACCTGGTGAGTATTCGTGACACCGTTGAACGCCAGTACCACGGCGTGCAACGCAACCACGATCAGGTCAAAGCCCTGCGTAACCAGGCTCGCGCACGCTCGTAAGCGTTCGACCTGTGGCGAGGGGGCTTGCCCCCGTTGGGGGGCGCAGCGCCCCTGAAACAGGCGCCGCATTTGACCTGATTAAACGCGGTAGCAGGTTTTACGACTGCTTCGCAGTCGAACGGGGGCAAGCCCCCTCACCACAGCAAGCCCCCTCGCCACAGGGAAGGCCTCTCATCACAAGGAAGTGATGAATCAGCCGATGCTGATCGCCGGCAACGTCGGCAATGTCACGGTCTGCTGTTTACGCGGTGCCAGAATCTCCGCCTCGCCATCTACTACCAGTTCATCACGCTGGTTGAACACGCGTGTGGCGATCCGCACACGAAACTTCGGCATTTTCTCGAGAATTTCCAGGCGCACAGTCAGCGTGTCACCAATTTTCACCGGCTTCTGAAAACTCATCGTCTGACCGATATAAATAGTCCCCGGCCCAGGCAACTCACAAGCCACTGCCGCGCTGATCAACGCGCCGCTGAACATGCCGTGGGCGATGCGCTCCTTGAACATGGAGGCAGCGGCGAATTCGGCGTCCAGGTGCACCGGGTTGTGGTCGCCGGACATCGCGGCGAACAACTGAATGTCGCGTTCTTCAACGGTTTTGCTGTAGCTGGCGGTCTGGCCGATTTCGAGGGCTTCGTAAGGGGTGTTGGTAACCTGGGTCATCTGTCTCGATTCCTGTGACGAATTAAATGAATCCACAAAAAAAACTATTCGGCTCTGGGGGGCCGGCGGTTGCTCAAGGCCTGGGCGATCCAGTTCAGCACGTCGGCAGTCACTTCATCGCGATTGCTCTCATTGAACAGTTCGTGCCGGGCCTGCGGGTAAATATTCAAGTGCAGGCTCTGGCAGCCAGCGTCGCGCAGGGCGTGGGCCAGATCTTTCAGACGTTTGCCTTCGCTCACCGGATCACATTCGCCGCCAATCACCAGCAGCGGCAGGCCCGGATCGATCTGGGCGAGATTGGACGCTTTGCTGATTTGCTGCAAGCCGCCGAGCAAATCGATCCAAAGCTGATTGGTGCAGCGAAAGCCGCAGAGCGGGTCGTTGGCGTATTTGTCGACCTCGGCCGGGTCGCGGCTCAGCCAGTCGAATGAGGTACGCGCTGGCTTGAACTTCTTGTTGAATGAGCCGAACGACAGCCATTCGATCAATGCACTGCGACCCTTGGGCCCCTGGCGCAGGCGTTCGAGGCGAGCAATCTGCCGCGCGACGCGATAGAGCGCCACGGGCTGGAAGTTCGAACCGCTGAGAATCGCCCCGTGCAGACTGGCGCTGTGGTGCAGCAAGTAAGCCTGGGCGATGTAGCTGCCCATGCTGTGGCCCAACAGCACGATCGGCGTACCGGGATGCTGTTGGCCGATATGTTGGTTGAGGCTGGCGAGGTCACCGACCACTTTGCCCCAGCCATCGCTGTCGGCGAAGTGGCCCAGCGTGCCGTTTTCAGCGGTTTTGCCATGTCCACGCAGGTCCGGTGCGTAAACACCGTAGCCCTGTTCACAGAACTTTTCTGCCAGGCGAGCGTAGCGACCGCTGTGTTCCGCCATGCCGTGGGCCAGCAGGATCACGGCTTTGAGCGGCGCAGCTGGCAGCCACTGGTTGACGAAGAGGCGGCTGCGGTCGCTCGCGGTCAGCCAGAAAGTGTCGTGGATCATGGCGATTCCTTTGCATGGGACTGTATGCGGCATGGGCGTCGTTGCATTGTATAGCGCATCCCGCGCGCGCCGTCTGATCAGGCCACGCCGGGGCAGCAAGATTCACGGGATCAATGACGACTGTGCGCATATTTGCCTGATTCACCATAGCTGCTAGTGTCCGGGAAGCCCCGCTTTTCAGAAGTGATGGAAAAAGCGGCCCTGGATAGATTCAGGTAATGAGGACAAGAACAATGCAACCTGATTTCTGGAATGACAAACGCCCGGCCGGCGTGCCCATGGATATCGACCTTGGGGCCTATAAGTCGGTGATCGAGGTGTTCGAGCGTTCCTGCAAGAAATTTGCTGACCGCCCGGCATTCAGCAACATGGGGGTGACCCTGACCTACGCTGAACTTGAACGTTACAGCGCGGCATTCGCCGGTTACCTGCAAGCTCACACCGACCTGGTGCCGGGGGATCGCATCGCGGTGCAGATGCCCAACGTCCTGCATTACCCGATTGCCGTGTTTGGCGCCTTGCGTGCCGGGCTGATCGTGGTCAACACCAACCCGCTGTACACCGCGCGGGAGATGCGTCATCAGTTCAAGGACTCCGGTGCCCGGGCGCTGGTGTACCTGAACGTGTTCGGGCAGAAGGTCCAGGAAGTGCTGCCCGACACTGACATCCAGTACCTGATCGAAGCGAAGATGGGCGACCTGATGCCCACCGCCAAGGGCTGGCTGATCAATACCGTGGTCGCCAAGGTCAAGAAAATGGTCCCGGATTATTCACTGCCCCAGGCCATCTCCTTCAAGAGCGCGCTACGTCTGGGCCGGGGCCTGGGCATCAAACCGCTGAACGTCGGTCTCGACGACATCGCGGTGTTGCAATACACCGGCGGCACCACCGGGCTGGCCAAGGGCGCCATGCTGACCCACGGCAACCTGGTGGCGAACATGCAGCAGGCCCGGGCATGCCTCAGTCAACTGGGTGCCGACGGTCAGCCGCTGCTGCGCGAAGGCCAGGAAGTGATGATCGCGCCGCTGCCGCTGTACCACATCTATGCCTTCACGGCGAACTGCATGTGCATGATGGTGACCGGCAACCACAACGTGCTGATCACCAATCCACGGGACATCAAGGGCTTCATCAAGGAACTGAAGAACTGGCGGTTCTCGGCGCTGCTGGGGCTCAACACGCTGTTTGTCGCGCTGATGGACCATCCCGACTTCAAGACCCTGGATTGCTCCAGCCTCAAACTCACCAACTCCGGCGGCACGGCGCTGGTCAAGGCCACCGCCGAACGCTGGGAACAGCTCACCGGTTGCCGGATCACCGAAGGTTACGGCCTGACCGAAACCTCGCCAGTGGCCTGCACCAACCCTTACGGCGACAAATCGCGCATCGGCACGGTCGGCCTGCCGGTGCCGGGCACCACCCTGAAAGTGATCAACGATGAAGGCGTCGAGCAGCCGTTGGGCGAGCGCGGCGAACTGTGCATCAAGGGCCCGCAGATCATGAAGGGCTACTGGCAGAAACCCGAAGCCACCGCCGAAGTGCTGGATGCCGACGGCTGGTTCAAGTCGGGCGACATCGGGGTGATCGACCCGGACGGTTTCGTGCGCATTGTCGATCGCAAGAAAGACATGATCATCGTCTCGGGCTTCAACGTGTACCCGAACGAGATCGAAGACGTGGTGATGGCCCACCCGAAAGTCGCCAACTGTGCGGTGATCGGCGTGCCTGACGAGCGTTCAGGGGAGGCGGTGAAATTGTTTGTGGTGGCCCGTGAGTCGGGGGTCAGCCTTGAAGAGCTGAAGGCTTACTGCAAGGAAAACTTCACGGCGTACAAAGTACCCAAACACATCGTATTGCGTGAGTCGTTGCCGATGACGCCGGTGGGCAAGATTTTGCGGCGGGAGTTGCGGGATATCGCTTGATCGTTGAATGGCCCGCGCTTTGCGCGGATTGCGGGCAGCCTCGTTCCCATAGGTTCAGTGGCGTTCATTTTATGAATGACGCGGACAGTAGGGGTGAGGCTTGCCCGCGATGCTTTTCAGACGATGGAAGCCGCGAATTCAGCGGCTTTCAGGGAGGTATAGGATTTTTGCTCTAATATGACTGCTTGCCATTCTAGAGTCACCAAAGTGACTGTGGAGGCCTATTTAGGCTCTAGTCGGCCCTTGGCAAAGCTGCTACTCTCGGCGCGCTTTGTGACTTCTCGGCCTATGTAAAGCCAGATTCACCAATAGACAAACACCAATAATAATCGCATCAAATGCGGTGTTGAATTCGCGTTGCTGAGGAGTGGGCTTCCATGATCGAAGACTTTTGGAAGGATAAGTACCCAGCTGGAATAGCTGCCGAGATCAATCCAGACGAGTACCCGAATATTCAGGCAGTGTTGAAGCAATCCTGCCAACGCTTCGCTGACAAACCGGCATTCAGCAACCTGGGCAAGACAATCACCTACGGTGAGCTGTACGAATTGTCCGGTGCCTTTGCTGCTTACCTGCAACAGCATACCGATTTGCAGCCGGGCGATCGAATCGCCGTGCAATTGCCCAACGTGTTGCAGTACCCGGTCGCCGTCTTCGGTGCCATCCGCGCCGGGCTGATCGTGGTTAACACCAACCCGCTGTACACCGCGCGGGAAATGGAACACCAATTCAACGACTCCGGTGCCAAAGCCCTGGTCTGCCTGGCCAACATGGCGCATCTGGCACAGACCGTCGTGCCGAAAACCGGCGTCAAGCACGTGATCGTCACTGAAGTGGCCGACCTGCTGCCGCCGCTCAAGCGTCTGCTGATCAACAGCGTCATCAAGTACGTGAAGAAGATGGTCCCGGCGTATCACTTGCCCAAGGCCATCAAATTCAACGATGTGTTGAGCAAAGGCCATGGCCAGCCAGTGGCTGAAGCCAACCCGGCCAGCAGCGACGTGGCGGTGCTGCAATACACCGGCGGCACCACCGGCGTGGCCAAGGGCGCGATGTTGACCCATCGCAACCTGGTGGCGAACATGCTGCAGTGCAAGGCGCTGATGGGCTCCAACCTCAACGAAGGTTGCGAGATCCTGATCACGCCGCTGCCGCTGTACCACATCTATGCCTTCACCTTTCATTGCATGGCGATGATGCTGATCGGCAACCACAACATCCTGATCAGCAACCCGCGCGACTTGCCGGCGATGGTCAAGGAACTGTCGAAGTGGAAGTTCAGCGGTTTCGTCGGCTTGAACACGCTGTTTGTTGCTCTGTGCAACAACGAAGCGTTCCGCAAGCTGGATTTCTCGAACCTGAAAATCACCTTGTCCGGCGGCATGGCCTTGCAACTGGCCGCGGCTGAACGTTGGAAAGCGGTCACCGGCTGCCCGATCTGCGAAGGTTACGGCATGACCGAAACCAGCCCGGTGGCCACGGTGAACCCGAGCCAGAACATCCAGATCGGCACCATCGGTATTCCGGTGCCGTCGACCCGGTGCAAAGTCATCGACGATGCCGGCGTTGAGCAGCCGTTGGGCGGCATCGGTGAACTGTGTGTGAAAGGTCCGCAAGTCATGAAGGGCTACTGGCAGCGTCAGGAAGCCACCGATGAAATACTCGACAGCGAAGGCTGGTTGAAGACCGGTGATATCGCACTGATTCAGCCCGATGGCTACATGCGCATTGTCGATCGCAAGAAAGACATGATCCTGGTCTCCGGTTTCAACGTGTACCCCAACGAACTGGAAGACGTGCTGGCGACCCTGCCGGGCGTGCTGCAATGCGCGGCCATCGGCGTGCCGGACGAGAAGTCGGGGGAGGCGATCAAGATCTTCATCGTTGCCAAACCGGGCGTGACCCTGACCAAGGAACAGGTGATGGAGCACATGCGCGCCAACGTCACCGGCTACAAGGTGCCCAAAGCCGTGGAGTTCCGCGACGCGCTGCCGACTACCAACGTCGGCAAGATCCTGCGCCGCGAGTTGCGCGACGAAGAGCTGAAAAAGCTGGGCGTGAAGAAAGTCAGCGCCTGATCAAACAAAAAGCCCCGCAGATGCGGGGCTTTTTGTTTAAAGCAGTATGAAGTGTGCTTTTGTGGCGAGGGGGCTTGCCCCCGTTCGACTGCGCAGCAGTCGTAAAAGCCGCCAGCGGCCTGATCTGGTGAATCGAGGTGCCTGATTTAGGGGCGCTACGCACCCCAGCGGGAGCAAGCTCCCTCGCCACAGGGGACTCTTTGATGGCTTGAGAGGATTACTGGCGGAACTGCGCGAAATTGACGTTGGTGCCCGCCGGACGCATGTCCTGCAGGTACGAGTCCTTGTCGGCGCTCAGTTCCAGGCTCAGGGCGGCCTTGCGTTTGCCTTGGTTACGCACCACCAGGCCTTCCAGCTTCTCGCGCAGGAACACCGTCGGCACTTTCAGGTGCAGCAGTTCGTCGGTGTCCGGGGTGTGCATCAGCAAGTGAATCCATTCGTACTGACCAATGGCCAGGCGCGCGACCGGAATATCGAACCAGAAAATGTTGCGGTTACGGTTCAATTCGGTGAAATGGCAGTTGTTGACGCCAAGCACGGCACCGCCAAGTTCCTGGTTTCTGCGGGCAATGGCCTGCTTTTTATCGAGTTTCATAACGTTCCTACGGGATTGGATCTTCAGCGCCATGGCCTGAATACGTTGCGCATTCTCGGGGCAAAGCCTGCAAACATAAAGCCTAACCTGCCTGGGGCGATGAAATGTTCTGTTGGGAAATAAATGAAACTCCGCGCAAAGGCTTTCGGTCCACCCTTATGTAACGACTTTCCCCGTTGAAATGTTCTCAGGAGACATACCATGAGCAGCACTGGCGATAAAGTTAAAGGCATGGCAAACGAAGCGGTCGGCAACGTCAAGCAAGGTGTCGGCAAGGCCACCGGTAATGACAAAATGCGCGCCGAAGGCGTCAGGCAGGAACAGAAAGGCGAAGCCCAGCAAGCCATCGGTAAGGTCAAGGATGCTCTTAAAAAAGGTATCGACAAGGCGTGATCCGGCCTTTGACGAGTAACACAAACGGCCATCCGCGGATGGCCGTTTTTGTGTCAGCTTGAACTTGAGCAAGGAAATTGTTTCAAAGTCGCCAAGTAGGCTACTTTGTTGTAGAAAACGGCCCCTGAGTCGCCATGACTTCAACTTTTTTGCGGCGAGACGCTAATGTTTTTCCCGACCATGAAAGGTCTGCCCCTGCATCGCGTGATGATGCGCACGGTCACCGAGTTCGTCGCCGACGAGATGTCGACCTATGCCTCGGCGCTCGCCTATCAGATGCTGTTCTCGCTGTTCCCTTTCATCCTGTTCCTGATTGCCCTGATCGGCTTCCTGCACTTGCCGGACTTCTTCTCCTGGCTGCGCCTGCAATCGGAACTGGTGCTGCCGCCCCAGGCGCTGGAGCAGGTGAACCCGGTGATCGACCAGCTCCAGCAATCCAAGGGCGGTTTGCTCTCGGTAGGTATTGTGATCGCCCTGTGGACCGCGTCCGCCGGTGTACGGCTGATGATGAGTGCGATGAACGCCGCGTACGACGTGGTTGAAGGCCGTCCGGTGTGGAAGCGTTTTCCGCTGTCGATTTTCTACACCATTGGCATTGCCGGCATGCTGCTGGCCGCCGCTGCGCTGATGGTGCTCGGGCCGCAGGTGATGGCCTGGATCGCTTCGCAAGTGGGCCTCGAAGATTTCATCGTGACCGTCTGGACCATCGCGCGCTGGCCGGTGATCGTGATTCTGTTGATGATGGCGGTGGCGCTGATTTACTACGTCATGCCCGACGTCAAACAAGAGTTTCGCTTCATCACCCCGGGTGCGGTGTTGTCCGTGGTGGTCTGGATCGTCGCTTCGCTGGGCTTCGGTCTGTACGTCAAAACCTTCGCCAACTACAACGCCATGTATGGCAGTATCGGCGCGATCATCGTGTTGTTGCTGTACTTCTATATTTCCGCCGCGGTGCTGTTGCTCGGTGCGGAAATGAACGCGGTGATCGAGCACATGTCATCCGAAGGTAAGAAACCCGGTGAAAAGGTGCACGAAGAACCCAAACAGCATGTCTCAGGACTGGGACGAGATCACTCAATCCAGCCGACCACTGACGAAGTCATAAAATGATCCGTGAAATTCTGAAAATGGGCGATGAACGCCTGCTGCGCATTGCTCCGCCGGTGCCGGCGGAAATGTTCGACAGCCCCGAATTGTGGCAACTGATCGATGACATGTTCCAGACCATGGAAAGCGTCGGCGGGGTCGGCCTGGCCGCGCCGCAGATCGGTGTCGACCTGCAACTGGTGATCTTCGGTTTCGAGCACAGCGAGCGCTATCCGGACGCCGAAGCGGTGCCGCAGACAATTCTGATCAATCCGCTGATCACGCCCTTGAGCCCGACCCTCGAAGAGGGTTTCGAAGGCTGCCTGTCGGTGCCGGGCCTGCGCGGGGCGGTGGATCGCTATCAGCAGATTCGCTATGAAGGCTTTGATCCCAAGGGCGAGCCGATCGTGCGCATTGCCTCGGGATTTCATGCACGGGTGGTGCAGCATGAATGCGATCACCTGATCGGCCGGTTATACCCCTCGCGCATCACCGACTTCAGCAAGTTCGGGTTTACCGAAGTGATGTTCCCGGACCTTGATCCTGCGGCGGACGATTGAATCGCTAAAGGATCGCTGTTCATGCCGGACCTGGTTGCAAACCCATGGCAATCATCGGTTTGCTGCGCGCATAACGGCTCAACCGTTCGGCCAGGGCGTAGGGCAGGGGCGGGTCGAAGGTAAAACCACGACGCTCATAAAAGCCACGCAAATCCGGATGGCAGAACAGCCAGACCGGCTCTTCAAGGTGCTTGACGGCGTGGGCAATCAACGTCGCGGCGATTCCTTGTTCGCGACAGCTCGGGTCGACAAACAGCCCGGTCAGCCAATGCCCGCCGACCACCGGCCGCAAACACAGCGCCGCGATGATCTCTTCACGTCTTGCGACCCACAATTGAGCGTCTCGCACCGCTTTCATCGACGATTGGTGGGCGCGGTAAAACTTGTTCATCAACGGCCATAATGGCTCGTCGAGCAAGGTGTACTGGGTGTTGGGCATGGGCTCGGACAGTCGGTGGGCAGGGCACAGATTATAAAAGAACACGCGCGCCGGGATAGGTGTATACCTGATCTCACATCCCCTGTTAGTGGAGTACGCATCATGTCCAAAGGTATGGAATCAAAGAAAGCCGCGAAGAAAAAACCGGCGAAAACCGCAATTGAAAAACGCGCGGACAAGAAAGCCAAGAAGGTGAATGTGTTCGGCCACTGATCCCGCGTCCATGGAGCCCGAGTCCTCGGGCTCCTGTTTTTTGCGTCTATCGAAATAACCAAACAATCTGCAAGAAATCCCGGCGCCGTTGCACAGAGGGGGACTGGTTCCCGTTCTGAGCAAAGCCATGCCCCATTACTTTGACGCTGCCCATCGTGAAGAAATCGAAACCCTGCGCCAACGTTTCACCGCTCGCACCGAGTGGCCAACCTGGTTGCTGCTGATCGGCGTTTACGTCGGCTGGTTCAGTATTGTGCTGGGCAGTGCCCGGTTGGGGCTCTGGTGGAGCACGTTGTTGCTGATTCCACTGCTGGTGTTGTGGTTGTCGGTGCAGCACGAATTGCTGCACGGTCATCCCACCCGTTGGCCAATGCTGAATAAAGTCCTCGGTTATGCGCCGTTTGCGGTCTGGTATCCCTACACCTTGTACCGCGACAGCCATTTGCTGCATCACCGCAACGAAGACCTGACCATCCCAGGTAGCGACCCGGAAAGCCGTTACCTGAGCGCTGAACAGTGGCAGCGCAGTTCGCTGTTCGAACAGGGCCTGCACTGGCTGAACAAAACCGTGCTGGGGCGCTTGGCCCTCGGTGCGCCACTGGCCTTGCTGGCGCTGGTGCGGGAGGAGCTGCAACGGCTGAAAACGGGTGAGCGCCAAGCCTGGTTGATGTGGCTGAGCCATGGTGCGCTGACGCTGCTGATGCTGGCGTTCATCGCGCGCTACAGCGTGCTGCCGGTTTGGTATTACCTGTTGCTGATCAGCGTGCCGGCGCTGTCGATTGCAATGATTCGCTCCTACTATGAACACCGTCCGCATACACAACCGGAGCAACGCACCGTCATCAATGAAGCAGGGTGGCCGTGGCGCTGGATGTTCCTGAATCTCAATCTGCACCTGGTGCACCATGACTTGCCGGGGTTGCCCTGGTACGACTTGCCACGGGTGTACCGCGCGCATCGCGATCAATGGCTGGCGCGCAGTGGCGGGTTTCTGGTGCGGGGTTATGGCCAGTGGGTGCGTTGGCACGGGGTGAGGGCGATTGACAGTCCGCGGCATCCGTTTCATTGATTTTCACTGGTGAAGAAATATTCGATGACACAACACCTTGCTGAATTACTGATGTACGTCGCTCCCGAGCCGATCCACCAAGCCAACGAGCGTTGGCTGTCGCAGATACTCGAACAGCTCGGCAGCACCCGCCTTGATGCCGAAGAACTGTCGCTGATGGACCTTTGGCTATCCCCGCACCTGCTGCTGACCCAAACCTGTGGTTACCCGTTGATGACAGCCTTGCGCGGTCGCGTCCGGGTCATTGGTCGTCCTCGTTATGAACTGCCGGACAGCAGCGGCGGCAACCATTGCAGCCTGTTGCTGACTCGCGCCGATGATCCTCGAAGAACCTTGTCGGCCTTGCGCGGCAGTCGCGGCGTGATCAACGGCGAAGACTCCAACAGTGGCATGAACCTGTTGCGTCACCGACTGGCGCCGTTGCACCGCGACGGGCAGTTTTTTGCCCGTGTCGCCATCAGCGGCAGCCACCGCGAAAGCCTGCGCTGGCTGCGTGACGACCTGGCGGACCTGGCCGCCATCGACAGCGTGACCTTCACCTATCTGGCGCAGCACGCCCAGGCAGAAGTCGCTGGCTTGAGAGTATTGGCGCGCACCGCGTTCAGTCCGACGTTGCCGTACATCGCGGCGGCTGACACCACTGATGTGCAGGCTGAACAGCTTCGACAGGTGATGAACCAGACATTGAAGGAACTGCCCGAGGTCGCCGAGACGTTGGGCCTGCAAGAAGTGTTGCCCGCCAGCGAGAGCGACTATCAGATTATTCTCGATTATCAGCGGGACGCCGAAGCGCTGGGGTATGGGCGGTTGCGATGAGGCTCATTCATGTAAATTCATTTATGGAATATAAAAATTCATTTTAAGTATTTTTAATGAATAAGGCTCCTTGCTAGGATCGCGCCACCGGATCACCGGACATTCAGCGACCCCTAACCCAAGGAGCCCCTATGTCCGGCGCCGACGTTTCCCATCGCAACGCCGTGGGCGGATTGTTCCGCGCCCACTACACCTGGCTGTGCGCACGTCTGCGCCGATATCTGGGAGCCAGTCCCAGTGTCGAAGACATTGCCGCCGAAACCTTCGTGCAATTGCTCGAGTCGCCAGGCCTGACGCCGATTCGCGAACCCCGCGCCTTACTCACTACCATCGCCCAGCGATTGATTTATCAGCTGTGGCGCCATCGGGATCTGGAACGCCAACACCTCGAGCAGTTACTGCCGACTGATCCGATTGGCGGGCCATCGCCTGAAGACCTGGCGCAGTTCTCCCAGACCCTGAAGCACCTGGATCGAACCCTCGACCGCCTGCCGGGCCAGGTCAGGGCAACGTTTCTGCTGTCGCGAGTCGACGGCCTGACCTACCCACAAATTGCCGCCGAACTGGGCATTTCCCAGCGTTCGGTCAGCGTCTACATGACCCGTTCCCAGGCACTGTGCGCGCTGCACAGCGCCAACGAACCCCTGAACCGAACGTCCTTGAACCGAACACCCCAGACCCGGAGGTCCGCATGAGATCGATCAAAACCCTGCTCGGCAGTTCGCTGCTGGCCCTGAGCCTTGTGGCTGGCCATGTTCCCGCCGCAGAAAAAGCCACACCCATCCATTTCGGCGACATCACCTGGGAAAGCGGCAGCCTGATCACCGAGATCCTGCGGCTGATCGTCGAGAAAGGTTATGGCTACCCAACCGACACCTTGCCCGGCAGCACCGTCAGCCTCGAAGCCGCGTTGGCCAAGAACGACATCCAGGTGATCGGCGAAGAGTGGGCCGGGCGCAGTCCGGCCTGGGTCAAGGCGGCATCGGAGGGCAAAGTGTTTGGTTTGGGCGATACCGTCAAAGGCGCCACCGAAGGCTGGTGGGTGCCGGAATACGTGATCAAGGGCGACCCGGAACGCGGCATTAAACCCTTGGCGCCGGAGCTGAAATCCGTCGCCGACCTGGCTCGCTACAAGGACGTATTCCGCGACCCCGAAGACCCAAGCCGCGGACGCTTCCTCAACAGCCCGACCGGCTGGACGTCGGAGATCGTCAACAGCCAGAAACTCAAGGCCTATGACCTGACCGCCAGCTACGTGAACTTCCGCACCGGTTCCGGCGCGGCGCTGGATGCCGAGGTCGCTTCATCGATCCGCCGGGGCAAACCGGTGCTGTTCTACTACTGGTCGCCGACGCCACTGTTGGGCCGCTTCAAATTGGTGAAACTCGAAGAGCCACCGTTCGACGCGCAAGCCTGGAAAACCCTGGCCGATGCCAACAACCCGAACCCCAAGGGCACGCGTTCGATGCCGGCCAGCCTGGCCATCGGTGTGTCGGCACCGTTTAAGGCGCAGTACCCGGACCTGGTGGCGTTCTTCGAAAAGGTCGATTTGCCGATCGATCTGCTGAACCAGACCCTGGGGCAGATGAGCGAAAAACGCCAGCCACCGCGTCAGGTCGCCGAAGCGTTTTTGCGCGATCAGCCGCAGGTGTGGAAGGATTGGGTGCCGGGTGAGGTGGCGAGCAAAGTGAGTGCGAGTTTGTAGTTCAGCTGTATTTGATAGATAGCTATCGCGGGCTTGCCCGCGAAGCGATCTAAAGCCTTACACCAACTCCGCCGCCAACGCCGCTTTCACGCTTGGCCGCTGATCAACCCGCGCCTGAAACCGGGCCAACGCCGGCCAATCATCCAGATCAATCGCAAACAGCCGAGCCCAACGCAACACCGTAAACAGATACGCATCGGCAATGCTGAACCCGCCGGGCATCAAGTAATCCTGCCGCTCCAGCGTCCGGCTCAACACGGCAAAGCGCTTGAACAGTTTCTCTTTGATGAGCGCCTTCACCTCGTCCGCAAACTGCGGATTGAACAGCCAACCCAGCCCGCCATGAATCTCGGTCGAAACGAAGTTCAGCCATTCCTGTAACCGCACCCGCTCGAACGTTCCGCTCGCCGGTGCCAGGTTGGCCTCCGGGTGCAGATCCGCCAGGTACTGCAGGATCGCCGGGCCCTCGGTCAGCACATCGCCGTTATCCAGCTGCAATGCCGCGACGTAGCCTTTGGGGTTAATGGCGAGGAAGTCATCACCGGTGACGGTTTTCTTGCTGCTGTTGTCGACGCGGACCAACTCGAACGGCAGCTCCAGTTCGCGCAGCACGATGTGCGGCGCCAATGAGCAGGCTTGCGGGGCGTAATACAACTTCATGGGCAGGGCTCTGGTTGCGGATTTGCGCCAGTGTCATAGTGCGCGGCACCCTCGGTAAAATTAATCTTTCAGAAAACTGCCATTAGGAAAGCTACTGTCATGATGAACCTGATGCATTGGCGAATGGTGGTGGCGGTGGCCGATACCGGCAACATTACCCGCGCCGCTGAGCGGGTCGGCATGACTCAGTCCGGTGCCAGCCAGGCACTGGCCTTGATCGAAGAAACCCTGGGCGTTCAGCTGTTCAGCCGGGAAAACCGCCAGACCTTGCCGACCGCTATTGGCTTGCCGGTGATCGAACAGGCGCGAACCATGCTCGGTGCCCTGGAAAACATTCGCAGCACCGTCGACGCCGCTAAAGGCATCCAGCGCGGGACGATTCGTCTGGCCAGTTTCCCGATGGTGCTGACGACACTCCTGCCGCCGCTGTTGCGCCAGTTCAATCGGCTGTATCCCGGCATTCAAGTGGTGGCGCTGGAGGTCAGCGACAATGAAGTGGAAACATTGCTCAGTGATGGGCTGGTGGATGTCGGTGTGGCGTTGAACCCGGCACCCGCGCGCAATGCCGGACGTTTGGGGCGTGATGCCTGGGTGGCGGTTTTGCCCGGTGGCCATCCCTTGGCGCGTCGCTCGAATGAAGAGGGCGTCTCACTGGCGGAACTGGCGCAGCAACCCTTTGTGCTGGCCACGGGCGGGTGCTCGACCAATGCCCGCAGCCTGGCGGCTGATGCCGGGTTGCAACTGCTGGATGTGCGGGCCGAGGTGCGTGAGTGGAGCAGTGCGTTCACCTTGGTGCGGGAAAACATCGGCGTGACCGTGGTGCCGGAAATGACCCTGCCGACTCATCGCCAAGGCCTGCGGATAGTGCCGGTGACGCCACGCATCGACCGGGAGTTTGCCTTGGTGGTCGCGCCCGACAAAGAACCTTCGGCGGCGGTGCGGGCGCTGCTAAGGATGCTCGCAGAACATCAGTTATCGGCTGATTCGTCCGGGAACTGAAAAGGAGGGCGATCAACCCTTGCCGCCGAGCGGCAGAGGTCGACCGACCTCAGGCTACAGCGCAAGAACCACGTTGCCCGGATTCTGGAGACGCACCGTCAAGGAAACCCAATGGGAATGTCGAACTCCTGAAATGCATCGTCCACCGGCCTATAACCCAACACCCGGGTAGTTTCACTGAGGTCCAGGCGTTTGAAACGGTTATTGGAGATACCGTGGGCGATCAGGTGTTGCACACCTTCGACCTCCACAGAGAGTTGCAGCAACTGCACTGCATCACGAGGGCTGAGCCATGCACTCAGGTCGCGAGCGTTGGTCAATTCGTGACGGTCCGCAAACTCGAAAGCGCCGATGCGTATGGCAATGCTCGAGAGGTTGTGTTTGGCAGCGTAGAACGCACACAAGGCTTCGCCATAACACTTGCTGACGCCATACAGATTGGCCGGCATCACCTGCATGCCCGGTGTGATCTGCCGGTCCACCGGATAGCCCTCGATGGTCTGCGCGCTGCTGGCGAACACCAATCGTTTACAACCCGCAGCCACGGCGGCTTCGAACAGGTAAGTGGTGGCCAGAATATTGTTGGGCAGTAACTCATCGAAAGAGGCGGTGGCGTGAGGGATGCCGGCCAGATGCACAATGACGTCGATGCCTTTGAGCACTTCGCTTATGGCGGTGAGGTCGGACAGGTCCAGGCGTACAAAGCGATGCGGTGCTTCGACATTGAAGTCGGGCTCGATGCGATCCGTCAGCACGAAGGTGTAGCGGTCCTGCGAAGCTTCAAAAAAGGTTTTGCCGATTCTGCCGCAGGCGCCGGTCAGCAGTACGTTGAGTCCGTTCATGGGGTTCTCTTTTTATGGAAGGGCAGAGGGAGCGGGTTTGGCGTTATGGCACGCCGTTGCAGGCGTGTTCCATGAACCCCGGTCGCAGTGCCAGTCGTTGGCAATAGGCGTCGACGGCGGGATAGTCCGGGCGCTCCATCGGGGTCATCCGCCAGCGGTTGACCGACAAGCCGATGAGGATATCGGCCAGGGTGAACCGAGGTCCGGCGACATACGCACCGGTCGACGCGAGTTGCTGTTCGAGGATGCCCATTTTCGCGTTCCAGCCGCGAACGCCATCGGCGATCCGCTGCGAGTCCTGGAAGTTCGGCAATTGCCGCACCAGCGCAAAAAAGGCGTAGCCCCAGGACGGATTGAGTTCGGTGGCTTGCCAATCCATCCACTGTTCCACGCGAGCGCGCGCCGCCGGCTCGATGGGCAACAGATCGGTGTTTTGGTATTTGCCGGCCAGATAGCGGCAGATGGTGTTGGACTCCCACAGCACGCCGGCTTCGTCGATGAGCACCGGCACCTGTGCGTTTGGGTTGAGCTGGAGAAATTCCGGACTCTGGGTCGAGGCAAAACCGCTGCCCCAGTCTTCCCGTTCGTAGGAAACGCCCAGTTCGTCGCAGGCCCACAGGACCTTTCTGACGTTGATTGACGAGGCCCGACCCAAAATCTTCAGCGCATGTCCCATTGAGCTTCTCCGTTTGCTGTTACAGGTGCCGGGAATCTAGCACGAGCAAAGGGATGATTGCGTATCAGGTGCTCTCGCGCACCTTCAATTCAAACCCCATGTCCTGCACCGGTTTGGCCACCGAATTGCCGGCCATCAAGGTCAGCATCAACTCGGCCGAACGACGGCCAATGGCCTCTCGAGGCGTATTGATGCTACTCAGGCGCGGCACCATGTGTTCGGACATGGGCAGGTCGTTGAAGCCGAGGATCGCCACTTGTTCGGGGATCTTGATCCCGCAGCGCAAGGCTTCGAGCAGTGCGCCCTGGGCCAGGTCGTCGTTGCCGAAGAAGATCGCATCGAGGTCCGGATGCGCAGCCAGCAGTTGCAGGAACAGTTCGCCACCGAGGCCGACGGAGGAGGGGCGTGGGGTCAGCACTTCCAGGGCCGGATCATACAATCCGGCTTTTTGCAGCGCCCGGCGGAAACCTTCGCCCCGCAGCAACGTGCGCTGATCCAGTTGCGCTCCGATATAAGCCAGGCGTTTGCGACCACGGGAAAGCAAATGCTCGGCCGCCGTTTCGCCGGCGGCCAGTTGCGAAAAACCGACGCAATTGAGTCCCGCCGCACTGTCCAGTTCCATCATGTAGACGCAGGGAATGTTGCTGGCCTCGATCATCCGCCGCGAACTTTCGGTGCGGTCGAAACCGGTCAGCAGCAAGCCGCGCGGCTGATAAGCCATGTAGTTGCGCAGCAGGTTTTCTTCTTCATCGCGCGAGTAATGGAAGTTACCGATCAGCACTTCGAAGCCCTTTGGTCGCAAAACCTGATGAATGGCTTCCAGCGTGTCGATGAACAGCAGGTTGGATAATGACGGTACCAACACCACGACGGAATGGCTCTGGGCCGAGGCCAGCGCGCGTGCGGCGGGGTTGACCACATAGTTCAACTCGAGGGCAGCTTTCTGGACTTTTTCCACCAGTTCGGTGGCCACCGTGCTGACGCCACGCAGGGCGCGGGAGGCGGTAATCGGGCTGACACCGGCCAGGCGCGCGACTTCGTTGAGGGTAGGACGGCCAGTGGTTCGTGTATTTTTATCGTTTTTAGGGGTATTCATCGGACGGCTTGCCAAACAAAATTCAAGGCACTAAGGTAGCGCTGTCTCGATGCAGCTGCAAATGCGTGAGCGGGGTTTGCCTGATCCTCGCTTTTCGGCATCGAGAACGAACATGCTGCAACCCACAAAAATGACAAGAAGGCGTCGGCAACATCTGCTTTTGCACTAGAGTTTTACGTAGCAAAGGTAGCGCTGTCTGCGCGCTGAGGTGTTACATGAATCATCCCATCACCGCCCTGGTCATCATGGGCGTTGCCGGTTGCGGCAAGACGTGCGTCAGCCAGGCCCTGTGCCAACTCAGCGGCGCGACCGCCATTGAAGGCGACACTTTCCACCCTGCCGCCAATATCGAAAAGATGAGCGCGGGTATCCCCCTGAACGACGAAGACCGTGCCGGCTGGCTCGACAGCCTGTGCGATGAACTGCGCCGCGTCGATGCCCGTGGCGAGCGCCCGGTGCTGACCTGTTCGGCCCTCAAACACAGTTACCGCGAACGCTTGCGCAGTGCCTTGCCGGGCCTGGGCTTTGTGTTCCTTGAGTTGACCCCTGAAGTCGCCGCCGATCGTGTCTCCCATCGGCCGGGCCACTTCATGCCGTCGACCCTGATCGACAGCCAGTTCGCCACCCTTGAATCGCCCGTTGGTGAGCCCCTGACCCTGGCTCTGGATGCTTCAAGTTACAGCGTCGACGAATTGGCCGCTCAGGCCCACCGCTGGTGGCTCGATCACGGCTTGAAACTCGCCAGTTGAGTTTTGCTGCAAAAGATAGCGCTGTCCTGACGGCTTCTGATTAATCGCTTTAATAACAACAACAAACAGGAGACACCCCCCATGTTTGGCATGTCCCACGAGTCGTTTCTGCTGCTCGATGCAGTGGTCACGGTGATCGGCTTGATTGTCCTGATCACCAAGTTCAAGTTTCACCCGTTCATTGCATTGATCATCGCCGCCGCGTTCCTCGGGCTGACCTCCGGCATGCCGATCGGCACCATCATCAAGGCGTTCCAGGATGGTTTCGGCGGCGTTCTCGGTTTCGTCGGGATCATTCTGGCGCTGGGCACCATGCTCGGCAAAATGATGGCCGAGTCCGGCGGGGCGGATCAGATCGCCCAGACCCTGATTCGGGCCTTCGGCAAGGATAAGGTGCAGTGGGCCATGATGTTCGCGGCCTTCCTGGTCGGCATCCCGCTGTTCTTCGAAATCGGCTTCGTGCTGCTGATCCCGCTGGTGTTCATCGTCGCCCGTCGTACCGGTGTGTCGATCATCAAGATCGGTATCCCGCTGCTGGCCGGTCTGTCCGCCGTGCACGGTCTGGTTCCTCCGCACCCGGGGCCGTTGCTGGCGATCGGCGTGTTCGGTGCCGACATCGGTAAAACCATTCTCTATGGCCTGATCGTTGCGCTGCCAACGGCCATCATCGCCGGTCCGATCTTCGGTACGTTCATTGCCAAGCACATTCCCGGTCATCCGAACCAGGAGCTGGTGGATCAACTGGTGCGCGATGAGGATGCAGGCGATCTGCCGAGCTTCGGCATTACCTTGGTCACCGTGCTGTCGCCTGTGTTCCTGATGCTGCTCAAGACCTTTGCCGATGTGGCGCTGCCGGACGGCAACTTCTTCCGCACTTTCATGGACCTGATCGGTCACCCGATCTCGGCGCTGCTGCTGGCGTTGCTGCTGTCGCTGTACACCTTCGGCTACAAGCAGGGCATCGGTTCGCAACAGATGCTCAAATGGCTGGATTCGAGCCTTGCGCCGACTGCCGCGATCATCCTGATCATCGGTGCCGGTGGTGGCTTCAAGCAGATGCTGGTGACTAGCGGTGTGGGTGATGTGATCGGTCACATGGCGGTGGCGGCTCAGATCTCGCCGATCCTGCTGGCCTGGCTGGTAGCCGCGGTGATTCGCATCGCAACCGGTTCGGCAACCGTGGCGACCATCACTGGCGCCGGCATCGTGGTGCCGGTAGTGGGGATGATTCCGGGCGTGAACCGTGAGCTGCTGGTGCTGGCCACCGGTGCCGGTTCGTTGATCCTGTCCCACGTCAACGACGCCGGTTTCTGGCTGGTGAAGCAGTACTTCAACATGACCGTGGCGGAAACCTTCAAGACCTGGACCGCGATGGAAACCATCTTGTCCGTGGTAGGCCTGGGCTTTATCCTGCTGCTGTCGTTGTTCGTCTGACACAAACGGCCAACACAAAAAAACCGCAGCGATGCGGTTTTTTTGTGGGCGACTTCTACGGGGGGTTATTTGGTGACTAACCCATCCGCCCGGAACATCCCGCGAATTCCGCGTACGGCCTGACGAATCCGGTCCTGGTTTTCGATCAGCGCGAAGCGCACATGATCGTCCCCGTACTCACCAAACCCGACACCCGGCGAGACGCAAACCTTGGCCTCGGCCAGCAGTTTCTTGGCGAATTCCAGCGAGCCCAGGTGTGCATAAGCCTCGGGAATCTTGGCCCAGACATACATCGACGCCTTCGGGTTCTCGACCATCCAGCCCAATTCATGCAAGCCTTTGACCAGCACGTTGCGACGCTGGCGATACTGTTCGGCAATGTCGCGCACGCATTGCTGATCGCCTTCCAGCGCCGCGATGGCCGCGACCTGCAGCGGGGTGAAGGTGCCGTAGTCGTGGTAGCTCTTGATCCGCGCCAGAGCGTTGACCAGCTCCGGGTTACCGACCATGAAGCCGATGCGCCAGCCAGCCATGTTGTAACTCTTGGACAGGGTGAAAAACTCCACCGCGATGTCCTTGGCGCCGGGCACTTGCATGATCGACGGGGCTTTCCAGCCGTCGTAGACGATGTCGGCGTAGGCCAGGTCGTGCACCACCAGAACGTCGTACTGTTTGGCGAGGGCGATCACCCGCTCGAAGAAGTCCAGCTCCACGCACTGGGCGGTGGGGTTGGACGGAAAGCCCAGGATCATCATTTTCGGTTTCGGGATCGAACCGCGAATCGCCCGTTCCAGCTCGGCGAAGAAATCCACGCCAGGGATCAGCGGCACCGACCGCACCTGGGCACCGGCAATCACCGCACCGTAGATGTGAATCGGGTAGCTCGGGTTCGGCACCAGCACGGTGTCGCCCTGGTCGAGGGTGGCCAGCATCAAATGCGCCAGGCCTTCCTTGGAACCGATGGTGACGATGGCTTCGTTTTCCGGGTCGATATCAACCTGGTAGCGATCCTTGTACCAATTGGAAATCGCCCGACGCAGGCGCGGAATCCCTTTGGACGTGGAGTAGCCGTGGGTGTCTTCGCGCTGGGCGACGGTGACCAGTTTTTCGACGATGTGCGGCGGCGTGGCGCCGTCGGGGTTGCCCATGCTCAAGTCGATGATGTCTTCGCCACGACGACGGGCGGCCATCTTCAGCTCGGCAGTGATGTTGAAAACGTAAGGGGGGAGTCGATCTATGCGCGCAAAGCGGCGCGGCGAACCTTGTTCGGCCATTGTTGCCTCGAATAACGTAAGCGCCCGGAACCGTCCGAGCGACGCTGGCCACTGCGGTGGCCTGTGGCGGAATGTAAGGGCAGGTATGGCAAACTGTCCAGCCTCTACGTAAACAAATTTTCCGAAGGAAACGGGTTGATGGAATTTACCAGTGGCTTCCTGCTCAGCCTTTCGCTGTGCCTGGACATCGGCGTGGCCAATATCGCGATGATCACGCTGGCGATGCAGCGCGGCTATTTCCAGGGCTTTGCCCTGGGGCTGGGGACTTGCGTCGGCGACCTGATTTACGCAGTGCTGGCACTGGCCGGCATGACCGTATTGCTGCAGTACGAAACCGTGCGTTGGGTGTTGTGGATCGGCGGGTCGGCGTTGCTGCTGTACTTCGCGGCGAAGATGATTCATTCGGCGATCTACCACAGTGCCGTGTTGGCCGAGACCGCCGACGTTGGCCACAACTCCCATCGCAAAGAGTTCTTGCGGGGGATTTTCCTCGCCATGTCGTCGCCCAGTGCGATTCTCTGGTTCGCCGCGGTGGGCGGCACCCTGATTGCCCGTTCCGGTGGCGGCGGCACCCTCAGCTCGGCGTTGTTTCTCGGTGGATTTCTCTGTGCGGGAATTCTCTGGTGCGTCACGCTGTGCTTTGCGGCGAGCCATGGCGGCAAGCTGCTCGGAGACAAACTGCTGCGTTATTCCTACATGGCATCGGCCGCGATCTTCTGCTATTTCGCGGTGTACGTGATTCTTTCGGGTTACAACGAGTTTATCGGTGCGCCCACCGCCGGGCAGCTTCCGGGGCTCTGACTGGGCGAATCGGGTTTGGCCTCTATACTCCCAGCCGAACCCACTTTTTACGTTCCCAGGAGTCGAGTCATGGATGAGCAAATACGCGATGATCAGGTTGAGCAACGCTTCGAACACGGGCACTTCATGCTCATAGCGGGGCTTGGCGGACGATTTACCCAAGAGACGGCCGGCAAGATTCCCAAGCTCTGGGATAAATTCGTTCCCCACATCGGCAATGTTCCCGGGCAAAAGGGCGAAGTGACCTACGGCGTTTGCTGCAACCCGGATGGCAAGGGCGGTTTCGAATACATCGCCGGTGTCGAGATCAGCAAGCTCGACGACCTGCCCGAGAAATACCGCTGGGTCGAGATTCAGCCCCAGTATTACGCGGTTTTCGAGCACAAGGGCTCGCTGGATACCTTGCCCCAGACCTTTCAGTACATCTGGAACACCTGGTTGCCGCAGTCCGGTCACGAGGCAGCGGATGCCCCGGAGTTCGAACGCTACAGCGAAGACTTCAACCCGAAGCTCAATACCGGCGTGCTGGAAATCTGGCTGCCGATCAAGTCCTGATCACATTTGCAGAGGCGGCTCAACCGGCCGCCTCTGCATGTCCTGCGGGCACTATTTTCCCTTGTTCACCCGTCGCGCCCGCAACAGGTCGATCGCCAAAGAAACGAAGCCGAACGTGCTGATGCCCAACAGCATAAGAAGACCGATTTGGACGCTGCTCATGGTGTATTCCCCTCATGGTGACTAGAGACAGGCAACACAAATAGCCCCGGGAGACGCGCAATGAAAGTGCCTATACGAAGGCTTTACGGCACTCGTCGTGATCGATATGAACACCTTATTAATTTATGATCCCAGCCTTTCCCCCGCCGATTCCGAGCTGCCATGAACACCGTCATCTGCCACGTCATTCCCGCTGACCTGGACCGCTGCTACGCCATCGAAACCGTTGCCTACGAAGGCGACGAAGCCGCCACCCGCGAGAAAATCGCCACCCGCATCGCCACATGGCCCGAGGGCTTCATCGTCGCCGAAGTGGATGGCGTTGTGGCCGGTTTCGTCAATTCCGGTGCGGCGTTCGAGGTGGAAATGTCGGACGAGGCGTTCAAGGAACTGATCGGCCACGACGCGGCCGGCCCGCATGTGGTGATCATGTCGGTGGTGGTGCATCCGGATTATCAGGGGCAAGGCCTGGCAAAACGCTTGATGGGTGAATTCATCCAGCGCATGCGCGCATTGAACAAGGCCAGCATCCATTTGATGTGCAAAGAGCGGCACATTGCGCTGTATGCCGGGTTTGGGTTTGTCTACATCAAGCCTTCGGCGTCCGACCATGGCGGGATGGCGTGGCATGAGATGATTCTGGACCTTTGATTGATCGTTCCCAAAGCGTGGGAACGATCATCAACGGTGTTATCAGTAGAGGCTGTCTCGTACCCTGGCCGGTGCTTCCCGGTCATACGTCTCGGCATCGAACTGCCCATCGTTCAGCCGTTTGTGAAACGCCCCTGCCGTCGGCAGGGCAGAGCGGTCGAGGTAGCGCTCGGGGTTCCACAAATCCGAACGAACAATCGCTTTCGAACAATGGAAATACGCCGCTTCCACCGTCACCAGCATTACCGTGCGCGCCGGTTTGCCATTGACAGCAAAACTCTCCAGCAATGCCGGTTCGGCGCTGATCTGCGCCGTGCCGTTGACCCGCAGCGTCTCGCCGATCCCCGGAATGATGAACAGCAGCGATACCCGCGAGTCGAGCACGACATTGCGCAGCGTGTCGATGCGGTTGTTGCCGGGGCGATCCGGGATCGCCAGCGTGCGCTCATCGATGATCCGCACAAAACCCGGCGTATCGCCGCGCGGTGAGCCGTCCATGCCGTCGGGGCCGACCGAGCTGATAATCACCAGCGGCGAGGCGCGGACCATCGCCTGATAGTCCTCGTTCAAAAACGGGATCTGCTTGCGCACCGCGCGCTCATGGGGCAGGCCGTAGATCGCTTCCAGCGCTTCGATTGAATTCAACATTCGTTCATCCCTCCATGAATCAGAAAACCAGTCCCATCCGTCGTTCGTAACCGATCCGGCCTTTGTACGCTTCGCCGCTGTCGACAAAACCGTATTTGGCATACAGCGCGATGGCCGATTCATTGTCGGCATCCACCGACAACTCCAGCCCTTTGATCTCCGGCCAGGCCTGGCGCGCAACCTCGGGCAGGGCTTGCAGGCAGGCCTTGCCGTAACCTTTGCCCTGGGCACGGTGATCGACTTGCAGGGCGTGCAGGGTGGCGCTGTGTTCGTCGGCCCAGGCCGGCAGCACCGGCGGGCGCTTGAGCAGCAGGAAGGCCACTGGAACCTCTTCGGCCAGCAGGGCAAAGCCTTTGACGCCTGGGCCCGGTTTGGACAGCAAGGTGTGCAATGCACCGTGGATGTCACCGGAGAATCTGATTTGTTCGGCGTGGATTTCGATGGCCTCGACCTGTTGGCGCTGCAAGGCGTTCAGGCTTTCGTAAGGCACGAGTCGGGCTGTCACTGGAGTGTCCTTTTTCCAACACAAATGAGGCTCGGATTCTAGCGAGTTTGCCTCCATGGATTATTTTTATTTCGGTTGTCGATTTGGCTTTTTGCCAGACGACTAAAGGTGTCTTCAACAAAAAACACGGAGAACCCTCATGAACGCTCAGACACAAATCCATAACCTGATCGAGAACTACCGTCAGGCGGTCATCGCCAAGGACGTGGAAAAGGTCATGGCCCTGTACGCCGACGACATCGTCTCCTTCGATGCCGTCAAAGCCCTGCAATTCAAGGGCAAGGCGGCCTACCGTGCGCATTGGCAGGAATGCATGGAGATGTGCCCCGGCCCGCATATTTTCGAGTTCCATGAAATCAACGTCGTGCCATCGCAGGAGATCGCTTTCGCTCACTGGCTGGCGCATTGCGGCGGCACCAATGAAAAGGGTGAAACCCAGGCTTGCTGGATGCGCGTCACCGCGTGCTATCGGCAGGAAGCAGGGCTCTGGCAGATCGTCCACGAACACTGGTCGGCTCCGTTCGACATGACCAGCGGCGCGGCGCTGTTCAACCTGGAACCCTGATGGTCGGGCTGTTTATCGGAAAGCAGCGCCAAAGCGCCAATCGACAGCCATAGTTGATCAGTTCGGTCACGGCAAAGCCGCCTGAAATGGAGAGTCCCATGAAGTATTTATGCCTGGTCTACAGCAACGAGCACGAATTGCACTCGATGCCCGAAAGCCCCAACGACGCCGAGTGCATGGCCTATGCCGAGTCGATCCAGGGCAGCGGCCGGATGATCGCCGCCGAAGCGCTGGAGTCGGTGCAGACCGCGACCACCGTGCGCATGCGCAACGGCAAAATGTCGATCACCGACGGCCCGTTCGCTGAAACCAAGGAGCAGTTGGCCGGCTTCTACCTGATCGATGCCAAAGACCTCAATGAAGCCCTCCAGGTCGCCGGTAACATTCCGGCGGCCCGGGTCGGCTGCGTCGAGGTGCGGCCCGTTCGCCAGTTGAATGTCTGAATAACTATCACAACAGGAGTTCTTTTATGAGTGTGCGAACCGTCCAGCGAAAAATGGCCCCAGGCATGCCGGACTGATGCCGGGCGAATCGGTACGGGCGCAAGTCGAGCAGGTTTACCGCGACGAGTCGCGGCGAATCCTGGCGACCCTGATCCGCTTGCTCGGCGATTTCGACCTCGCCGAAGAAGCGCTGCACGAGGCGTTCTTCGTCGCGGTCGAGCGCTGGCAGCGCGACGGTGTGCCGGACAATCCGCGCACCTGGCTGGTGTCCACCGGCCGTTTCAAGGCCATTGATGTGTTGCGCCGGCGCGCGCGTTTTAACGCGTCCCGGCCGTTGTTGATCGCTCAACTGGAGGCGCTGGAGCAGGCCGACTGGAGTGACGAAGACGTGGAAGACGATCGCCTGCGCCTGATCTTCACCTGTTGTCACCCGGCGCTGGCGGCGGACGCTCAAGTGCCGCTGACCCTGCGCGAAGTCTGCGACCTGACCACGGAAGAAATCGCCCGGGCATTCCTCTCGGCACCGGCCACCATCGCCCAGCGCATCGTGCGCGCCAAGGCCAAGATCCGTGACGCGAAAATCCCATACCAAGTGCCCACCCTGACGGAACTGCCCGAGCGACTCGACAGCGTGTTGCGGGTGATTTACCTGGTGTTCAACGAAGGGTATTCGGCGTCCATCGGCAACGAACTGATCCGTGAAGACCTGACGCGCGAAGCGATTCGTCTCGGTCGGTTGTTGATGGAGCTGTTGCCTGAACCGGAGGTGATGGGGCTGCTGGCGCTGATGCTGTTGCATGAGTCCCGGCGTCCGGCCAGGACCTCCGCGAGCGGTGAGCTGATTGTGCTGGATGAACAGGATCGCTCGTTGTGGAACGCCGAGCTGATTGCCGAAGGCTGCGCCTTGATTGAGCGGGCGCTGACGACACGGCGCTTCGGACCTTATTGCCTGCAAGCAGCGATTGCCGCGGTGCATGCCGAAGCGCCCTCGGCGGCAGAGACGGACTGGGCGCAGATTGTCGGTCTGTACGACGTGCTGCTGCGGGCGGTGCCGTCGCCGGTGATCGAACTGAACCGCGCGGCGGCGCTGTCCAGGCGTGATGGCCCGCAGGCCGGGCTGACGTTGATCGAAGGGATTCTGGCCCGGGGCGAGTTGCTGGATTACCACCTGGCGCATTCGGCACGGGCAGAGTTTTGCCGGCAGTTGGGAAGGGTGGAAGAGGCGCGAGCGGCGTATCAGCGGGCGCTGGAATTGACACAGCAGGTGCCGGAGCGGCGGTTTATCGAGGGACGGCTCCGGGCGTTGGAGTGATGTGATTTCAATGGCCCCATCGCGGGCAAGCCACGCTCCCACAGTCGAATCGCAAAGGTGTGATCGCCTCAATCCTGTGGGAGCGTGGCTTGCCCGCGATAAGGTCCGCAGGACCTTCATTCCAGCATCTTGCCCAATAACCAACTCCCCGCCGGCCCCGGCGGGTGCAAACGCGACCACAGCGCATCGACGTACACCGGTTTCGGCCAGCCGCGCACTTTCAATTCCACCAACGAACCAGCCCCGAACCGCCCCACCAGCCATCGCGGCAACGGTGCCCAGCCGAACCCGCCCTGAGCCATTTCCAGCAGCATCAGGTAACTCGGCGCCGACCAGACCCGCCCCTTCGCGCGGCTTTCATACGGATTGACGATCGTCGCCAGACGCAGTTCGCGGTGCTGTTGCAGCACGTCCTGATCGATGTCGTTCAGCGTCGCCAATGGGTGCGTGTGGGACACGAACAGGGCGATTTCCGTGCGCTCGTCCACCGTCGAACTGACCAGGTCCGGCGGGTAGCTGTCCTGCATTTCAGCGAAGGCGACGTGCGCGCGGCCGCGTTGTACCAGTGCTACCAGGTCATCGCATTCGGCGATCAGGCATTCAAGTTCCAGGTCTGGATACCGCTGCTCGAAAGCACTGAGCGCCGCTTCGAAACGGTCGGACTGGTAAGTGTCGGAAATCGCCACGGTCAACTTTGGCTCGATGCCTTGGGACAATTGGCTGGCGGTCATTTCCAGACGGCTGGTGGCGGCCAGAATCTCCTCGGCCCGTTGCAGCATGACGTGCCCGGCCGGAGTCAGGCTCGGCTTGCGACTGCTGCGGTCGAAGAGGACAAGGTTCAGGTCGATTTCCAGGCTCGCCACGGCGGCGCTGATGGTCGACTGACTGCGCCCGAGCTTGCGCGCCGCGGCGGAAAACGAGCCTTGGGTCGCGGCCTCTACAAACGCCAGCAACACTTCGTGGGAAGCCATGAACTATCGCCTTGATCGATGGTTATTGGTTATGAAGTATCGGTGTGATGGCAGATCATGGCAACCACAGTCACTCAGGGAGTCTGGCCATGAACGCTAACAAATCCATCACTGAACGAATTCTCCAGGCCATCGGTTTCGAACTGCTGGCGATACTGATCTGTACTCCGCTGCTGGCCTGGGTCATGGACAAACCCATGCTGGAAATGGGCGTGGCAACCATGGCGATTGCAGCCCTTGCCCTGGCCTGGAACGTGGTCTTCAACGGCTTGTTCGACCGCGTGCTCAAACGCTTCGCCATTGTGCGTAACGCCTGGGTGCGCGTGGTGCATGCGCTGTTGTTCGAAGGCGGGCTGGTGGCATTTGGGGTGCCGTTGATTGCCTGGTGGCTGAAGATCAGCCTGTGGCAGGCGTTCCTGCTGGATATCGGCGTGCTGCTGTTTTTCCTGCCGTACACCTACGTGTACCACTGGGGCTACGACGTGGTGCGTGAGCGGTGGGTGATGGCTCGTGCAGTTCGCTAATGAGAGGGCTCCTTTGTGGCGAGGGAGCTTGCTCTCACAGGGGATCTTTATTACCCACAGTCCGGTGTGCCGACTAGAACAGCTTAGTGAACAACCAGTACAAACTGCCCGACAGCACAATCGCCGCCGGCAAGGTCAGCACCCAGGCCATCAGCAGGTTGCGGATGGTCTTCATCTGCAAGCCGCCACCGTTGGCGACCATGGTTCCGGCCACGCCTGAAGACAACACATGAGTGGTCGATACCGGCAGGCCGAACATGTCGGCGGCGCCGATGGTCAGCATCGCCACGGTTTCTGCCGATGCGCCCTGCGCATAGGTCAGGTGTGTCTTGCCGATTTTCTCGCCGACCGTCACCACGATGCGTTTCCAGCCGACCATGGTGCCCAGTCCCAGGGCGATGGCCACCGCGATCTTCACCCACAGCGGAATGAACCGCGTGGCGTTGTCGATCTGTTGCTTGAACAACTGCAGCTTGCCGGTGGTGTCGGTGTCGAAGTTTCCGACCTTGTTCTTGTCCATCAGGCGAATGGTTTCGCTGGTCAGGTACATATCGTTGCGCACGTTGCCCATCGCTTCGGCCGGGACTTTCGACAGCGAGCCGTAACCCTTCACTTCGTTACCGATCTGGCCCGCCAACGCGGCGAGGGCGGGGATCAGTTGCGGGGTGGCTTCCTTGTTGCGCATGTAGTCGGTCAGCACCGGGCGTGGATCGGTGGGCATCGGCAGTGGTGTGTTTCTCATCAGGGCTTGCTGGGTGACTTCGGCCACCGCGGCGAATTGCAAGGCCTGATCCGCCGGCATGGTGCGGTTCAATGCATACGCCATCGGCAGCGTGCCCACCAGAATCAGCATGATCAGGCCCATGCCTTTCTGGCCGTCGTTGGAGCCGTGGGCGAACGACACGCCGGTGCAGGTCAGAATCAACATGCCGCGAATCCACCACGGTGGCGGGGTATTACCCTTCGGCGCCTTGTACAGTGCGCGATTTTTGACGAAGACACGCAACGCCAGCAGCAACAACGCGGCAAAGGCGAAGCCGATCAGCGGCGACAGTAGCAACGCGTAACCGACCTTGGTCGCTTGGGCCCAGTCCACGCCACTGGTGCCGTCGCGGCCGTGCATCAAGGCATTGGCCACGCCGACGCCGATGATCGAACCGATCAGGGTGTGCGACGAAGAGGCCGGCAAGCCCAGCCACCAGGTGCCGAGGTTCCACAGGATCGCGGCGATCAACAGGGCGAAGATCATCGCGAAACCGGCGGAGGAGCCGACCTGCAGAATCAGCTCCACCGGCAGCAGGGCGATGATGCCGAACGCCACCGCGCC
Source organism: Pseudomonas sp. GW822-FHT07A10 (assembly GCF_058798795.1). NCBI lineage: Bacteria > Pseudomonadati > Pseudomonadota > Gammaproteobacteria > Pseudomonadales > Pseudomonadaceae > Pseudomonas > Pseudomonas sp. GW822-FHT07A10. The sequence continues at coordinate 367,285 of NZ_JBXAKV010000004.1, forward strand.
GCTGGACAGCAACACCCCCAGAAAGTTGAAGAACCCGGACCAGGCCACGGCGAAATTCGGCGGCAAGGAGTGGGTGTAAATCACCGTCGCCACGGCGTTGGCGGTGTCGTGAAAACCGTTGACGAACTCAAAGCCCAAAGCAATCAGCAGCGCGACACCCAACAGCAGAAACGGCGTCCAGGTGGTGACCACCGTGCCGAGTTCGCTCATGTCGTGCATCAGGCTGTAGGCGGTGAACAACAGCCCGCTGCCCAGCACGGCAAAGAACATCACGAAGGTGAGCAGGCCGGGTTTTTTATCGAACTGCGGCCTGGCGCCGCTGGCAGGAGCCTGTGTAGCGGCGGTGAAAGAAGGCGTAGCCATGCCGGACAATCCTGAGCAGAGAAGGAGTATCGGCCATGATCGTTGCTAAATATTACAGTGAGGCTGCGCTGGGTCAGTGTTTGGTTTTTTTGTGGGGCTAGAAGTTAATGCAGGCAAATATCTGTGGCGAGGGGGCTTGCCCCCGTTCGGCTGCGAAGCAGTCGTAAAACCAGAGAATGCGGTTTGAATGAATAAACCCGATAAGGGCCGCTGCGCAGCCCAACGGGGGCAAGCCCCCTCGCCACAGGATTGGGATAAGGCCTTGGTACTTTGCTTAATAATCGCGCCGCTTGCGAAACGCCCAACGCCCGGCAATCAGGGTAAACGTCGCGACCAGCGCCACCAGAATCCAGAACCCCTCCGGATCACCGGCAAGCGGCACCCCGCCGACGTTCATGCCGAAGAAACCGGCGATGATGTTGATCGGCAGCGCCAACACCGTGACCACGGTCAGGGTGAACAGCGTGCGGTTGCTCTGCTCGTTGAGGTTGGCGGCGATTTCTTCCTGCAACAGCTTGATCCGCTCACCGAGCGCCGTAAGGTCATTGATGATCAGCGCAAACTCCTCGGTGGACTTGCGCAGCTCCTTGACGTCCTCCTTTTGCAACCATTGCGGCGGGCGATTGAGCAGGCGCAGCAACGAGCCCGGCTCCAGCGCCAGCAGCCGTTGCAGGCGCACCAGCACCCGGCGGTTGGCGCCCAGTTCGGCACGGTTGGTGGACAGGCGCGACGACAGCAATTCATCTTCGATCTGATCGACACTGAGGCTGGTCTTGCGCACGATCTGCGTCAGCACTTCGCCCTGATCGCGCAGCAAATGCACCAGCAATTCCAGCGGTGAGCGAAAGCATTCACCGGCCTTCACCGAAGAGCGCAGCTTGTCCACCGAGTGCAGCGGTTGCAGGCGCGCGCTGATGATCAGCCGACTGCGGGCGCAGACCCACAGCGTCGAGACATCCGAGGAAACCATGCTGCTGAGGTTGAACACCACATCGTTGACCACCGCCAGCAACGCCGAATCGACATGCTCGATGCGCGTCGAACGCGACCCTTCATGCAAGGCTTCGAAAAACTCGTCGGGCAATTCCAGATGGCTTTTCATCCAGCGCTCGCACGCCGCATGGGCCAGGTTCAGGTGCAGCCAGAGAAACTCGTCACTGTCGTCCGGTTGTTGCAGGCAGTGCAGTGCCTTGGCCGAATCGATCTCTCGACCGCGCTCGCCGGGGCGAAAACTGAAACCGTAAAGCAGGCCGAACAAGTCGGAATCGCGATGGCGTTGGTCAATGCTGTGGTTCATGAAGTCTCGCTGCGAGGAGGCGCCTGTCGCGGGTTTCACAGGTTCACTTGAGCCCCATCATTGCAAGCGCTCATGACGGTTTTGTGATGGCGAGGTGTACGCAAACGATTGCGATACCGATGGTCGGATTCTCCTCAAGAACCGCTCTGGAACGCCGATCACGCTTGAGTTACGTTTGCGCGCCTTCGGCCAAGGGCCAATGTGGCAGACAGGGATGTCCGGATACTTTTCACGCCTTCATCAGCGTGCCTCATTCCTGTTTCGAGTACTTCCCGATGTCTTTGCAAAAGTCCCTTCGAGCACAAATTCTCGCCCTGTTGAGTGGCAGCCTGTTGGCGATGTTGTTGATCGCTTTGGCCTGCTTTCACTTTCTGTCCAACGGCGTTCAGAGCTACGCGAATCTGATTGAAGGCCCGTTGCACACTTCGCAATTGATCGATGAAGCCAACCTGCAATTCAAGGTGCAGGTTCAGGAGTGGAAAAACGTCCTGCTGCGCGGCAAGCAACCCGCGGACCTGGACAAATACTGGAAGCAGTTCGAGGAGGGTCAGCGCAATGTGCAGGGTATCCTCGGTGAACTGGCCGGGCAGAAGGGTATGGAGCCGCAACTCAAGACCCGCATCGAACGCCTGCGTGAGGAGCATCGTGTATTAGGTGCGGCGTATCAGAAGGGCCGTGATGCCTACGTGGCGGCCGGTGCCGACCCAGCGGCGGGCGACAATGCGGTCAAGGGCGTGGACCGCGCTGCCAGCGAGCAGATGAATGAACTGGTCAGTGAACTGCGCAAGCAGAGTGTCGAACAATCGAAATTGATCAGTGACAGTGCCGATCAGACGGTGTTGTCGGGGCTCGTGGTGATGCTGCTGTCGGGCCTACTGATTGGCCTGTTGAGTCTGTGGCTGGTCAACCGCAATCTGGTGGAGCCGATCCGCAAACTGATCGACTACGTGGCGCAACTCAGTCAGGGCCGGTTCGCCGAACGCGTGGCCAGCACCCGTCAGGACGAGTTGGGCAACCTGGCCAGGGCCGCCAACACCTTGCGCGATTTCCTCGCCGAAACCTTCAGTCGTTTGCAGCGCAGCGCGTCGGACCTGGACAGCGCCAGCGGTGAGCTGAACTCGATTGCCGGCCTTATGGCCAGCGGCACTAACGAGCAGTTCAATCGCACCGATCAGGTGGCCACGGCGATGAACGAAATGTCCGCCACCGCGCAAGAAGTCGCGCGCCACGCCGCCGAAGCGGCACGTGCGGCCGACGATGCCGATCAGTCCGCCCAGCAAGGCGAGAAGGTCATGCAGGGCACCATTCACACCATCACCCAAATGCGTGGCGAAATCGCCAACACCGCCACGGTCATCCGTCGTCTGGAAGAAGACAGCGGGCGCATCGGCAAGGTGCTGGAAGTGATTCGCGGCATCGCCGAACAAACCAACCTGCTGGCGCTCAACGCGGCAATCGAAGCGGCCCGTGCCGGTGAAGCCGGGCGTGGTTTTGCGGTGGTCGCCGATGAAGTACGCAGCCTGGCCCAGCGCACGGCGGCGTCGATCATCGAGATCAACCAGATCATTCAAACCGTGCAAACCGGTGCGGTGGATGCGGCCCAGGCCATCGAAAGCGGCCAGTCGCGCAGCGAGCAAAGCGTCGAGCAAGTGACCCAGGCCGGCGCCATGCTCGAGCGGATCACCCATGCCGTGGAAGCCATTCGCGACATGAACCGCCAGATCGCCACCGCCGCAGAAGAACAGACTTCAGTGGCCGAAGACATCTCGCGCAACCTCACCGAAATTACCAGCATCGCCAGCACCAACCTGGACAACGTGCAGCGCACCGAAGCGGCCAGCCACAACCTGCATGGGCTGTCAGGGCAATTGAATGAGGTGACGGCGCGGTTGAGCGCCTAGTGAAATGGGCTGTGTACCGAATCGGTTACCGAGTCGGTACACAGTCGCTCTCAAGTTCGTGCCGCGCCTGACGATGACGGAAGTTACCCAAACTGCATATTGGATAACGCCCATGGTCAGCATCAGCTCCGTTTCAATCAACCAGACCCTGTCGACCTCTTCAAGCCAGGTTTCGATCAGCGACAGCACCGAAGACAGCACCGTCGCGGCATCCACCGAGACCTCCAGTGACACCACCAAGGCTGCCGCTGGCGGCGCAGCCGCGTCGAGCGAAAGCAGTTCCAGCAGCAGTGAGTCCGATACGGTGAAAGAACTGCGCAAGCAGCTCGCCGAACTGCAAAAGCAATTGCAGGAGCAACAGCAGCAACTGCAAGCGGCGCAGGCCAAGCAGCAAAGCAGCGAAGCCAAGGCCGCGGAAGTCGCAGCGGCTCAATCGCAAATTGCGGCCACGTCGGCTTCGATGCAGACGGTGACGGCGGCGTTGTTGCAGGCGTTGCAGGATGAGGGTGGCAGTACGTCGGGTTCGGTGGTCAGCACCACCGCTTAAGTCCTGGGGGGCAAGCTGAAGGTAAACGTCGTGCCCTGCGGCTCGGTCGATTCCACCTCCAGTTTGCCGCCATGGGACTGTGCAATCTGACTGGCGATGTACAACCCCAACCCGAGGCCGGCCTGCGGTGTTCCACCGGTCGGTCGCGAGTAGGGCTGGAACAGGTGCGGCAGTGCATCTTCGGCAATCAGCCCCTGGTTTTTCACGCTCAACACGAAGTGCCCGTTCTTGACCTGCGCACTGACCTCGACCGCGCCGTCGGGATCTCCGTGGACAACGGCATTCGCCAGCAGGTTGGACAGCAACTGCGCGACCCGTTCGCGATCGCAGTGAATGTCGCTCAGGTCGCCAATCGACGACTGAATAATGCGCTTGGGGTGAATGCTCTGGATCTCGGCGATCACATGCCGCAGCACATCCCCCAAATCCGGGCACGGCTCGATATTCACCGGGATGCCGCGACCCAATGACCCGCGCGCGAAGTCCAGTACGTCGTCGACCAGTTTGGTCGCACGCCGGGCGCTGGTGAGGATATGTCGCGCCCGTTGCTCATTCGCTGGGTCTTTGACTTTGCGCAGGAGCATTTCGGCACCGGCGCTGATGGCGAACAAGGGGTTGCGCAGATCATGACCGAGCACGGCGATGAACTGCTCGCGCAGCTCAGTGGTTTTGCGTTCCTTGATCGACGCCGCTTCGGTCCGTTGCAGGTTTTCTTCGGTTTCGATCTGCAGCGCCAGCATCCGGGCGAACGATTCCATGGTGCTCCGGATCGTGCTGGACTTGAGCGGCGCAGGATCAGGATCGAGAGCGCAGAGGGTGCCGAAGAAGCGTCCATCGGTGCGAAGTATCGGCACGGCGATGTAGCTTTCGAAGGGATGATCGCGGCTGAGCGGGTCTTCACTGACCTTGTCGATGACCACCGACTGTTGGCCCCGGCGAATTTCGTCGCTCAGCGTGGAGACCAGCTGCAGTTCATCGCCCACTTGCACGCCGTAATCCAGTCGATCGAGCACCGCGCAGGCGATCCAGGTGTTTTCGATGACGCGGGCCACCGCCGCGAACCGCAAACCGGTCAACTCACCTATCACCTGAAGAACTGCTGGCACCGCGCTGATCCGGCTGATCGTGGCGATGTCTGCTGCCGCTGTTTGCCCCATATCCGTGGTTCTCTGCTTCAACATGCTGAGTGGTGTTGAGGGATTCTAGCGGGCCTGCGCAAAAGGGCGCGACTTCGTTCATCACTGCAGCGATTTGCCTTACGCCGAACGCAAAAAAGCCGCACGACCCGAAGGTCGTGCGGCTTTTTGTAGTTGAATCACTTGTCTTGTTTGTTGCTCAGGACCTTGCCAGTCGCGGCATCGAAGTCCACGTCCCATTCGGTGTTGTCAGCCAGACGCAGTTCCACTTCATATTCGTAACCGTTGAAGTGGTTATCCAGGTCGGTATCGGTAATCGTGGCGCCCGGGTGCAACTTCAGCGCGGCCTGGTTCATTTCTTCCAGGGGTTTGATCTTGCCGCTTTTGACCAACTCGGGGATCTGGTCGACGCGAACGTCAGCCTGGGCCAGGCCAGCGGTGAGAGTCAGGGCAGCGGCGGTGAACAGGGCAGTTAAGGTTTTCATCAAGTTCTTTCCTTGGAGGAGCTGTTTAAGTGGGATCAGGTTAAACAGCACAACTTAATTCACCCTTAAAAAAACAATCGCGGGCAACCACGCTCTCACAGGTTTTGCGCAGACCTTGTGGGAGCGTGGCTTGCCCGCGATGGGGACGACGCGGTGCAGTGCCTGGCGCCAATCAGTACCCGTTGTTCTGCAACAACTGCGCAACACTCGCCGCCGCCGGGCGCTTGTAGAACTTCAGCAGTTCGCTGGCGCGATTGGTGAAGATGCCGTCGACACCGGCATCCGTCACTTTCTGATAATCCACGGCATCGTCGATGGTGTAGACGTGCACCAGCATGCCCTGATCGTGGGTGAACTGGTTCATCCACGGTTTCACCAGGTCCGAATAGCTCTGATCGCCGCCCTTGGTCAGCGCGGCAGAAGGCCCGGTGCCGATAGCGCCCTGGGACTTGGCGTACTCGACCCATTGCTGGAATTCGGCTTTGTCTTTCGGTTCCTGTTTGGCGTAGTAAGTCGCTTTGTCCTTGTCTCCGGACTCAGCAAACGTCACTTTGGATTTCGGCTCGATGCTGCCTTCGCCGACCCACAACAGCAGGATTTTCGGCACTTGCGGCATCTCCTTCTCGAGCAGTTCGAGGCTGCTCTTCTCGAAGGTTTGCAGCACGACTTTGCCTTTCCCCTGGCCGACCGCCAGATTACTTTTTGCCAGTTTGGAACCCGTCGGGCTCAGCCAGCCACGGTCCTGCAATTTATCCTTGAGATCGCGCTCGATGCCGGGAAACTGCTTTGGCTCTTTGGTTTCGATGTACAGGCCAGGCTTGTGCAGCGGATTGCCTTGGGCGATGTCGATGATTTCGTCCAGGGTCAGGATCTTCAGACCCACGTAGCCCGGACGGGCGCGATCCGGGTACGCCGTATTGAACCAGCTGCCGGCATCCAGGGTTTTCAGTTCGGCGATGGTGAATTCGTTGGCCGGGCTGTCCTTGCGCTCAGGGAATTTGGTAGCGACGTCGGTGGTGCGTTGCAGGTTGTTGTCGTGCAGGGCGAACAGCACACCATCCTTGCTGCGTTGCAGGTCCATTTCCAGGTAGTCGGCGCCCAGGTCGCGAGCCAGTTTGTAGGCTGCGGCGGTGGATTCTGGTGCATCGAAAGAGGCGCCACGGTGGGCGATCACCGCCGGGTGCGGAATGCCCAGGCGGGTTGCCAGTGCGCTGGGGCTTGGCTCGCTGGTGGCCTGTGCCTGGCCGAGGCCGAGCATCAGGCTCAGCAGCAGGGCGCTTTTAGTGAAGGAGACAGGCATGCTCGAAGTCCTTTTGCGATGAGTGTTCAAAGACGTATCTTTTAACAACTGAGCGCCGCTTGTGCTATCACCAGACCGACATAAACGTGTTTAAAGAAGATTTCTTCGACGCTTTTGTGCGGCTCTTTGCAGTAATCTTCACACCTGCAGTTTCCCCGGCAGAGGGAAACCCGTTCACTTGCCCTGCGTGTAAACCATCGATCACCGGTCCTTAGCGACCTTTTGTGAGGTTTACCATGCGCATCACTTCCCAGCTCATTTGCCAGGCCGCCGACCAACTCAAAGGCTTCGTCGGTCTTAATCGCAAAACCGGCCAGTACATCGTGCGCTTCAGTGAAGACGCTTTCGGCATGGACGTAGCCGACGACGGCATCATCCCTACCAGTGAGTTCGTCTGGGCACCCGGCCCCGAGCAGACCATGACGCTCAAGCGCGAACTGATTCAGTTGCTGCTGGACCAGAACATCGACGACCGGATCAACATCACCGAGCCGTTGCGGGTGTACATGAATCGACAGGACGTGCCGCAGATTACGGCGGTGAGGAGTTTGGTGCGGGGGTGAGGGTTTTGTGGTGGCTGTTCTGGCGTCTTCGCGGGCAAGCCCGCGAAGACGGTCTCCAGAATCACCGGGTCATTCACTGATTGAACGCATAGGCCCGCTCAACCTTGCACACCCGCGTATGACACGCCGAATACCAGGTCGATCGCCCGCGCTCACGAATCGCGCTGTGTTCGGGATGATGCTTCCAGGCCAGGATCGCCGCTTCGCTGGCCCAGTAGGACACCGTAATCCCGAGCCCATCCGCGCCCCGGGCCGATTCCACGCCCAGGAAGCCGGGTTGCTCACGGGCCAGCTCCACCATGCGTTCGGCGGCCTGTTCGTAACCGTGATCGCCTTCGGTGCGCAGCGAGGTGAAAATCACTGCGTAGTAAGGTGCTGCAGGTGTCTGGGCGATCATGATTTTTGCCTCACACAGGCCTCGATCAACGCCTTGACCAATGGCGGCAGCAGGCCTTTAAGCGCGGCCCGTTCCGGCTGAAACAGCGTTGCGACAAAGAATGGATGATCCTGCAGCTCCAATGCCCGCAGATCCCCCGCCGAATCGTGGCCAACCGCGTGCAACTGTCGCGTCAGCAGCTGCCGTTCAAACTCGGGATTCACACCGTAACGGCAGCGATAGCCTTCACGAATCTCCGCATTTTCGTACGCCTTGGCGATCAACGAGCCTTCAACCAAATGAATGCTGTCGACGGCTTCCACCAGCGCACAGGTCAGCGGCGTGAGTAACGCCCGCGTCGAGTCGGGCGATGTCTCGCCGTGTTCGGCATCTTCCCAGCCCAATACGTTGCGGGCGAATTCCAGCACCGCATGCTGAAAACCGCCGCACGTGCCGAGGAACGGTCGCTGCTGCTCGCGGGCAAAGCGGATCGCCCGTAACGCGCCATCCATGTCGCGATAAGGGCTGGCGGGTACGCACCAGAAACCATCGAACTCATCCAGTGGCGTATCGGCGGTGATGTGGTCGGTGGCCAGCCATTGAAACTGAACGTTCTGGCCAGTGTGTTCGGCGGCCATGCCGAGGGCGACGGGGATGGCTTGGTGGGCGGTGACCTGTGGATCGTAGTCACCGATCAGGGCAATGCGGATGGCGTTGGTTTCCATGAGTGATCTCGACGCTTGTTGATTTCCGGCACCGACTATAAATTGGCGTTCACGCAATCAATATTGGCGTTATCCCAAGTGATCAATGCATCGACGCACTATCGGCTGGACTATCCCGACCTGTCGCTGATCCTCGCTTTAGTGCGCGGCGGCTCTCTGGCCCGGGCTTCGGCGTTGTTGAAGGTCGACGTGTCGACGGTGTTTCGCGCGGTCCGTCGACTCGAAGCCGCGCTGGGCCAGCAACTGTTCGAAAAGAGCCGCGCTGGTTACCTGCCTACCACGTTGGCTCAGACCCTGGCCGAGCAGGCTGAACGCGCCGAACAAGCACTGGAGGCGGCGCGCATTGGCGTGGAGCAGGGTGGTGAAATCATCAGCGGCACCGTGCGCCTGACCTGTACCGATTCGGTCCTGCAAAGTCTGCTGCTGCCGGCACTGGCGCGGTTCATGCCGTCTTACCCGGCACTGACTATTGAACTCTGCACCTCCAACGACTTCGCCAACCTCAGCCGCCGCGACGCCGACATCGCCTTGCGGTTGACCCGTACCCCGCCCGAGCATCTGGTTGGCCGGCGATTGGCAGACATTTCCTACCGGGTCTGTGCCAGCGCGGCCTATCTGCAATCGGTCGAATCCCACGACCTGGCCTCATTGACCTGGATCGCCCCCGATGACTTTCTGCCCGATCACCCCACTGTCGCCTGGCGGCGTCAGCAGTTGCCTGGCGTAACACCCGGTTATCGCTGCAATAGCATGTTGTCGGTGACCGAGTTGGTGCGGGCGGGACTGGGTGTCGCGGCGTTGCCGGACTTTTTGATCGGTGAAGGACTGCAGCCATTGACCGAGCCCCTGCACGGTTACGACACCGCGCTGTGGCTGCTGACCCGCCCGGACTGCCGCGCGTTGCGCTCGGTGGTGACGTTGTTCGACGAGTTGGGGCGGGCGCTCCGGATCAAACCTTCGGTGGCTCCTTGCCGATGAAGTGTTGATGCATTTCCGACGTCAGGCTTTCGATGCGTTCGGTCAGGGTCTTGGTGATTTCGGTGAGCCGGGTATTTTGCTCCAGCAACTCCTTCAGTTGCGCAGTGTTCCGCGCGGCCTGGGCCTGACGTTCACTGTTGGCGATGGCCAAGGCTTCACGATGTCGCGCATCGGCGTCTGACTGGGCTTTGTCCCGCGCGGCCTGACGCGTCTGGGCCAGCAGAATCAACGGCGCGGCATAGGCTGCCTGCAGGCTGAACGCCAGGTTGAGCAGGATGAAGGGGTACACATCGAATTGGGTTACGCCGGACAGGTTCAGGCAAATCCAGATCACCACCACCAAGGTCTGGGCGCCAAGGAAGGTCGGCGTGCCGAAGAACCGCGCAAAAGCCTCGGCGCGCAGGGCAAAACGGTCGGTACCGAAAGTAGGTGCCAGGTGCGCGTGAGGGCGATGGAAGCGCAGGTGATCGACGGGGCCGGTGATTTCGGTTTCGGTTTCGTGGGTCGGAGTGCTCATGATGCTCTCTGAAGGGGGCGGGGACTGAGGCTCACTATAGCTCCAGCGTCAGTCTCATTCAGAAACACATTACCGGGTTCTTATTCAGAGCGACCGATCAGCGATAAAACGGCGGACATTGTCATTTTTTGCAGCTTGATTCAGCACGCATAACACGCCAGGAACATGTCCAGCGCCGACTCCACAACGGTGTGCTGCATGTCGGGCGACAGGCCCGATTGGCCCATGGAGATCTGCGGCCAGAACGCAAAGGACTTGAGCAACCCATGGATCTGTTGCGCGGCGAACTCAGGCTCGACCTGTTTCAGGCGGCCATCGGCCTGGGCGGCGCGAATCCACACGGTCAAACTTTCTTCGCGCTCACCCATTCGGGCAACCATGTTCTGCGCACGCTCGGGAGAGTGGATGGTGGCGGCAATCGCCACCCGCGCCAAGTCGAGAAAATTATCATCGGCCAGCATCTGCAATTTTGCCTGCAACATCAGGCGCAGCTGATCGCGCAGGGGCAGGTCGTGGCGGTAGGCCGTTTCCTGTTCGGCCGTTACTCGAGTCCATAACTGATTGAGGATTTCGGCAAACAACTCTTCCTTGCTCGGGAAGTGGTTGTACACCGTGCGCTTCGACACGCCGGCGGTGGCGGCGATCTTGTCCATGCTGGTGATGTCGAAACCGTTGGCACGGAATTCGGCAATCGCCGCCTGGATGATGGCTTCGCGTTTTCGGTCGGTGAGGCGCTGTGGAGCTGTCATAAGTACGTTTCGGCAGGAAGAAGTGGAGAATTACACTTGGTAGTTTACTTGTGATCGGCTTTGATGCAACCTAGAAACTACACTGTGCAGTGTAATGTTTTGTTAATCCTGCACAGTGAGAAATTGAATCTTCGGCTGATGCGTGCGTGCCTTGGCCATAAATCGTCCCAAGCGGAAAATCGTCGATTGTGCGGTTTTTCTGGAGTCATTCAGTCATGGACACTTCAACTTCCCCAGCGAACAACGCTTCAACGCCTGAAGCGTCCCGACAGGCTCAAGGGCAGTACCGAAACCATGTGCCGGTGCAGCGCGAAGGCTTTCGCAAAACCTTGCGCATCCTGTGGAACTTTATCTTCAACAAACCGCACGACACCCGGCCGTCAGCTCCCGTTCCGGTGCAAACCCTGACCCAGGCGGCGTTGATTGCCGCGCCTAACCACAGTGTCTATCGCCTGGGCCATTCCACGCTTCTGCTCAAGCTGCAGGACAAGTTCTGGATCACCGACCCGGTCTTCGCCGAACGCGCTTCGCCCGTGCAATGGGCCGGCCCCAAGCGTTTCCACCAGCCGCCGATCAGCCTCGAAGACCTGCCGCCGATTGAAGCGGTGATCCTGTCCCACGATCACTACGACCACCTCGATTATCAGGCCGTACTCAAACTGGCGGACAAGACCCGCTACTTCCTCACGCCCCTGGGCGTGGGTGACACCCTGATCAAGTGGGGCATCGACGCCAGCAAAGTGCGCCAGCTGGATTGGTGGCAGGGCACCGAGGTCGATGGCCTTCAATTCGTAGCCACACCTTCGCAGCACTTTTCCGGTCGCGGGCTGTTCGACGGTAACAGCACCCTTTGGGCATCGTGGGTGATGATCGACGGCGACACGCGGATCTTCTTCAGTGGCGACAGCGGCTACTTCGATGGCTTCAAACGCATCGGCGAGCAGTACGGCCCGTTCGACCTGACGCTCATGGAAACCGGCGCCTACAACGTCGAGTGGCCTCACGTGCACATGCAGCCCGAGCAAACCCTGCAAGCGCACATCGACCTTAAAGGGCGCTGGTTGCTGCCGATCCACAACGGCACCTTCGACCTGTCGATGCACGCCTGGTACGAACCTTTCGACCGTATTCTGGCGCTGGCCTGGGAACGGAACGTATCGATCACCACACCGCAAATGGGCGAGGCGTTCAACGTGATGTATCCGCAGAGTGGTGGCGCGTGGTGGTTGGGTGTGGAAGATGTAAGCGATCAGGCGACAGTGCAGAACGCTTGATGTTGTGCTGCCGGGGCGCTTGCGGTGCAAGCGCCCCGGACTTTTCAGCTGCGTTCGTCCAGTAACGGCTTTGTATATTCCGAGATTTTTGCCACGGTCAGATCGCAAAATTCTCCACGGAGTATTTCGTTCAGTTCCTCCTCAGACAATCCGAGCCTATGGGCAGCATCAGCCTGACTCAGCCGACCGGTTTCGAGGAGCATGCCTATTTTCATAACGTGTTCGGCTTTGGCCCGCATCTGCTGCAACCTCACTCAACCATCGCATAATCCGCCCGCCCCACCGGATTCGGTGTGGACCCTTTCACATTCATCCCTCGGCCCGGTGCAAACCCCGGGAAGAACACCAGGCCTTGCGATTCAAACCGATACGCCAACGCCAGCCGCGTGACATCCAGCACATTACGCTGCGCCTCGAATCGCTGGATGGCGTCAACGGAAACCCCGGATTCCTCGGACAACTCTTCCACACTCCAACCCAGCATCGCTCGGGCCTGGGCGCAGTGGGCAGGGGTGAACTGGAAGAGGGCGATACGTTCCAGGGTGATTTTCATTGCAAGAGAGGCCATGGTTTTCTCCGGGGATCGAGCGTGGCGATTCGAAAATGTACTGTGTTTTTGTACAGTTGTTTTGCGCCCGGATCAAACTCATTTTTTGATCGATTGTCTTTTTTCGCTCAGGCAGGGGCGTTGGACCGACTACGCTGTCTCTAGGCGGTTTCCTGAAAGCTCCAAATGATTGAACGTCAGCCTTCTGATCTTCAATGCCGGAAAGGTGGCGTTTCAAAAGCAGTGCGCCACAGCGTTATGCGGGGAAGGGAATCATGAAAAGACTACGTCTGCTATGTGCCCTGATCAGCTTTACTACTCTGCCGGTCCTGGCCGATACGGCATCGCCAAACAAAGATGCCTTTGTCACCAACCTCATCAATCAGATGACCCTCGACGAAAAAGTCGGCCAACTGCGGCTGATCGCTATCGATGAAAAGATGACGCCCGAAAAAATCTGCCAGGAGATCACTGCCGGGCGAATCGGGGGGACGTATGGCTCTGTGAGCCGTTATGTAAACCGCCCCATGCAGGACGCGGCTCAACAAAGCCGCCTGAAGATACCGATGTTTTTCGGTTGGGACGTGATACACGGTCATCGAACCATTTTCCCCATCGGCCTGGCCTTGGCCTCCAGTTGGGATATGGACGCCATCGAGTTGAGCGGTCGAACGGCGGCGAAAGAAGCCAGTGAGGACGGTATCGATATGACCTTCGCACCGATGATCGATGTCGCCCGTGATCCTCGCTGGGGGCGCACATCCGAAGGCTTCGGTGAAGACACCTATCTGGTTTCACGCATTGCCAGAGTGATGGTCCAGGCCTACCAGGGCCAGAGCTTGAGCGCGCCCGACAGCATCATGTCCAGCGCCAAACACTTTGCGTTGTATGGGGCTGTCGAAGGAGGGCGCGACTACAACAGCGTCGACATGGGCCTGGCCCGAATGTACCAGGACTACTTGCCACCTTATCGTTCGGCGATCGAGGGGGGCGCGGGAGCCGTCATGGCGGCGCTTAACTCGGTAAATGGCGTGCCGGCGGCGGCCAATAGATGGTTGATGCAGGACCTGCTTCGCAAAGCGTGGGGCTTCAAGGGACTGGTCATCAGCGACCATAACGGGGTCACCGATCTGGTTCAGCACGGTGTTGCGAGGAATCCTCGCGACGCGGCCAGGCTCGCCATCAGGGCCGGCATTGATATGAGCATGAACGACTCCTCCTATGGGCCGGAGTTGCCAGGGCTGCTTGAGTCTGGCGCCATTTCCCAGAGCGATATTGATGACGCGGTGCGCGAGGTGCTGGGTGCCAAGTACGACATGGGGCTATTCGAAGACCCTTACCGGCGCCTCGGCGCTGCCAGTGAGAGTGCTGCTGATAACAACGCCGAAAACCGTCTGCACAGAGCGCAGGCCCGTGAAGTGGCACGCAAGACACTGGTGCTGCTGAAGAATGAAAACGGGCTATTGCCGCTGAAAAAACAAGGCACGATCGCGCTCATCGGCCCGTTGGCAAAAAGTGCCGTCGACATCATGGGCAGTTGGTCCGCGAGCGGTGTGCCTGCGCAATCGGTGACGATCTACGACGGGCTGAAAAACGCGATGAACCAGGGCTCGCTGATCTATGCCCGAGGTGCCAATCTCGAGGAGGATCAGGAGGTTGTTAAATACTTGGAATACCAGGGCGTGTCCGAAATCGCCAACGACCCTCGTCCGTCAGCAGAAATGATTGACGAAGCAGTCAAGGCTGCACAGCAAGCCGATGTTGTGATTGCCGTGGTGGGAGAGCCTCGCAGCATGTCCCATGAAGCGGCCAGTCGAACCAGCCTCGATCTGCCTGGGCGCCAGAGTGAATTGATCACCGCCCTGAAAGCCACCGGCAAGCCGCTGGTACTGGTGTTGATGAACGGTCGGCCGCTGTCCATCGGCAAGGAGCAGAAACAGGCCGATGCGATCCTGGAAACCTGGTACAGCGGCTCCGAGGGAGGCAATGCCGTTGCCGATGTATTGTTCGGTGACTACAACCCGTCCGGCAAATTACCCATCACCTTTCCACGCTCCGTGGGGCAGATCCCCAATTACTACAGCCACCTGAACACCGGCCGTCCGTACCTGCCGGGTGCGCTTCGCAACTACACGTCGCAATATTTCGATCAATCCTATGGGCCGCTTTACCCCTTCGGCTATGGGCTGAGCTATACCGATTTCAGCCTGACCGACATGGCCCTGTCTTCGACCACGCTGAACAAGACCGACAACCTCGTCGCCAGCATCATGGTGAAAAATACCGGCCAGCGTGACGGCGAAACGGTGGTTCAGCTGTATATCCGCGATGTCGTTGCCTCCGTCGCCCGTCCGGTCAAGGAACTGAAGAACTTTCAAAAAATCATGCTCAAGGCCGGCGAGGAGAAAGCGGTGCACTTCAGCATTGACGAGAACGACTTGAAGTTCTTCAACAGCCAGTTGGAATACGTCGCCGAGCCGGGTGAGTTCCGGGTGCAAATCGGCCTGGATTCCCAGGATGTGAAGGAGCAGAGCTTTGAATTGCTGTCAGAACAAGCCAGTCAAGACAATCATGCGCCTGGTGCAGAACCTGTAGACGCGAGCGGTGCGGCGATCCGACTTGCCCACGAAGAACGATGATGCGTAATCCCTGAAATACCGCGTTGCATTCTTCGCGGGCAAGCCTCGCTCCTACGGGGTCATTTCACCCCTTCCAACCAAACGGACGGTGCCTGCCCCAGCACACGACGAAACATGGTCGAAAACGCCGCCGGGCTTTCATAGCCAAAATCCAGGGCAATGCGCGTCACCGGTGTGTCCACCGCCAACCGCGCCAAGGCCAGCACCACGCAGGCCCGCTGCCGCCATTGGCTGAAACTCAGCCCGGTTTGTTGGCGGAACAGACGATTGAACGTACGCAAACTGATGTGCAACTGATCGGCCCATTGCTGCGGCGATTGGTGAGCGTTCGGTTGCCGGAGAAACGTCTGACACAACCCGAGCAGCCGCGAATCCACAGGCAGCGGAATGTGCAACGGCAGAGGAGCACTGCGCGCCAGTTCATGCAGCAACAAGTCGATCAGCGCCCCATCGCGCCCGGCCTCGTCATACTCCAGCGCAACCTCCACCGCCTCCATCAACAAATGCCGCATCAACGGCGAAACACTGATCACCTGGCAACGATTGCCCAGATCAACCGCCCCCGGTTCGATATACACACTGCGGGTGCTCACCCCCAGCATCAACACCTCATGCGCCACCCCCGGCGGAATCCACACCGCCCGCTGCGGCGGCACCACCCAATTACCGTCCAGCGTGCTCACCTGCATCACCCCCGTGGCGCCATACAACAACTGCGCCCGCCGATGGGTATGGCGCGGCAACCGATGACCGTCGGGATAATCCGTACCGATGGCCACCACCGGCCGTGGCGTGTCGTCCAGCAGATCAATCGAAACATTGCGCATCGAGCGGCACCCAGCGATTGGCGTAAACACAAACATTATTGGCTGACTTGCTGAAGCAGGCCAAGCCCCGTCGCTCTATCGTCGGCCACTCTCAACCCACGGACGATGCGCGATGTTCTTCTACCTCTTGCTGACACTCTTCGGCTGCATGACCGGCGTCACCGCCGTGCTGTTCGGCTTCGGCGGCGGCTTCGTCGTCGTGCCCTTGCTGTACCGCATGCTCACGGCCAGCCATGGCATCGACGATCCCATCGGCCAATCGGCGATGCACATTGCCGTAGCCACCTCGACCTGCGTGATGATCGTCAATGCACTGATCGCCACCAGAAAACATCATCACGCGGGCAATCTCATCCGCCATTATCTGTGGCCGTTGGGTGGGTTCATCGGCCTGGGCGCGATCGTCGGAGCTATTGCCGCGATGTGGGCGAGTGGAGAGCTGATCCGGTTTGCCTTCATCGTTTACCTGGGCGTGACCATTCTGGACTGCTTTTTCAGACGCGGTTTTCTTACACAGTCCTACATCGAAGTCCCACGGCGATTGGGCGGGGCAGAAGTGTCTGGCGGCGGTGTGGGAATTGGCGCTATCGCCACGTTTCTTGGGGTGGGTGGTAGCGTCATGACCGTGCCGTTATTACGCCGTTGTGGGCTGAGTATGTCCCAGGCGACGTCCATGGCTAATCCGCTGAGCCTGCCCGTTGCGGTGGCCGGAACGCTGACCTATATGGCGATGGCCGGGTTTACCGAGTTTGATCTGGGGCCGTGGTTTGTCGGTTATGTGGATGTGTTGGCGTTTACGCTGCTGACGGTTGGGTCGCTGGTGGGGATTCGGCTGGCGACGCCGTGGATCGGGCGGATACCGGATCGGGTGCATGCCCGGGTTTATATTGGTTTGCTGGTGGTGGTGATGCTCAGCATGGCGACGAAGTGGGGCGCGCAATGAGGCTCGATTCTCCCCTGCAACCTCGCCATAATCCGTCCCCCGTTCAACCTGCGCCGCATGCAATCTGCCCGGCGCGGCTTCCGACTCATTCAGGGATCGATCAATGTTCAAAGGATTGTTACGCCTGGCGCCAGTTGCCACGCTGTTACTCATGCTGTGTTCCACTGCTCATGCCGAGGACGGGAGACGAGTGTTCACCGGCACCCTGGGCAAGATGCCGATCGTGCTGGAACTCAACACCAACCAGCCGGACGAAGTTACCGGCCGCTACTTCTATGAGAAATACCATCGCGACCTGGAGCTGAGCGGCTCGCTGCAAGAAGAGACCCTGACGCTGACCGAAGGCGACAGCCGCTACAGCGAAGACAAACCCCTGGCAACCCTGAAGTTGCAAGAAGCGGCCAACGGCTGGCAAGGCGAATGGAAAAGCCCCAAGGGCAAGGTTCTGCAAATGCAATTGACCGAGGCCAAGCTCCCGGCACCGGCAGCAGGCGCCTTGCCCTTCATCGCTGCGCTGCCGAAAAGCGACCCTTACGAATATCTGCGCCTGCAAGGCTTGAAACTCAAACCGGGCAAGAAAGAGTCCTTCATGGGCTACGACCTGCAATGGTGGACGGAGCCCGCGTCCGGTCTCTCCATGTTCAGCGTCGAGTCCGGCTACCCGAAAGCTGACCAGCAGCGGATCAATCAGCAATTGTTGGAGCGGCTCTGGAGCGAAGTCATCAACTACCACGGCTGCTTGCTGGGAGGTGGGGAATTTGCCGAGTTCGACCAAGGCGTCGCCCCCCAATTCCTGTCGCCCGATGTGGTCAGCCTGAACATCTCCACCAGCTACAGCTGCGGCGGCGCTCACCCGGACTTTGGCAATTCGCCGATCAACCTCGACGTTCACACCGGCCATAACCTGTCGCTGGAAGACGTGCTGTGGGTTGGCAACGGCAAGCCGCTGCTGCACGCCGACCGCGACGGCGCGAGCGATACATCCTTGACCGAGGAAGAGAGCAAGGCACGATTCACCTATCAGCGCGAAGTGTTCGTACCCTGGCTGATCAAGCAATTCGCCGCGCTGTACCCCGAGGAAATGCAGAAGCCGGCGGACGAGGACAGCTGCGACTACACCGACGAAAGCGTTTGGGGTTATTCCAACTGGCACTTCACCGCCAAAGGCCTGTACCTGGGACCGTACTTCGCCCGCGTACAACGTAATTGCGATGACCCGGGCTGGTCAGTGCTGCCGTACGCCGTGGTCAAGCAACATCCCGGCGCGGTCAAACTCGAACTGCCTCGCAACTAATCCTTAGCCTGCTGCCAACCCCGGCGCTTCACGAATAATGAAGTGATCCAGGTTCTCGATGTTGGCACTGAACACCCCGAACGTCTGTTCGGGGTTTTTCTTGCTCGGCACCTGCTTCAACTCCGGCGTCACGCCATAAAAGAAGCAATACAACTCGGCATCACTGTCGACGGCGTGCTTGATCTCCTCCAGAAACGCTTTGCGTTTGCGGTAGTTGTCGATCAGCTTCTTGCTCAAATAAACGTTCACCGAATAAGGCTTCTTCTTCGCCTCGTCCGCTTGCTTGAACCAGACCTTCTGTTCGAAATCGATGCGAAAGCTCTGGGTGTAATCCTTGATCTCCTTGATCTTGCCCCAGTAAATCAGCCCCTTGTTGTCCTGCAGGTACTCGATCTTCTTGAAGAACGATCCATAGGGCGCCGTGTGCTCGCCAATCTTCAGCGGCATGCGCTTGAGCAGCTCCTTGTCCGCGAAGTTCGACACAAAACACTCAACGGGATGGGCGAAGACACTGGTCTTGTCCGGCGCCGACTCCCGGCTTGGCTGCTCGACGTTATTGGCCGCTGAGCTGGGTGTCGGGTCATCCCGCATAACATCCGCCGCCACCGCCGGGCTCGCAGGCTTACGCACATACTCACGCCGAGTCAGCAACAACTCCGACGGAAAATGCTCCTCCCGACCGTCATCCGATTCCGCCCCGTCCGCCTCCAGACCCGACGCCGGCGTCTTCAGACTGACATAAGGACAATCCGCCACATGCCGCGTGCTGGGCATGTTCTTGAAGTGCGGCGTACGCACGTAATTCACATTCTTGGCGTTGAATGTTCCCAGCACGTTGGTCGTATCAAACGCCGAACGGCAGGCATCGTTGGGGCACTGGAAATGCTCCTTGGCGGAATCGAACTCCATGGTTTCGTCGAAATTCAAATCGCGCACGTCATAGATCGACAGCTTGTCGTCGAGGCTGAGGCAGTAGGCGAGGTCGAATTTCATGGCGGGCTCGGGTCCTTGAGTGGGGAAGGGTATTAATAGCGGGAGGCGGGGCGGGTTGCACTGATTGTTTCTAGGATGATGCGGGTCCAGCTTACTGGCGATTGGTGGAATCAACCAAACCTCTGATCTGGCGCTAACACTGCAGAAACGCATCTCGCAGGGCTATATCCCTCACCACAGGTTCTGCTGGGCATAGGTCTTACTGTCGCTTTAACCGCTTCACTTTTTTATAAAGCGAATCAGTGAATTCCTCTCGGTCGCTCGAGTAGTGGCAGCGCCGATGGCAATTCGGACAGAGCGCAACAGTATTATTTTTGCGATCCTTACCCTGCTGTGCCAGGTGTCTAACGTGATGAACCTCAAGGTATGGTTTTCCATCCATTTCGAATGGACCTGGTTGATCACAGGCCTCACAAATTCCTTTAGCATTTTCTAGAATCCAACCTTTTATTTTTGAATTTCGGACAAAATACCGGGTAACTGTGACCCCTTGTTGAGGTGCTGAATCATCTTCTGGGACGTCTACGAAATTCTGTGCTTTAGCTGGCGTAATGTGTCGATTTCGAACTCCACCCTCGGTAGAAGGTAGATCGGTGCTCTGAGCCAAAAGGCCTTTGGCCTCTAAAATTTTGGTCAGGCGTGCGGCTATTCCCGAGCCAATGTTCACTTTCGGCTTGTAATGGACAATTGGTTTCAGTCCCAGCTCATCAAAGAGAGCCGAGATGTTTTGCAGGCGATAGTCGATCGATTTGGTATTGCGATTAGCTAGCACGCCATTCTGCAGAAGCTTGTGCTCCGCAGACTTGTTGAATTTCTCATCGTTTGGATATCTCGCTTGAATCGCGAGATAGGCGTCGACCGATGCTTCCAATTCGTCATTGGTCCAGCCTTTTTGTTCCTTTTTCGTATCCATAGAGTCGCCGAGGGTGGTTAACCCTCGGACGATACTGAGTGGCCATCACAGCTGTCTACGAAAACTCCTACAGAAAATCGCGACGGATCTCGCATGATCCTACAACCACAGCTCTAACCCATCGAGTGCTTTGAAGACTGGAATACTTGCGCGACCCTCCGCCACCAAGGTTTCGCCGCCCTAGCTCGCCCTTGGCTCGGATCGTTCAGCAGGTAAGGCATATCTCGTAGCCGAATCCAACCTTCATCCCGCCAATGCAGCAGACTCAACGACATTTCCGGCCAATCCAACAGACTCAACATCGGTCGATCTGTGTTCTCGTACTGTTCCGCGTCGCGTAATGCCGGCACAACCTGATGGGTTAGCCACTCACGCAGCAGTCGATTCCCTGGGACGTAGTGATACACCAACAGCGCATACACACCAGATTCGCTGAGCATCAGCTGTTTTTCGGGTTGTCGGTAATATTCGATCCACAGGATGCGGTGCTGATCTTTATCTAGCTTGTTGACCATACGATCGCTCAGATGGACACCCATCATGCGGCCGATATCGCGGGCACAGAACCACGGCTGGTTTTCAAGGAGGAGGGCGTGAAGGGAAAGGTTGTGACGATTAAAAACTGTGGGGGGGATGGGATCAGACATGATCGACCTCCTGGTGTGGAGGCGTAAATTCAGCAGTAAAGCTGTAGGTGATTTCCTTCAATGAGAAGCGAAAAATCTTAGGCATATCCATTACCTCTACTTGATAGCTTTCTTAGGGCTAAGGCGCCGGGAGTTAAGAAACCCCAAGTAGAAGGCCGGACATATTCCCCTTTCGGGTCTTGTATTAGCCCACTCCCGGCATAGCAGAGGTGTTTTACGCCCACGAGAAATCTATAGGCACAAAAAAGCCGCATCTTTCGGGAGCGGTCAGGCCGCTACTTGAGGCGTTTCTTAGGCGCCGGAGACAAAAGCCTATGGGCATTTGTTCTCGTGGTCAAGAGCTAGATTTATTATCGAATACTCTGAAATAAACATACGACCTGTAGTCCGAGCGATTTTTAATCGCTCGGCTTTTTTGTTTATAGTCTTTTATTTAAAACATCAAGCATGAGTTGGATGTGATGTTTTATTTGATATTCTTTGTTTTTTGGCAGTCCTGACCATGTGCTCTGTTTTACATGGTCGTCGTAGGCTTTCAAGCTACTGTTCCAACCGAACTCGGCTGGTAAGCTTCTTACTTGGCGGACAAGTTTGCGCGCCATCTCTAAGAATTTTGTTTCTGCGTCACTGACGTTTCTATCAGTTTCATCTGATACAAAGTGCTCAATCCAGATATCTGAAGTGTTAGAGTTTTTATAGATTATATGGCTTGCCACGGCGCCAGGTTTTCCGCCACCCATTTCGAGTTTTTTTCCTGTGATGGTGTAGTCACCAATTGCACAGAAATCTTTTCCTACGGCTTTGTGTTTATCCGTAAAAAACTCTTTTCCACTGTAATCTGCGTTGCGGTCAAGCTTGTTGAAAAAGTCTTGTGTAATTATGGCTTTGTTTTTTGGTATTTTAGACAGCTGCGCGGCGGAAATTTTGTCATTAAGAATTACATGAAATGAAACTTGATTAAGAGTGGCGTTTGTCTGTATTTCTACTTCGCTAAGAGCCGGGTTGTTGTAAAGGAGTGCGACGTTTTTACTTGGATACTGGTTTAGGAACGCAGCTACATCGCTTTGCGTGGTTGTGGATCCTATGCAGTAACCTGGTAATAGAGTTGAATGGCTGTTGAATAGATTTTGACTGTTTTTGACAAGGTTTGCCTGCGTTGCTGGGCTATTTAAATATTGGTGCTGGTTTGGGTTTGTAACGACTATTAAGGGTTTTTTATCGTTTCCAAAGGCGTCCATGCAGCGATGTATGCCACTAGTGTCGGAAGTTACCGGCTCTAATATCGGTAACAGTCCTGTCAAGTCTGTCTTTTCACTGATCAGGAATCTTAGAGCTAGTAATTCTGATGCGCGTGCGTAAAGATACGGGCTATACATATTGCTTTCCTTGCTGATGAATGTGTGGCTAATTAAGTTTTTCCTCAAGTGCCGTAAGTAACCGAGCTCTCTGAGGTCTTGACAGAGGAGAGGCGTATCCGAGAACCCTTAAATGGCTAGGAAGGCTCCTCATGAAGTCTACAGTTTCAGGTCTGGTTGTCCGTTGGCGCATTGCATCTATATAAAGTTTGTGCGCTGCCTGTTTCTCAATCTCTAAGAATATTTTTTCACAATGGTTTCTTATTATGCCATTGGGTAGTTGGATTTTTTTTCCTGTTATTTTTTCGAGTGCTGGTAGATATTCATCTTTTCGCAACATTCTAAATATGATTTTTTGATCAATATTTTTAATGTTGCTGGTTGCTGGTTTTATTTCTGAAAGGCTTCCTTTTGAAGTTAGTGATAATACTCCAATGTGTGTGTCGGCTTTTTCAGCATAGCGTTTTGCTTGTTGTGGGTGTGTGACGATGTATATCTTGTCAAAGGCTTTTGTGTAATCTGGTGTTTGAGAGGTTAATCTTCTTGGGCTGTCGAATTCGGTCTTTATCTCGTACGCTGTGGATGTTCCATTGAATACAGCGGCGTCTATAATAGAGCTTCCTACTGGTAACTCTATGGAAAGTGCTGATGAGTTTGGGCTGTGTCGGCCAAAGATTATGCGGTCCGCGATAGCAGATTTATATATGTATTCATTTCTATAGTTTTTTTGAATTGAGTTGTAGGCATAAGCATATAAGTCATTAGCTGTTCTGATGTGTATGCGGTCGACTTTGTCTAGGTAGAGTTTGAAAATGTCGCGTGGATCCTCTCCACGGGCAAGCGACGTAAATGTTGTACGGTTGAGAATCCTTGCTAGGAATCGTGCGTGATCTATATCAGGTTGCATGCCGAATTCCGAAAAAATGGTGATGATGCGAGAGCAGTCTAGCAGGTGAGAATTGAAGAGATAAGGGTGGAGTCGACGAGCTGGTTCTATTGAATCGAAAATCTAAAAAAAAGGGCTACCAGTGGTAGCCCTTGCGGTGTTTCAGCGGAGCATCGAATCAATCCCAGCTCAACGCCCCACCAGTCTGATACTCAATAACCCGAGTCTCAAAGAAGTTCTTCTCTTTCTTCAAGTCCATAATCTCGCTCATCCAAGGGAACGGGTTCGTAGTCCCCGGATACTCTTCCTTCAACCCAATCTGCGACAGACGACGGTTAGCGATGAACTTCAGGTAATCCTCCATCATCGCCGCATTCATGCCCAACACCCCACGAGGCATGGTATCCCGAGCGTATTCGATCTCCAGCTGAGTGCCCTGCAGAATCATCTGCGAAGCCTCTTCCTTCATCTCAGCATCCCACAAATGCGGGTTTTCGATTTTGATCTGGTTGATCACGTCGATGCCGAAGTTCAGGTGCATGGATTCGTCGCGCAGGATGTACTGGAACTGCTCGGCGACGCCGGTCATTTTGTTGCGGCGGCCCATGGAGAGGATTTGGGTGAAGCCGCAGTAGAAGAAGATGCCTTCCAGAACGCAGTAGTAGGCGATCAGGTTGCGCAGCAGCTCTTTGTCGGTTTCGACGGTGCCGGTTTCGAACTTCGGATCGGAGATCGAACGGGTGTATTTCAGGCCCCAGGTGGCTTTTTTCGCGACCGATGGGATCTCGTGGTACATGTTGAAGATCTCGCCTTCATCCATGGCCAACGATTCGATGCAGTACTGGTAGGCGTGGGTGTGGATCGCCTCTTCGAAGGCCTGGCGCAGGATGTACTGGCGGCATTCCGGGTTGGTGATCAGGCGGTACACGGCCAGGACCAGGTTGTTGGCAACCAGGGAGTCGGCGGTGGAGAAGAAGCCGAGGTTGCGCATCACGATGCGGCGCTCGTCGTCGGTCAGGCCTTCCGGGTTTTTCCAGAGGGCGATGTCGGCGGTCATGTTGACTTCTTGCGGCATCCAGTGGTTTGCGCAGCCGTCCAGGTACTTCTGCCATGCCCAGTCGTATTTGAATGGCACGAGCTGGTTGAGGTCGGCGCGGCAGTTGATCATGCGCTTTTCATCGACAGCTACACGGGCAGAGGCGCCTTCCAGTTCGGCGAGGCCTTCGGCGACGTCGAGGGAATCCAGGGCAGCCTTGGCGCGGGCGATCGCGGCGGAGTCCGTCGCGGTCACGGCGCGGGCCTCTTGAGCGGCGGCACCACCGGCGCTGTCGAGGCGGTCCATGTTGGCTTCAGAAGCGTGGCCGGCATTGGCGCCTTTTACAGCGGCTTCGCCGTCATCTTCTTTGTCGAATTCGTCCCAGCTCAGCATGACGTGTCGTCTCCTGCGTGAGGGCCAGATTGCCCGTGTGAAAACTGATAGGTTGGTTTTTCACACGGCCGGTTCTGGCCGCGTTGGATCTAAAGGAAATCGTTTGTTGCAGCAGTACAACGCAGGCAATAAACAGAATTTTGTACGGGTGTTCCGAAGCCGCTGATGGGCGCAGAAAGCGTGAACCGCTCTGCGTGGGCTTCAGACTGGCTTTTCACCCCTGTAAGGGAATATTGCAGGCCCGTTTAAGTCCGCATTATAAGGAAATTTTCGGCCCCGTGGTGCGGCGAAATGGCACCTGGAGGGCTTGGCGAGGGGCGTTTTCAGGTTGGAGCGAGGGTTTACAGGGCTTTGGCGGAGGAAGTTTTTTTTTCGCCTGTTTCGGCTGGTTTTTGACGGTGAGATCAGGGTGTTCGCCCGGTTAAGCGCGGCTGATACGTTGCAAGCCAGGTAAGACGGGGCTTGCAGAGCAATGGGCGGGGTTTTGTGGACGAGATTGTGTGCAATATTGAGCTGTAAGGGAGCTTGAAAAGCATTGCTCAAAAAACAACCAAAAAACCATGTTTTTCACTACATGTTGTGGTTTTGGTCGATTTTCAACCACTCCAGACACAACTAAGCCCGACCGAAGTCGGGCTGTGATGTCGCGCCGGGTTTCAGCTGAAACGAGCGGCACCCACGCGGTCAGAGCCATCAGCAGCAACTTTGGCTGCACCGATGTGATCGGCGCCATCGGCAGCGACTTTGGCAGCGCCCGTACGATCGAAGCCGTCAGCCGCAAAAGAGGCGGAACCGGTGTGGTCGTAACCGTCAGAAGCGACAGCCGCATCGTTGAAAGCAGCCGAGCCAGTGCGGTCGTAGCCGTCAGCGGCGAAGGTGTTGGCGGCCAGGACGGAAAGGGTCAGGGCGAGGATCAGTTTGGTTTTCATGGTAGTGGCTCCAGGTTCGTTGGCGTTGTGTGCCTTGGTGTGGAATTCATACTACGCCAGATAATTTGATTAAAAAGAGCAAATAAATGCTAAAAACAATCAAGTTAATCGATGTAAGGCTCGGCACTTCATCGGTCTCTTAAAAAGGATGGGTCGAGCCTTAGGGGGTAAAAGTGGGGCGGATCAGCCGTTGGAGCAGCCGTTACCCATGACGCTGTAACGCAGAATGTGTCGCTGGCCTTTGGAGTCGTCGTAGACCATTTTGGCCGGGACTACTTCGCAGACGTTCGGGACTTCGCTCATCGAGATGACTTTGGCGATGTCCAGGTGGGTGGAGTAGGTGTATTCCTCGACGACGGGTTGTTGTTTTGCGGCATCAGTCGGGGCCTCGTCTGCCATGGCGGTTGCGCACAGACTGCTGAGGGCCAGAACCAATAAAGCTTTCATTTCGAATTTACCTTTCTGAGGTCGAATGGGGTCACGCAATCTTTTTAGGATTGCGTGTGGAGCTTTAGTAAAGAGTCTTGGATTAACTGCCTTCGTGGGGGCTGCAACTGGGTTAATCACATTGCCGTGTTGGCGAGACCGATTTTAGGCCTGGGCATGACGGGCATATAGCTGTGCTTTTGATAAACACCTTTGGCAGATTTGGTAATAATCGTCGAACCCCCTAAAACAGTGGGTTTGAGCGTCGCGTCGCGGTATAGCCACATTTTGTAGGGGCTTGTTACTACCATCGTCGAATGGTTCTATAGGCCCGCCCCGGCTACAACTGGGGCCATACAAAAACAACTATTCCACCGAGGTAAGAAAGATGAGTGCGGCTTCTCTGTATCCCGTTCGTCCCGAGGTAGCAGCCAATACGCTGACTGACGAGGCCACTTACAAGGCCATGTACCAGCAGTCGGTCGTCAACCCGGACGGCTTCTGGCGCGAACAAGCCAAGCGCCTCGACTGGATCAAGCCTTTCACCACGGTGAAGCAGACGTCCTTCGACGATCACCATGTCGACATCAAATGGTTCGCCGACGGCACGCTGAACGTTTCCTACAACTGCCTCGACCGTCATCTGGCCGAGCGCGGCGATCAAGTCGCGATTATTTGGGAAGGGGATGACCCTGCCGAAAGCCGCAACATCACCTACCGCGAACTGCACGAACAAGTCTGCAAGTTCGCCAACGCCTTGCGCGGCCAGGATGTGCATCGCGGCGACGTGGTGACAATCTATATGCCGATGATCCCCGAAGCCGTGGTCGCCATGCTGGCCTGCGCCCGGATCGGCGCGATTCACTCGGTGGTGTTCGGTGGTTTCTCGCCGGAAGCCCTGGCCGGTCGCATCATCGACTGCAAATCCAAAGTGGTGATCACCGCCGACGAAGGCATTCGTGCCGGCAAGAAGATCTCGCTCAAGGCCAACGTCGACGACGCCCTGACCAACCCGGAAACCAGCAGCATTCAGAAAGTCATCGTGTGCAAGCGCACCGGCGGCGACATCAAGTGGAACCAGCATCGCGACATCTGGTACGAAGACCTGATGAAAGTGGCGGGCACCGTCTGCGCGCCAAAAGAAATGGGCGCCGAAGAAGCGCTGTTCATCCTTTATACCTCCGGTTCCACCGGCAAGCCGAAGGGCGTGCAGCACACCACTGGCGGTTATTTGCTGTACGCGGCAATGACCCATGAGCGCGTGTTCGACTACCGCCCGGGTGAAATCTACTGGTGCACCGCCGACGTCGGCTGGGTCACCGGCCATTCTTATATCGTCTACGGCCCGCTGGCCAACGGTGCGACCACGCTGCTGTTCGAAGGCGTGCCGAACTATCCGGACATCACCCGGGTGGCGAAGGTTGTCGACAAGCACAAGGTCAACATCCTCTACACCGCGCCGACCGCGATCCGCGCGATGATGGCGTCGGGCACCGCCGCTGTTGAAGGTGCCGATGGCAGCAGCCTGCGTCTGTTGGGTTCGGTCGGTGAGCCGATTAACCCGGAAGCGTGGGATTGGTACTACAAGAATGTCGGCCAGTCCCGTTGCCCGATCGTGGATACCTGGTGGCAGACCGAAACAGGCGGCAACATGATGAGCCCATTGCCGGGTGCTCATGCGCTGAAACCTGGCTCGGCAGCACGGCCGTTCTTCGGCGTGGTGCCGGCGCTGGTGGATAACCTGGGTAACATCATCGAAGGCGTTGCCGAGGGTAACCTGGTGATTCTCGACTCGTGGCCAGGCCAGGCGCGCACGCTGTATGGCGACCATGACCGTTTCGTCGACACCTACTTCAAGACTTTCCGTGGCATGTACTTCACCGGTGACGGTGCGCGTCGTGACGCAGACGGTTACTACTGGATCACTGGTCGCGTGGATGACGTGCTTAACGTTTCTGGCCACCGCATGGGCACCGCCGAGATCGAAAGCGCGATGGTCGCTCACCCGAAAGTCGCCGAAGCGGCGGTGGTGGGTGTGCCGCACGACATCAAGGGGCAGGGCATTTATGTCTACGTCACGTTGAACGCTGGTGAAGAGACGAGCGAGCAACTGCGCCTGGAGCTGAAGAACTGGGTGCGTAAAGAGATTGGCCCGATTGCCTCGCCGGATGTCATTCAATGGGCGCCGGGTCTGCCGAAAACCCGTTCGGGCAAGATCATGCGCCGGATTCTGCGCAAGATTGCTACGGCGGAATACGACGGGTTGGGCGATATCTCCACCCTGGCCGATCCGGGTGTGGTGCAGCATTTGATTGATACACACAAGACCATGAATGTTGCATAAGTAGCATTCGGAGTCATCGAAGCCCTGCCAGGTGTTGAGTCTGGTGGGGCTTTTTCGTACTGATCTTCAACCAATAATTATCGGCTTCCCCCGTAGGCCCTTTCCCACTGTTACCCATCACCTTCCAAGTAACTGAATGTGTAACCGCCCGCCCGATAACGAGGCAATGGGAAACGCAAAGCCCCGTTTCAGGGCTTCTCAATCGCCATGAAAAATAAGACACAACGCTACGCTTGCCGGATTAGAAGGGTTTGCCAATAATAGGCCCGCAATTTGCAACATAGATCGGTTCACTGTCTTTTGCTCTTGCATGAAATTGCAGGGCTGTCAACGTGCCCAAGCGGCATTCTCGGTGCTTCTGTAATTTGTTGTCGCATTGAAGAAATATCGGCTTCTGGCCTGTCGTTAGAATGCCAATCACTCGCTCGTCGTTGCCTGCGTTGAAATCAGCGTACGGTTCCTAGGACGCAGCACCGCTTTTTGGTTTAACCATTCGCATATTGGGCTGTCGCTCACTCTGCCGTTTTTGCCCTTTACCGATGGAGTCCCAAGATGAAGAAACTCGTGCTGCTTGGCGCCCTGGCACTGTCCGTGCTGTCCCTGCCGACATTCGCCGATGAAAAACCTCTGAAAATCGGTATCGAAGCGGCTTACCCTCCGTTCGCCTCCAAAGCACCGGACGGCAGCATCGTGGGTTTTGACTACGACATCGGCAACGCCCTGTGCGAAGAGATGAAGGTCAAGTGCCAGTGGGTCGAGCAAGAGTTCGACGGCCTGATCCCGGCACTCAAAGTGCGCAAGATCGACGCGATCCTGTCGTCCATGTCGATCACTGAAGACCGCAAGAAGTCCGTGGACTTCACCAACAAGTACTACAACACCCCGGCTCGCCTGGTTATGAAAGCCGGCACTCAGGTCAGCGAAAACCTGTCTGAGCTGAAGGGCAAGAACATCGGCGTGCAACGTGGTTCGATCCACGAGCGTTTCGCCCGCGAAGTCCTGGCCCCACTGGGTGCCGAGATCAAGCCTTACGGTTCGCAGAACGAAATCTACCTCGACGTGGCCGCTGGCCGCCTCGACGGCACCGTGGCAGACGCTACCCTGCTGGATGACGGCTTCCTGAAAACCGACGCCGGCAAGGGCTTCGCCTTCGTTGGCCCGGCCTTCACCGACGTCAAATACTTCGGCGACGGCGTAGGGATCGCGGTTCGCAAGGGCGACGCGCTGAAAGACAAGATCAACACCGCGATCGCGGCCATTCGCGAGAACGGCAAGTACAAGCAAATCCAGGACAAATACTTCGCCTTCGATATCTACGGCAAGTAATCGTCCCCGCAACAAGTCCGAAATGGCGCAAGCAACAGGATCTCTGAGGTTTGCGCCATTTTTTCATCCCAACTTTCGAGGACCTGAATCATGTTGAAAGGCTACGGGGCTGTCATCCTCGATGGCGCATGGCTGACGCTTCAGCTCGCCTTGTCGTCCATGGCCCTGGCCATCGTCCTGGGGCTGATCGGCGTTGCGCTGCGTCTGTCGCCGGTGCGCTGGCTGGCCTGGCTGGGCGATCTGTATTCCACGGTGATCCGCGGTATTCCCGATCTGGTGCTGATCCTGCTGATTTTCTACGGCGGCCAGGACCTGCTCAACCGCGTCGCGCCGATGCTCGGCTATGACGACTATATCGACCTGAACCCGTTGGCCGCCGGTATCGGCACCCTGGGCTTCATCTTCGGTGCGTACCTGTCGGAAACCTTCCGTGGCGCGTTCATGGCGATCCCCAAGGGCCAGGCAGAAGCCGGCATGGCGTACGGCATGAGCAGTTTTCAGGTGTTCTTCCGGGTGTTGGTGCCGCAGATGATTCGCCTGGCGATTCCGGGTTTCACCAACAACTGGCTGGTACTGACCAAGGCCACCGCGCTGATTTCGGTGGTGGGTCTGCAAGACATGATGTTCAAGGCCAAGCAGGCGGCAGACGCTACCCGCGAGCCTTTCACCTTCTTCCTCGCGGTGGCGGCGATGTACCTGGTGATCACCAGCGTCTCGTTGCTGGCATTGCGTCATCTTGAGAAGCGCTACTCGGTAGGCGTAAGGGCGGCTGAGCTATGATCTTCGACTACAACGTCATTTGGGAGGCCTTGCCGCTGTACTTCGGCGGGCTGGTGACCACCCTCAAACTGCTCGCGCTGTCGCTGTTCTTCGGCTTGCTGGCGGCACTGCCGCTGGGGCTGATGCGCGTCTCCAAGCAGCCGCTGGTCAACATGAGTGCCTGGCTGTTCACCTACGTGATCCGTGGCACGCCGATGCTGGTGCAGCTGTTCTTGATCTACTACGGTCTGGCGCAATTCGAAACCGTGCGTGAAAGCTTCCTCTGGCCATGGTTGTCCAGCGCCACGTTCTGCGCGTGCCTGGCCTTCGCGATCAACACCAGCGCCTACACCGCCGAAATCATCGCCGGCAGCCTGCGTGCCACGCCGAACGGCGAGATCGAAGCGGCCAAGGCCATGGGCATGTCTCGCATCAAGATGTACAAGCGGATCCTGCTGCCATCGGCCCTGCGCCGGGCACTGCCGCAGTACAGCAACGAAGTGATCATGATGCTGCAGACCACCAGTCTGGCGTCGATCGTGACCCTGATCGACATTACCGGTGCTGCGCGCACGGTCAACGCTCAGTTCTACTTGCCGTTCGAAGCCTACATCACCGCCGGCCTGTTCTATCTGTGCCTGACGTTCATTCTGGTGAGGCTGTTCAAGCTGGCCGAACACCGCTGGCTGGGCTATCTGGCCCCGCGGAAGCATTGATATGGAACGCATCGATCATGCTTTGCCGTGGAGCCACCTGGGCAGTGAACGCCGGATTTCGGTGTTCCGCTTCGGCGCTGGCGAGCGCAAGGCCTATATCCAGGCCAGCCTGCACGCCGATGAACTGCCGGGGATGCGCACGGCCTGGGAGCTGAAAAAGCGCCTGAGCGAACTCGAAGCCCAGGGCTTGCTCAATGGTGTGATTGAACTGGTGCCGGTGGCCAATCCATTGGGCCTGGGTCAATTGCTGCAAGGCAATCATCAGGGGCGTTTCGAAGCGGGCAGCGGCAAGAACTTCAACCGGGATTTCGTCGAACTCAGCGCGCCGGTGGCCGCCGAACTCGATGGGCATCTGGGTGATGATCCGCATGCCAATATTCGACTCATCCGTCAGGCCATGAGCGATCACCTGGCAGCTTTGCCAGAGGCGAGCAGCCAGTTGCAAGGCATGCAGCGCATCTTGCTCAGCCATGCCTGCACCGCTGACGTGGTGCTGGATCTGCATTGCGATTGCGAAGCGGCGCTGCACATGTACGCCTTGCCGCAACACTGGTCGCACTGGCGCTCACTGGCTGCGCACTTGAACGTCAAGGTCGGCCTGCTGGCGGAAGATTCCGGCGGCAGTTCCTTTGACGAAGCGTGCTCGCTGCCGTGGCTGCGTTTGTCGCGTCTGTTCCCGGATGCGCAGATTCCACTGGCCTGCCTGGCGACGACCATCGAACTGGGTGGTCAGGCCGATACCGGTCGCGCTGAGGCAGAAGCTCACGCCGAAGGCATTCTGGCGTTCCTCGCCGAGCAAGGCTTGATCGGCGGTGAATGGCCCAAGCCTGCGCAAGACGCGTGTGAAGGCATGCCGTTCGAAGGCACCGAATTACTGTTCGCGCCGCATCCTGGCGTGCTGAGTTTTCTGCGTAAACCCGGTGAATGGGTTGAAGCAGGCGACGAGATTTTTGAAGTGATCGATCCGCTGGCGGATCGGGTCAGCACGGTGTGTGCTGGTACGTCCGGGGTGCTGTTTGCCATTGAACGGCTGCGTTACGCCCAACCCGGTTTCTGGCTGGCCAAGGTGGCGGGGCGCGAAGCGCTGCGTCACGGGCGCTTGCTCAACGACTGACTGACTGTTTTTGTGAGAACCGACCGCATGTACAAACTTGAAGTCCAAGACCTGCATAAACGCTATGGCAGTCACGAAGTGCTCAAGGGCGTGTCCCTGAAAGCGGCGGCTGGTGATGTGATCAGCATCATCGGCTCCAGTGGCTCCGGCAAAAGTACTTTCCTGCGTTGCATCAACCTGCTCGAGCAGCCGCACGCGGGCAAGATTCTGCTCAACAACGAAGAGTTGAAACTGGTTGCCAACAAGGACGGCGCGTTGAAAGCCGCCGACCCGAAACAACTGCAACGCATGCGTTCGCGCCTGTCGATGGTGTTCCAGCATTTCAACCTGTGGTCGCACATGACCGCGCTGGAAAACATCATGGAAGCGCCGGTGCATGTGCTCGGTGTGTCCAAGGCCGAAGCCCGCGAGAAAGCCGAGCACTACCTGAACAAGGTCGGTGTGGCCCATCGCAAGGACGCCTACCCAGGGCACATGTCTGGTGGCGAGCAGCAACGTGTGGCGATTGCCCGTGCGCTGGCGATGGAACCCGAAGTGATGCTGTTCGACGAACCGACCTCGGCCCTCGATCCGGAGTTGGTGGGTGACGTGCTGAAAGTCATGCAGGCCCTGGCACAGGAAGGCCGGACCATGGTGGTGGTGACGCACGAAATGGGCTTTGCCCGTGAAGTGTCGAACCAGCTGGTTTTCCTGCACAAAGGCGTCGTCGAAGAAAGCGGCAACCCGCGCGAAGTGCTGGTCAATCCGCAGTCGGAACGCTTGCAACAATTCCTCTCGGGCAGCCTCAAGTAATCGCTCCCGTTACGCACCAAATTAGGTCATGCTGCGCACCGCGCGCCAGATGGTCTAATTTGGTTGCAGCCGCCTTCGGCTTTAACACTGTCTTCGTTTCGGATTGCCCGCCATGACTGCCCATCGAATTGGTTTCCTGATTTGGCCCAGCACTAAAGCTCTGACGCTTGCGCTGGCTGAGGAGGCCTTGCGTGTTGCCCAGCGTGTGCACCCGGACGTTGTTTACGAATTGTCGTTTTTGCAGGCCGAACCGCCGACCGACGGCGCCTGGCAATTGCCCGGTGAGCCATGGGCCGGCAAGCTCGAAAACTTTCAGAAACTGTTCCTGCTCGCCGACGAACCACCGACTTCTCTCGCGCCGCCGCTCAGCAGTGCGTTGAAACAGCTGGTGCGCGCCGGTTGTGTGATCGGCGGTTTGTCCGCCGGTGTTTACCCATTGGCGCAGTTGGGTTTGCTCGACGGTTATCGCGCTGCCGTGCATTGGCGCTGGCAGGACGATTTCGCCGAGCGTTTCCCGAAAGTGATTGCCACCAGTCACCTGTTCGACTGGGATCGTGATCGCTTGACCGCGTGCGGTGGCCTGTCAGTTCTCGACTTGCTGCTGGCGGTGCTGGCCCGCGATCACGGCGCCGAACTGGCCGGTGCGGTGTCGGAAGAACTGGTGGTCGAACGCATTCGCGAGGGCGGCGAGCGCCAGCGTATTCCGTTGCAGAACCGATTGGGTTCCAGCCATCCGAAGCTCACCCAGGCGGTGTTGCTGATGGAAGCCAACATCGAAGAGCCGCTGACCACTGACGAAATCGCCCAGCACGTGTGCGTATCGCGTCGGCAGCTGGAGCGGATCTTTAAGCAATACCTCAACCGCGTGCCGAGCCAGTATTACCTGGAACTGCGCCTGAACAAGGCCCGGCAGATGTTGATGCAAACCAGCAAGTCGATCATCCAGATCGGCCTGTCGTGTGGCTTCTCTTCGGGGCCGCATTTCTCCAGCGCCTACCGTAACTTCTTCGGTGCCACGCCCCGGGAAGACCGCAACCAGCGGCGTAGCAGCAGCCCGTTCGAATTGTCGTCGGTGCCGTCCGAGCGCGGGTGATCAAGTGCTCCACGCTCGGAACTGAAGGTTGTGTTACTCGTCCATCGCTGAGCTATCGGAGGATGAAACCTCCATTTCGCCTCGATTGATTACTTCTTCCACGCCGAAATCCGCGCCCGTGTGTTCAAAGTAGCCGATCAGCCGTAACAGGCTCTCCTCGGAAAGCTGATTGCCTCTCAGGCTAATGTTCTCCGCGATGTCCAATGGCATCTCCAGAACGTCACTGGGGACTTCGGTGATTGCGTTTTCGCTCAGGTCTGCCCAGTCCAGTTCGGTCAGTTGTAACAGGCCATGTGGAATTTCGCTGAGGCCAGTGTGGTTAAGCACGACGGTCGCCAGATTTGGCATCTGGCTCAGGTCCAGTGTTTGTCCCAGAGGGTTGTGGCCCAGATCGAGATAATCAAGCTGTTCCATCCCTGCTAATGCGTTTGTCGACTCCGGTGACAAACGGATGCGGCAATAGGGCAATGACAACGATCTCAGTCGACTCATCTTGAATACCGCCTCAGGAATGTTGCCCAGGTTGCACTCGCGCAGCCTGAGGCTTTTGAGGTTGGGGAAGGATTCCAGAAAGCGCCCGATGCGGGTCGCGCCGTTGGCACTGCCAAGTTCCAGCGCTGAGACATGGCTGAAGTCGGCACTCAGTGTCGGCAGCTCTCCGATGATGATGGAGGGGGCTGTGAGCTCGAACGTGGGCTCAAGGGCATCGTTGAAATCATCCAGTTCGGATTCATGCTGCCAGCACCTCTCAAGAAGCTGTTTGAATTGGTCACGGTTGGCTTGTTCGACAGCCAGTTGGTTGTCGTTGAGGGGGGTGTCCGTTACGGGGTGCCGGTCCGGAACGTCGGCGGTCCAGACAGACAAATCATTTCTCAATTGGGCAAACTCTTCTTCAAGGCGCGTCAGATCGGTGCGGCCATCCTCCAGCGTGCCCGGCAATTCGTAGACAAATTGACTCGCTTGCTCGACGTCCATGCCGGGGTATAGCGCAGTGACGCGATCAATGTCCGCCTCGGGGGCATAGACGGACATGTCGTAAGCGGTATCGAAGTGGTGTCGCTTGATCAGTTCTCGGGCTCTGTTGGAAACCGGATTGTGCGTAAGGTGTATGCCACGCTTGTTGTACAACGAGCTCTCGAACAATCCGACAGGCAACTCGCTGATAAGGTTGTTCGTCAGCAGAAGGGTGTCGAGCCTTGGGTGTTGCAGGGCGCCGGCCGGAATTTCGGACAGGTCGGTGGCGCTCAGATCCAGGTGAGTCAGTTCGCTCATTGTGTCGATGCGGGGGGCGGTTTCAAATGGATTCTTGTACAGATCCAGCGAGACCAGCTTCTTCAATGAAGTCAGTTTCGACCATGTGGCCGCGTCAATCCTGATGCCGCAATCGCTTAGAACCAGGGCGTGAAGGTCTGTCATTCGAGGGATAGCGTCGGGGAGGGTGGTCAGGGAGAAACGGCGTAACTCCAGGCGGCGCAATCCACTGAAACGCTGTAGAAACCCTGGAATACCCTGCGCGGTATGGTTGCCTTCCAGGGATAGCAGCGACACATGAGCGAAGTCGGCATGTATTGACGGCAAGTCACCGATTATCGGCTCTGCAAACCTGAGCGTATACCGGCTAGTCTCATCCGGTGCGTCGAAGTCCAGTTCGGTCTGTCGCCGCCAACTGCGTTGGATTTCCTGAGCCAGCAACTGGCGATTGTTTCTCTCGGCTTGTTGATCCAGCTCACTGAGAGGGCGTCCGGTTTCAGGATGAACAGTGGGCACCTCATTGATCCAGGTGCCCAGGTCCTGATGCAGTCGGACCAGCTCTCTATTCAGACGTGAGAGTTCAACGCGAGCGCCATCGGGGTGACTCTGCAATGCCTGGACTACGGACTGCAATTGCTCTTGAGACAGATTGGGGTAAACATCTCGAACCCGGTCGTTAAGCGTAAGTGTCTCGCGGCTGGCTCGGCTATAGCCCTGCGTGCCACCGGGCAGGCGCATGGTGGTGGGGTCATAGTAGGGTTTTCGATGGGGATTTTTTGCGAACAGTGCGCGTAATGCCGGTTGCTCCAGAGCGTGCTCGGCGATGCGTTGTTTGAATGTCCGGGCGTCTTGAGGCGAAGGGCTCAATGCATTGCGCTGTGCATCCGGCAACGCCTGAAAGAGGGCCTGATAGAAATCACCGGGTACTGATTCACTGTCCTGGTGAGCCTGGTAGGTCCCGTCTTCGGCCCGCACCAGCGTTTTAAGTGTCGGCGCATCGGGCTGACCAATGCTGTCACGCAGGGTCCCGTCATGGGAATAATCCCTCACTTCGATACGTAGCTCGGCAGGCCAGTTGGGCAATGAGTTCAGGCTATGTAAGGCCAGCCGATGGGTATCGGTGGTTTCCAGAGCCTCGGTATAAAGGCCTTCACAGGCTCGGGTTGCACGTACGGCCTCCATGGCTTTTTGTGCCGCGTCCTTGAGGCGTTGGGGGATGCGATTGCTGTGCAACTGCCGTAATTCGGTGCCGGTGGCATTGCTCACCAGCTCTTGTGCAATATCGGTGGGTAGTCCCTGCACGTCGTCAAGCACTCGCTGAACTGGCGGGTTATCCGTTTTTTCCTTTGCGCGGTAGAGCATTTCGAACAGCGATTTGCGGTACCTCAGGGCGAGATCCACAGTCTGCTTTCGGAGTGTTGGCGTTTGGGTTTCCAGTGCCGGCACAGGCGTGTCGGCAGGCCATGCGTCGTATCGGCTCAGCAGTTGATATTGCATGGCCGGATCGGCCTTTCGATAGTGTTCGGGTTGGTCGCTGCCGATCTGTTCGATAAAGGTTTCAATGTCCCGATTGATCCGGAAGCGTTTGATCGTGTCGGTCAGCAGCGAAGGCGGGCGATACCGCTCGACGTGCGTTTCACGCACTACGTTGTCGTGGTAACCGCTGATCCGCAGGATTTGTTCGCGCTCGGTGCTGCTGAACGATTCAACACTATGACCGAGGCGACGCATGACCTTTTCCCGGTCCCAGTTCAACGGTTGTTCCAGCTCTGTGTACCAGGCGCCGTGGTTGTTATGCAGCAGAGTCGGCTGATAAGCATCGGCCCGGCTCGGATGCTCAATCTGAAACGCACCCGACGTATGATCGGGTTTCACGGCATACAGTTTTTCTTCCAGTCGCAGCAGTGTCTTGCCTCCGTGACGATAGAGGCCAAGCTGATCGGGTTTTGATTCTTCGGGCAAACTGAGAGTTTGTTCGTAAGGTGTGAGATCCGGCTTCCAGTAGCGGGTTTTCCCCTCAGGCGTCGTGATGGGTTTGAATGGGGCGATAAGCCCAACAGCTTCGCGCGAAAGCAGGCGACTGAAGGCGCCGACAGCGATGGCGCCGCCCACCGCGAAGGTGCCTACCTGGACCACTGTTTCGGCGAACGTCATCAAGTGCCCCAGCGCTTCTGTTTTCAGCCCTATGGCCAGGTCCACGATGCCTTCGAAGGTCTCATCGAGTAACTGGTAGGCCATATAGGCCAGCATCAATTCGCCAAGAAACGGAACAAATGGCAATGCAACAAACGTCGCGATTTCAAGAAGTGTCGAGGCCACTTTGCTGAAGGCATCCCACAATGCCCATCGTGCGTTTCGGTCGGCAGAAGCGGTGGAGACGGCGAGCGTGCTGGCGTCGTTGAGGATCTTGTTCAACTGCCGCTGATGGAGATGGTTCCACAGGTCCGCTCTGAACGGGGTTATCGCAAACCGGAGATTGGGCGTGTCGATGGGCGTTTCGCGCCAACTCGGCATGGGGTCGCCATGCTGGTGTGGATGCCAGGTTACGCTCTGGAGGCGACGATTGAGATCAGCAAAGAAATGTCCCCTTTCTTTGTGGTCGACGAAGCGACTGAAAAACGTTTGGTAAGCGGGAGTGCGCAGCTTGCGGGTTAGCTCGTTGAGGAACGCCAGTGTGTCTGGATATTGCTTGAGAGGGTGCTCCGGATCGTCCGGGATGTAAGCGATGACCCGCGTTGCCTTGCGTGCTCGGTCAAGCTTCGGCGCGAACATGACGATGCCGGTCAGTGAGGAAGACATGATTGTCAGGTCGTGACAATACAGCGGCTGGCCATCCAGTCGAGCGCCCGAACGTCCTTCCACAATGCGCAGGATCGAGAGGCGGGCATCCTCTGGAATGTCCCCTCGGATGTGCGCCATTTGCAGTGCGGACTTGAGTGCGGTTTTGTGCGAACCGATCACCTTCGATTTCAACACCGCTGCGGCCACCGGATTGGTCAGCCCCAGATTGTCTTTAAGGTAAGTGCTGTACTGGCCACCGATATCCAGTTCCCGGCACAACAGGGCAAAGGCTGCGACAGTGAGTTTCTGCTTGACCCTTGGCAGTGTCTCGAACTGCCCTGTGAGCGACGGTTTGGTGATGAACGTCGAGGCGGACTCATAGGCATCCGCTGCGGTTTCCGATTCCTGAAAATTATGAAGGCAGGCATCGAGCAGCGATACGGTCCAGGTACGCGCAGCACCCGTCTTGATCCCGAATAAGGGCACTGTTTGAGGTGTGTAGAGGCGCAGGAAAGTCGTTTTGACGTCCAGGTCCAGGTCAAAACGGGTTTTCAGGGCCGCGCTCAGAAGAGGTTCGGCAAAGTCGCGTGCGCTTTGCAGCTTCGACAGCATCGAGTCCAGGCGATTTCGATGGGTCCAGTGTTCCTGGCTGAGCTTTTTCAGCGACTGATGTTGCGAAGGCGTCGCGGTGCCATGCCAGTCCGGCACGGCAAGCGAGGCTTGTTTGAGGGCGCTACGTGTACCGGGCGAGGCTTCTAATACCCAGTTCGGCAGATTATTGAACAGGTGATGGTAGTGATCGTCCGGTTGTGTGGCGGATTCGCTGACGGCGACAGTGAAAGGGTGATCATTTTCGTATCGGCTCATGCGCTATTCCCTTAGCGTTTGGATTGGCCGCCAGCAAAACAGACAATGATGTGTTTGGTGCGGTACATAATTACCACCCCGTCCGACAACCCTGCCTATAACCTGCGTCGACAGTTTAAACTGCGCCTTTGCGACGGTATTTGTCGCATTGCCGTAAACCCGGGCAAAACCGGTGTTTGCGCTATAAGAAGTTGTCGCTTGGCGGCAAGGCCGGGCTGAAAACTGTCCTTACAATCCCCTCATCGCTCGCCAGTTTCAGGCGAGTGTTCCTCATCAGGAGACTCCGATGTCCGTTGAGCACGCTGCGGTAGAACGCGCCGATTTTGACCAGGTAATGGTTCCCAACTATGCGCCTGCCGCTTTCATTCCTGTGCGTGGCGCCGGTTCCCGTGTTTGGGACCAGTCTGGCCGCGAGCTGATCGACTTCGCCGGCGGGATTGCCGTTAACGTATTGGGCCATGCGCACCCGGCGCTGGTCGCTGCATTGACCGAACAGGCGAACAAGCTGTGGCACGTCTCCAACGTGTTCACCAATGAGCCGGCCTTGCGCCTGGCCCATAAGCTGGTCGACGCCACGTTTGCCGATCGTGTGTTCTTCTGCAACTCCGGCGCCGAAGCCAACGAGGCCGCTTTCAAGCTGGCCCGTCGCGTGGCCCATGACCGTTTCGGGACCGAGAAGTACGAAATCGTTGCCGCGCTCAACAGCTTCCACGGCCGTACCCTGTTTACCGTGAATGTCGGTGGCCAGTCGAAGTACTCCGACGGTTTCGGTCCGAAGATCACCGGCATCACCCACGTGCCTTACAACGATCTGGCCGCGCTGAAAGCCGCTGTTTCCGACAAGACCTGCGCGGTGGTGCTGGAGCCAATCCAGGGCGAAGGCGGCGTACTGCCGGCCGAGCTGTCTTACCTGCAAGGCGCCCGTGAACTGTGCGATGCGCACAACGCGCTGCTGGTGTTCGACGAAGTCCAGACCGGCATGGGCCGCAGCGGTGAGCTGTTCGCCTACATGCATTACGGCGTGACCCCGGACATCCTGACCAGTGCCAAGAGCCTGGGCGGCGGTTTCCCGATCGCAGCAATGCTGACCACCGAAGACCTGGCTAAACATCTGGTTGTCGGCACCCATGGCACCACTTACGGCGGTAACCCGCTGGCATGCGCGGTCGCTGAAGCAGTGATCGATGTGATCAACACGCCCGAAGTGCTGAACGGTGTCAAAACCAAGCACGACAAGTTCAAGACCCGTCTTGAGCAGATTGGCGAGAAATACGGCCTTTTCACTCAGGTTCGTGGCCTGGGCCTGCTGCTCGGTTGCGTGCTGGCCGATGCCTGGAAAGGCAAGGCCAAAGACATCTTCAACGCCGCCGAGCGTGAAGGTCTGATGATTCTGCAAGCCGGCCCGGACGTGATTCGTTTCGCGCCAAGCCTGGTGGTTGAAGACGCCGATATCGATGCCGGTCTGGACCGCTTCGAACGCGCCGTGGCCAAGCTGACGCAAGCCTGATTCATACAGTGCTCCTCAGCGCCTATCGTAATAGATAGGCGTTGAGATTATTTCCTGTGCCGGGCCTGCCCGGCATTTTTTTCCCCGAGTTGGCGCAATTCGCCAACCTGATGTTAAGAAAGGAGTGACACCATGCTGGTGATGCGCCCCGCGCAAATGGCTGATCTGGGCGAGGTACAGCGTCTGGCTGCGGATAGCCCGATTGGTGTCACTTCCTTGCCGGATGACGTTGAACGCCTGAGCGACAAGATCGCCGCAAGCGAAGCCTCGTTCGCCGCCGAAGTGAGCTTCAACGGTGAAGAGAGCTATTTCTTCGTGCTCGAAGATACCGCCACCGGCAAGTTGGTCGGTTGTTCGGCCATCGTTGCCTCGGCCGGTTATTCCGAGCCGTTCTACAGCTTTCGAAACGAAACGTTCGTGCACGCCTCCCGCGAGCTGAAGATTCACAATAAGATCCACGTGCTCTCCCAGTGCCACGATCTGACCGGCAACAGCTTGCTGACCAGTTTCTACGTGCAGAGGGAGTTGGTGGGCACGCCTTGGGCGGAGCTCAACTCCCGTGGCCGTCTGTTGTTCGTGGCCAGCCATCCGGAGCGCTTTGCCGATTCCGTGGTGACCGAGATCGTCGGTTACAGCGACGAAAATGGCGACTCGCCGTTCTGGGATGCCATCGGTCGCAACTTCTTCGACCTCAACTACGCCGAAGCCGAGCGTCTGTGCGGTTTGAAGAGCCGCACGTTCCTCGCCGAGCTGATGCCGCATTACCCGATCTACGTGCCGTTGCTGCCGGACTCCGCTCAAGAGGCGATGGGCCAGGTGCACCCGCGGGCGCAAATCACCTTCGACATCCTGATGCGCGAAGGCTTCGAGACCGATCACTACATCGATATTTTCGATGGTGGCCCGACTCTGCATGCCCGCGTCTCGGGGATCCGTTCGATCGCCCAGAGCCGTGTAGTCCCGGTGAAAATCGGTGAGCCGGTCAAAGGCGCCGGTCGTCAGTATCTGGTGGCCAATGCCCAGTTGCAGGATTACCGCGCTGTGTTGCTCGAGCTTGATTACGCGCCGGGCAAACCGGTGACCCTGGATCTTGAAGCGGCCGAAGCCTTGGGTGTTGGTGAAGGTGCCAGCGTGCGCCTGGTGGCGGTTTGACGCCTGCTTCCTGGAGAGAAATGTCTGGAAAGCAGCGAAATTTCGCGGGTGGCGCAAGCGGCCCGTTTGAGGAGATAGCATGATCGTTCGTCCCGTACGCAGCAGCGATTTACCCGCTCTGATCGACCTGGCCCGCAGCACCGGCACCGGCCTGACCACTTTGCCGGCCAACGAAGAGCGTCTGGCCCATCGGGTTGGCTGGGCCGAGAAAACCTTCCGCGGCGAAGCCGGGCGGGGCGATGCGGACTACCTGTTCGTACTCGAAGACGACAATGGCCGCGTGGTGGGTATTTCCGCGATTGCTGGCGCCGTCGGCCTGCGTGAGCCCTGGTACAACTTCCGGGTGGGCCTGACGGTCAGTGCCTCGCAAGAGCTGAATATCTACCGCGAAATTCCGACGCTGTTCCTGGCCAACGACCTGACCGGCAACTCTGAACTGTGCTCGCTGTTCCTGCACGCCGATTACCGCAGTGGCCTCAACGGCCGCATGCTGGCCAAGGCGCGGCTGCTGTTCATCGCCGAGTTCCCGCAACTGTTCGGCAACAAGATCATCGCTGAAATGCGCGGCATGTCCGACGAAGCCGGGCGTTCGCCGTTCTGGGAAAGTCTGGGCCGGCATTTCTTCAAGATGGAATTCAGCCAGGCCGATTACCTCACTGGCGTGGGCAACAAGGCGTTCATCGCCGAACTGATGCCGAAATTCCCGCTGTACACCTGCTTCCTGTCGCCAGACGCGCGCAACGTGATTGGCCAGGTTCATCCGGACACCGAGCCGGCTCTGGCGATGCTCAAGAGTGAAGGTTTCAGTTACCAAGGCTACGTCGATATTTTCGACGCAGGCCCTGCGGTGGAGTGCGAAACCGCCAAGATCCGCGCAGTGCGCGACAGCCAGGCGCTGG
Source organism: Pseudomonas sp. GW822-FHT07A10 (assembly GCF_058798795.1). Taxonomy (NCBI): domain Bacteria; kingdom Pseudomonadati; phylum Pseudomonadota; class Gammaproteobacteria; order Pseudomonadales; family Pseudomonadaceae; genus Pseudomonas; species Pseudomonas sp. GW822-FHT07A10. The sequence goes on from NZ_JBXAKV010000004.1 coordinate 409,925, forward strand.
TGCTGGCCATCGGCACCCCGGGTGATGACGCCACGCCGTTCCTGATCCATAACCGCAAGCGCGAAGACTGCCGGATCACTGCCGCGCCAGCACGCTTCGCCGCTGGCACGTTGGTGGTTGATCCGCTGACCGCCAAACGTCTTCAACTCAACGCTGGCGATCAAGTACGCGCCGTTCCGTTGTCTGCAGCTCGGGAGTCGAAATAATGAATTCGCTATACATCGCCGGTGAATGGCTGGCCGGCCAGGGTGAAAGCTTTCAATCGGTCAACCCGGTGACCCAGCAAGTGCTGTGGGCCGGCGAAGGCGCCACTGCCGCTCAGGTCGAGTCGGCCGTGCAAGCCGCGCGTCAGGCGTTCCCGGGCTGGGCCCGCCGTACCCTGGAAGAGCGCATCAGCGTGCTGGAAGCCTTTGCCGCTGCGCTGAAGAATCACGCTGACGAATTGGCTCGCACCATCGGTGAAGAAACCGGCAAACCCTTGTGGGAAGCGGCGACTGAAGTCACCAGCATGGTCAACAAGATTGCCATCTCGGTACAGAGCTACCGCGAACGGACCGGCGAGAAGAGCGGCCCGCTGGGCGACGCCACCGCCGTATTGCGTCACAAGCCGCACGGCGTGGTGGCGGTGTTCGGTCCTTACAACTTCCCCGGTCACTTGCCGAACGGTCACATCGTGCCGGCGCTGCTGGCCGGTAACAGTGTGCTGTTCAAGCCTAGCGAACTGACACCGAAAGTCGCCGAACTGACGGTCAAGTGCTGGATCGAAGCCGGTCTGCCGGCCGGCGTGCTGAACCTGCTGCAAGGTGCTCGCGAAACCGGTATCGCCCTGGCGGCGAACCCGGGCATCGACGGTCTGTTCTTCACCGGTTCCAGCCGTACCGGCAATCATCTGCACAAGCAGTTTTCCGGTCGTCCAGACAAAATCCTCGCGCTGGAAATGGGCGGTAACAACCCGCTGGTGGTGGATCAGGTTGCGGATCTCGATGCGGCCGTTTACACCATCATTCAGTCGGCGTTCATTTCTGCCGGCCAACGCTGCACGTGCGCCCGTCGTTTGCTGGTGCCGCAAGGCGCCTGGGGCGATACGCTGCTGGCGCGTCTGGTGGCGGTCAGCTCGACCATCGACGTCGGTGCGTTCGATCAGCAACCAGCACCGTTCATGGGCTCGGTGATTTCCCTCGGTGCTGCGAAAGCCCTGATGGAAGCGCAAGAACATCTGCTGGCCAACGGCGCCGTGGCGCTGCTGGAAATGACTCAGCCTCAGGCTCAGGCTGCGTTGCTGACCCCGGGCATTCTGGACGTGACAGCGGTTGCCGATCGCCCAGACGAAGAGCTGTTCGGTCCGCTGCTGCAAGTGATCCGCTACGCTGATTTTGAAGCGGCGATCGCTGAAGCCAACGACACCGCTTATGGCCTGGCGGCCGGCCTGCTGTCGGATTCCGAAGCGCGTTATCAGCAGTTCTGGCTGGAAAGCCGCGCCGGTATCGTCAACTGGAACAAGCAGCTGACCGGTGCGGCGAGCAGCGCGCCATTCGGCGGCGTCGGCGCCTCGGGCAACCATCGCGCCAGCGCCTACTACGCGGCGGATTACTGCGCGTACCCGGTGGCCTCGCTGGAAACCCCGAGCCTGACCTTGCCAGCGGCCCTTACGCCCGGCGTACGCATGTCGTAAGACAGACCCTTGTAGCAGCCTATAACAACAGATTCTTGTGGAGCCTCGCTGATGAAATCCTATGAAGTCAATTTTGACGGTCTAGTGGGGCCGACCCATAACTACGGTGGCCTGTCCTACGGCAACGTCGCCTCCCAGAGCAACAGCCAGCAATCCTCGAACCCGAAGGAAGCTGCGCTGCAAGGTCTGGCGAAAATGAAAGCGCTGATGGATATGGGCTTTCAGCAAGGCGTGCTCGCACCACAGGAGCGCCCTGACGTAGCCGCCCTGCGCCGCTTGGGTTTCAGCGGCACTGACGCGCAAGTGATTGAGCGCGCCGCCAAGGATGCAATGCCGCTGCTGGTTGCCAGTTGCTCGGCATCGAGCATGTGGGTGGCCAACGCCGCCACGGTCAGCCCGAGTGCCGACACCGCCGACGGTCGTGTGCATTTCACCGCCGCTAACCTCAATTGCAAATACCACCGCAGCATCGAGCACCCGACCACCAGTCGCGTGCTGGGCGCGATGTTCGCTGACCAGAAACACTTTGCTCACCACGCCGCGTTGCCGGCCGTGGCGCAGTTCGGTGACGAAGGCGCGGCCAACCACACCCGTTTCTGCCGTGACTACGGTGAAGCCGGCGTCGAGTTTTTCGTGTTCGGTCGTAGCGCGTTCGACACCCGTTATCCGTCCCCGCAGAAGTACCCGGCGCGCCAGACCCTCGAAGCTTCCCAGGCCGTCGCTCGCCTGCATGGCTTGAGCGATGACGGCGTGGTCTACGCCCAGCAGAACCCTTCGGTGATCGATCAGGGCGTGTTCCATAACGACGTGATCGCAGTGGGCAACGGCGAGGTGCTGTTCTATCACGAGGACGCCTTCCTCGACACCGACCAGATGCTCGTTGAACTGCAAGGCAAACTGGCAAAAGTCGGCGGGAAATTTCAGTCGATCTGCGTACCGCGTTCCGCGGTCACCGTGGAAGACGCCGTTCGTTCCTACCTGTTCAATAGCCAGCTGCTGTCGCGTCCTGACGGCTCCATGTTGTTGATCGTGCCGGAAGAATGCCATGGCAACGAACGCGTCTGGCAGTACCTGCAAGGCCTGACCAGCTCTGGCGGCCTGATCCGCGAAGTGAAAGTCTTCGATCTCAAGCAGAGCATGCAGAACGGCGGTGGCCCGGCTTGCCTGCGGTTGCGCGTCGCCCTCAACGAGACCGAACTGGCGGCCGTCAACCAAGGGGTTATCATGACGGCTCCGTTGTACGGCACATTGACCGAGTGGGTCGAAAAGCACTACCGCGACCGCATGACCGAAAACGATCTGGCGGACCCGCAATTGTTGCTTGAGTGCCGGACGGCACTGGATGAACTGACGCAAATCCTTAAACTGGGCTCGGTTTATCCATTCCAGATCAATTGATAGCCGGCGCGCTTTGGCTTTTTATATGAATGGCAAGCGCGCCGCTTAATCTCCAGATGAGAGCGTAAATACATGAGCGATACCCTGCAGCTGATCCTTGAAGACACCGACGGCACGCAACTGGAAACTTCCTGCACCCGCGTCGCGGTCATGTGGCAAGGCAAAGAGCTGTGGATCCAGCAGGACGGCCGTGGCCAACTGCTGATCGGCGTGGACGTCGAAGAGGGTGACGCTGAATACGCCAACCTGCTGCTGCGCCCATTGGCGACTAATCTGGTAAGTCTGCAACTGGAGATGGAACCGGCCGATCTCGGTGATGATGAGGACCACGTGCACGGCCCGGATTGCAATCACGACCACTAAGGAAACCGCTCTATGCTCGCCCTCGGCAAACTGCTTGAACTGACCCTCGCCGGCCGCGAACCGGCGGAGAAGACTCAACTGACTGTCGAAGGCGTACGGATGCGCTGGTTGAGCGAAGGTGCGCTGGAAGTCCGGCCACCTGAAGCTCGCGACAATGGCCTGGACCTGCTGCTGTCGGCCGGTATCCATGGCAACGAAACAGCGCCGATCGAGCTGCTCGATCGCCTGTTGCATGACATCGCCCGCGGTGACTTGAAGCCGCGCGCCCGTATTCTGTTCCTGTTCGGCAATCCCGAGGCCATCCGTCGCGGTGAGCGTTTCATCGAGCAGGACGTCAATCGGCTGTTCAACGGCCGTCACGAACAAAGCAGTGGTTCCGAGGCCTTGCGCGCCTGTGAGCTGGAGCGGCTGGCGGCGACGTTCTTCAGCCTGCCGGACCGCGACCGTCTGCACTACGACCTGCACACGGCGATCCGTGGCTCGAAAATCGAGCAGTTCGCCCTGTACCCCTGGAAAGAAGGCCGTCAGCATTCACGCCAAGAGCTGGCTCGCTTGCGCGCCGCCGGCATGGAAGCGGTGCTGTTGCAGAACAAACCCTCCATCGTCTTCAGCTCCTACACCTACGACAAGCTCGATGCCGAGTCCTTCACCCTGGAGCTGGGCAAGGCCCGGCCGTTCGGGCAGAACGAAGGGGTCAATGTCAGCCTGCTGGAAACCCGCCTGAAGCAGATCATCGAAGGCAACGAGCCGCCAATGACCGATGAAGGGCTGGCAGGGTTGCAGTTGTTCAGCGTGGCCCGGGAAGTGATCAAGCACAGCGATAACTTCCGCCTGAACCTGCCGGCGGACATCGAAAACTTTTCGGAATTGAAAGTGGGTTATGTGCTGGCCGAGGATATCGCCAATACCCGCTGGATCATCGAAGAGCAGGGCGCCCGGATCATCTTCCCGAACCCCAGGGTCAAGAACGGCCTGCGCGCCGGCATCCTGATCGTACCGACCACCGACGAAAACCTGGTCTAGGCACAACACCCGTCAAATGTAGGAGCGGGCCTGTGTGGCGAGGGGGCTTGCCCCCGTTGGGTCGCGAAGCGGCCCCCGGTTTGGGTCCAGACAAACCAAGTTATCTGGATTTACGACTGCTTCGCAGCCGAACGGGGGCAAGCCCCCTCGCCACACAAGCCCGCCCCCCACAAGTTTTATCGGTGTTTAGACAGCTACCGCGCGAGGCTCGCTGCGGCGCAATGCGCGAGTCTTGTGCAGCGTATCTGCACACGTCTTCGCCGCTTCCTGACCTTTATGCACGAAATGCTCGAAGAAGAACTTCTGATGTTCTTCACCGGCATGGAAGTGGTGCGGGGTCAAAACCACCGAGAACACTGGCACTTCGGTTTCCAGCTGAACCTGCATCAGGCCGCTGATCACCGACTGGGCGACGAATTCGTGGCGATAGATGCCGCCATCGACCACCAGGCCCGCGGCGACGATGCCGGCATAACGGCCGGACTTGGCCAGCAACTTGGCGTGCAGCGGAATTTCAAAGGCGCCACCGACTTCGAAGAAATCGATGTCCGACTCCTGATAACCCTGGGCAATCATTTCAGCGACGAAGCCTTTACGGCTCTGATCGACGATTTCCTTGTGCCAGCAGGCCTGGATGAACGCGACGCGCTCGCCCTGATGGTTTTTGCTTTTGCTATCGATTGCGGTGGGTTGCATGTTCTGACTCCTGTTTGTGTGAAAAACAGGGCGTTATGAATCGAATGGGATTTAAGGGTACGCAGGCACACGTGTCTACGGACGGCGCTTTGGTATGGAACCTGGGCGGCGTCAATCCCGTTCTCTCTTCATCCGGACTATGACCGTCGGCCCCGGAATCACACCGGGTCTGCTGACCTTGCCGCCATCACAGCCATTGCCGTGCCTGTCGCCAAGCGCTCGCGGGCTATACGCATTGCGCGCAATTACCGCCGGTGGGGAGTTACACCCCGCCCTGAGAACGTTTTGCCGCCAGATTGTTTGGCGGCGAAGCGTTTTTAACACATATTTATGGGGCGTGCATGGCTGCTTTCTGATGATTGCTATCGGGTTTTCCGAAGGCATACAGCGTCTTTTCCTCGTTCAAGGCTTGATTAATTGTCGGCATGACCGCAGTAATTCCTTTCCGAAACGGATTTTTCCCCTGTTTACCGAGGCCAGATTCATGAGCGTTATCGATCTTCGCAGCGACACCGTCACCCAACCAACCGCAGGGATGCTCGACGCGATGGCCAATGCCGCCACCGGTGACGACGTTTATGGCGAAGATCCGACGGTCAATCGTCTGGAAGCCGAGCTGGCAACACGACTGGGTTTTGCCGCGGCGTTGTTTGTTCCAACGGGCACCATGAGCAACCTGCTGGGCTTGATGGCCCACTGCGAGCGCGGTGACGAGTACATTGTCGGTCAGCAGGCCCACACCTATAAGTACGAAGGTGGTGGCGCGGCGGTACTCGGTTCGATCCAGCCGCAGCCGCTGGAAGTGCAAGCCGATGGCTCGCTGGACCTGACGCAAGTCGCCGCCGCGATCAAGCCGGACGACTTCCACTTCGCCCGCACCCGTTTGCTGGCGCTGGAAAACACCATGCAGGGCAAGGTGCTGCCGCTGGAGTATCTGGCCCAGGCTCGCCGCTTCACGCGTGAGCATGGCCTGGCGCTGCATCTGGATGGCGCGCGGCTCTATAACGCGGCGGTCAAGCTGGGTGTCGATGCCCGGGAGATCACTCAGCATTTCGATTCGGTGTCGGTCTGTTTGTCCAAAGGCCTGGGTGCGCCGGTCGGTTCGGTGCTGTGCGGCTCGGTCGAGTTGATCGCCAAGGCTCGGCGTTTGCGCAAGATGGTCGGCGGCGGCATGCGCCAGGCCGGGATTCTTGCGGCGGCGGGGCTGTATGCGCTGGATAATAATGTTCAGCGCCTGGCCGACGACCATGCCAACGCACAATGGCTGGCTGAAGGCCTGCGAGCGGCGGGGTATGAGGTCGAGCCGGTGCAGACCAACATGGTTTACGTGAAAATGGGCGACAAGGCCGAAGCGATCAAGGCCTTCGCCGCGACACGCGGGGTCAAGCTCAGCGCTGCCGCTCGTCTGCGAATGGTCACGCACATGGACGTCAGTCGTGCGCAAATCGAGCAGGTCGTCGCTACATTCGTCGAGTTTTCCCGCATCTGATCGCGTTAGCGGTCCAATTGACCGTTTCTATCGTATAAACACGCTGTACCCCGCGCGCAGGGCCGATATAATGCGGCCCTTTGCCGTCGCTTCGTCTGTTGACGTTTCGCACAGGCCTTTGGCCGCAGCCTCCGTGGAAGAACCTAATGAAAAGCGCAGAAATCCGTGAAGCCTTCCTTCGCTTCTTCGAAGAGCAAGGCCACACCCGTGTAGCCTCCAGCTCTTTGATTCCGGGCAACGACCCAACCCTGCTGTTCACTAACGCGGGGATGAACCAGTTCAAGGACTGCTTCCTGGGCCAGGAAAAGCGCGCGTACACCCGCGCCGTCAGCAGCCAGAAATGCGTGCGTGCCGGCGGCAAGCACAACGACCTGGAAAACGTCGGTTATACCGCCCGTCACCACACCTTCTTCGAAATGCTGGGTAACTTCAGCTTCGGTGATTATTTCAAGCGTGACGCCATTACCTTTGCCTGGACGTTCCTGACCTCCGACAAATGGCTGAACCTGCCGAAAGAAAAGCTCTGGGTGACCGTCTACGCCAGCGATGACGAGGCCTACGACATCTGGACCAAAGAAGTCGGTGTACCGGCCGAGCGCATGGTTCGCATCGGCGACAACAAGGGCGCGCCGTACGCGTCCGACAACTTCTGGACCATGGGCGATACCGGCCCGTGCGGTCCTTGCACCGAGATCTTCTACGATCACGGCGCCGACATCTGGGGTGGCCCACCGGGCTCGCCGGAAGAAGACGGCGACCGTTACATCGAAATCTGGAACAACGTTTTCATGCAGTTCAACCGCACCGCCGATGGCGTGTTGCACCCGTTGCCAGCCCCGTCGGTGGACACCGGCATGGGTCTTGAGCGGATCAGTGCCGTGCTGCAGCACGTTCACTCGAACTATGAAATCGACCTGTTCCAGAGCCTGCTGAGCGCATCGGCCAAGGCCATCGGTTGCACCAATGACAATCAGGCTTCCCTGAAAGTCGTGGCTGACCACATCCGTTCCTGCGGCTTCCTGATTGCCGACGGCGTGCTGCCGTCCAACGAAGGTCGCGGTTATGTACTGCGCCGGATCATTCGTCGCGCTTGCCGTCACGGCAACAAACTGGGCGCCAAGGGCAGCTTCTTCTACCAGATCGTTGCGGCCCTGGTCGCCGAGATGGGCGAAGCATTCCCTGAGCTGAAATCCCAGCAGGCGCACATCGAGCGCGTGCTGAAGGCCGAAGAAGAACAATTCGCCAAGACTCTGGAGCAGGGCCTGAAGATCCTCGAGCAGGATCTGGCCGAACTCAAAGGCGACGTGGTGCCGGGCGACGTGGTGTTCAAGCTTTACGACACCTACGGTTTCCCGATGGACCTGACCGGCGACATCGCCCGTGAGCGCAGCCTGACCATCGACGAAGCAGGCTTCGAGCGCGAAATGGAAGCCCAGCGCGTGCGTGCCCGCTCCGCCAGCTCCTTCGGCATGGACTACAACAGCCTGGTCAAGGTTGATGTGGCCACCGAGTTCACCGGTTACACCGCTCACAGCGGTTCTGCCAAAATCGTTGCTCTCTATAAAGAAGGGCAATCGGTTGACGTACTGAGCGAAGGCGAAGAGGGCGTGGTCGTTCTCGACCAGACGCCGTTCTATGCCGAGTCCGGTGGTCAGATTGGTGATTGCGGCTTCCTTCAGGCTGGCGCTGCGCGTTTCGACGTGCGCGACACCACCAAGACCGGCGGTGCGTTCCTGCACCACGGTGTGCTGGATTCGGGCAGCCTGATCGTAGGTGCTCCGGTGGAGACTCATGTCGATGCCGAAGTGCGCCATGCGACGTCGCTGAACCACTCGGCAACTCACTTGTTGCACGCCGCATTGCGTCAGGTGCTGGGCGAGCACGTTCAGCAGAAAGGCTCGTTGGTCGACAGTCAGCGTCTACGCTTTGACTTCAGCCACTTCGAAGCGATCAAGCCTGAGCAGTTGAAGGCGCTGGAAGACATCGTCAACGCCGAGATTCGCAAGAACTCCGAAGTTGAAACCGAAGAAACCGACATCGAAACCGCCAAGCAGAAAGGCGCCATGGCGCTGTTCGGCGAGAAGTACGGCGACAGCGTACGTGTGCTGAGCATGGGCGATTTCTCCGTTGAGCTGTGCGGCGGTATTCACGCCACCCGTACTGGCGACATCGGTCTGCTGAAAATCATCAGCGAAGGCGGTGTGGCTTCGGGTGTGCGTCGTATCGAGGCAGTCACCGGTGCCGCGGCACTGGCCTACTTGAATGCTGCAGAAGAACAACTCAAGGAAGCGGCCAACCTGGTCAAGGGCAGCCGCGATAACCTGATCGACAAGCTGTCGGCTGTGCTGGAGCGCAACCGTCTGCTGGAGAAGCAACTCGAGCAGTTGCAGGCCAAGGCGGCCAGCGCGGCGGGCGACGATCTGTCGGCTTCTGCCCTGGACGTCAAAGGCGTGAAAGTGCTGGCCGTGCGTCTGGACGGTCAGGATGGCAAGGCGCTGCTGGCGCTGGTCGATCAACTGAAAAACAAACTCGGCCGCGCAGTGATCCTGCTCGGCAGTGTCCATGAGGAAAAGGTCGTTCTGGTTGCAGGCGTGACCAAAGACCTGACTGGCCAACTCAAAGCCGGTGATTTGATGAAGCAGGCTGCTGCGGCAGTGGGCGGGAAGGGCGGTGGTCGTCCAGACATGGCGCAGGGCGGTGGTACTGACGCTGGCGCACTGGATGCCGCATTGGCCCTGACTGTTCCATTTGTAGAGCAGGGTTTATAAGGCAGTGTGCCTGGCCCGCGGTCTAGTGGCGGGCCAGAACGCTGTTTGAGTGATTATTGGGCGCCCTTCATGGGCAGAGGCGGCTTTGAAATGGCTTTGATCGTACAGAAATTTGGAGGCACCTCAGTCGGCACTGTCGAGAGAATCGAGCAGGTCGCCGACAAGGTTAAGAAATTCCGCGATGCGGGCGATGACCTGGTGGTTGTGCTGTCTGCAATGAGCGGCGAAACCAACCGTCTGATCGATCTGGCCAAGCAAATCAGTGGCGACGGCCAACCGGTTCCGCGTGAACTGGATGTGATCGTTTCCACCGGTGAGCAGGTGACGATTGCACTGTTGGCCATGGCGCTGATCAAGCGTGGCGTGCCAGCGGTGTCGTACACCGGCAACCAGGTACGGATTCTGACGGATAGCGCGCACAATAAAGCGCGTATCTTGCAGATTGATGACCAGAAGATTCGCGGTGACCTGAAGGCCGGTCGTGTGGTGGTTGTCGCCGGTTTCCAGGGCGTCGACGAGCACGGCAATATCACCACGCTCGGTCGTGGTGGTTCCGACACCACTGGCGTGGCACTGGCGGCAGCCCTGAAGGCTGACGAATGCCAGATCTACACCGACGTCGACGGCGTCTACACCACCGACCCGCGTGTGGTGTCCGTGGCTCAGCGTCTGGACAAGATCACCTTCGAAGAGATGCTGGAAATGGCCAGCCTCGGTTCCAAGGTGTTGCAGATCCGTGCGGTCGAGTTCGCCGGCAAGTACAACGTTCCGCTGCGCGTACTGCACAGCTTCAAGGAGGGTCCGGGCACCCTCATTACTATTGATGAAGAGGAAACCATGGAACAGCCGATCATTTCCGGCATCGCTTTCAACCGCGATGAAGCCAAGCTGACCATCCGTGGCGTGCCAGACACCCCGGGCGTGGCGTTCAAGATTCTCGGCCCGATCAGTGCCGCGAACATCGAAGTCGACATGATCGTGCAGAACGTTGCGCACGATAACACCACCGACTTCACCTTCACCGTACACCGCAACGACTACCAGGCGGCGCAATCGGTGCTGGAAAACACCGCTCGCGAGATCGGTGCCCGTGAAGTCGTTGGCGACACCAAGATTGCCAAGGTCTCGATCGTTGGCGTCGGCATGCGCTCCCACGCAGGCGTGGCCAGCCGCATGTTCGAATCCCTGGCGAAAGAAAGCATCAACATCCAGATGATCTCGACTTCGGAAATCAAGGTGTCCGTGGTGATCGAAGAGAAGTACCTGGAACTGGCTGTGCGCGCCCTGCACACAGCTTTTGAACTGGACGCGCCGGCCCGACAGGGCGAGTAATGCGTTTCCCCCGAAGGGCGCGGTCTGACCGCGCCCTTCGCTTTTTTGAATGGTGCGTACCAAAACTGTTCTTTTGCTCGCGCTAGTCAATACTCAGGCATGTAGGGCTGCGACCTTTTCGGTTGTAGGTCGAATGCCTTTTTTTTGCAGACTGTTGTCCCTGAAATGAAATGCGTGAGGAGAAAGGTATGCTGATTCTGACTCGTCGGTGCGCAGAAAGCCTGATTATTGGTGATGGCGAAATCACCGTGACCGTGCTCGGCGTTAAAGGAAATCAAGTGCGTATTGGTGTCAACGCCCCGAAAGAGGTGGCTGTGCACCGTGAGGAAATTTACCTGCGTATCAAGAAAGAGAAGGACGAAGAACCAAGCCATTAATTTTTATCGTTTTTTATGTTTGCAAACGGGGATAAAGCTGGTTAATATACGCCCCGTGTTGCGGAGAGCTGGCCGAGTGGCCGAAGGCGCTCCCCTGCTAAGGGAGTACACCTCAAAAGGGTGTCGGGGGTTCGAATCCCCCGTTCTCCGCCATTATTTGTTTAGTACGTTGTAATCTGGCTTCTTCGGTAAGTTGTTGAAATTACTAGAAAAAGTGCTTTACAAAAAGATTTGACGGCCTATAATGCGCGGCAACAAATGCACTCGTAGCTCAGCTGGATAGAGTACTCGGCTACGAACCGAGCGGTCACAGGTTCGAATCCTGTCGAGTGCACCATTTAAGAGTTGTTTGCAGTAATGTGAGTAACTTGGCTTCAACCAGTTGTGATCTGGTATAAAAACACAAATGCACTCGTAGCTCAGCTGGATAGAGTACTCGGCTACGAACCGAGCGGTCACAGGTTCGAATCCTGTCGAGTGCACCAAACACCAAAAAGCCCGCGTTTAACGCGGGCTTTTTGCCGTCTGCGATTTGGCTTTTCCTTTGGTACAACCTTTCTCATCGAACTCGATGTGAGCACTGTGCCCTCGCTTGTTGTCGTAGCGGTAGCTCATGGCTGAATTGCGAGTGCTGATTTTGTCTGGCTTGCCGAGAGCGCTTTCGACGTCCTGCTGACTCATGCCGGCAACCACTCTCTGATTGATGATCGCGATGCGGCGTTCCTTTGCGCTGAGCTGATTTCCACATTTGTCCTCGGACTGACCAACGACCGTCGGCTCTCTCCTTGGTTTTTTCATACTTGATGTTTCGCGAACCTCGGCTTCTGGTATCAGGGCTGTCGTGCTGCCAGGCAAAAACGTGCGTACTTCCTGAAGCGAAAGGCTTTCTCCGGTCGTACAGCTCAAGGTCGTGAAGGTGATGCGTCCGTCAGGGGCTTCACACCGGTGGATGGTCGTAGCAAACGCCCAGGACGGCAGGCAGAGCAGGGCGGCAAGTAAAAGATAATCAGCATTCCATGGCATTCGACGTCCTCCTTGACGGTCCTTATCAAGAGTAGCCGCTGCATTTTTCGACTAGGGTGTGTTTTCTTTTCAGGATGAGTCGTCGCAGTTCCATGGATCAGGACAGCGCTCAGGTTTGTCTCGCAAGCGCTTGTTTCAGCCGCGATTTTTTCACGTTTAAAACCGTCAGGCGGTGTTATCATTGCGCCCGTCAGCCCCGCCGGGGCTTGTGGAATACCTCCATGGACTTACCCAGTAGTTACTCAGTACCCCGTTTTTACAATCATGAATTGACTGATTGATCCTTCCGGCGTGCCCCGCTGCTGGGAGTGGAGTTCGCCTATGTCTGAAGTTGAAGTAAAGAAAACGCAGGAAAGCTTGCAGGACCGCCTTGCTCAAGTCGTTGAGCTGCTGCAGCGCCAGCGGGTGGTCGAAGACCTGACTCATCGCCAGGAAGGTCCGCATCACGACCGGGTCGAGAACCTGGTTCACCGGCAAAACCTCGTCGAGTTGCAACGCAAGCTCGATGATCTGCACTCCGCCGACGTTGCCTACATCCTTGAAGCCTTGCCACTGGACGATCGTCTGACCGTCTGGCAATTGGTCAAGGCCGACCGCGACGGCGACATTCTGCTCGAAGTATCCGATTCGGTTCGTGAAACCCTGATCGCCGACATGGACGATCACGAGCTCTTGGCAGCGGCCAAGGACATGGATGCCGACGAACTTGCTGACCTGGCCTCCGAGCTGCCGCGAGACGTCGTCCACGAGCTGATGGAAACCCTCGATGCTCAACAGCGTGAGCGCGTCCGCTCCGCGTTGTCCTATGACGAGGAGCAGGTCGGTGCGCTGATGGACTTCGAGATGGTGACCATCCGTGAGGATGTCAGCCTTGAAGTGGTGTTGCGTTACCTGCGTCGTCTCAAAGAATTGCCAAGCCATACCGACAAACTGTTCGTGGTCGATTACGACGGCGTGCTCAAGGGCGTGTTGCCGATCAAGCGCCTTTTGGTCAACGACCCGGATAAACAGGTCTCGGAAGTAATGGCCAGCGATCCGGTGAGTTTTCATCCGGACGAAGACGCCTACGAGGCCGCTCAGGCGTTCGAGCGTTACGACTTGATCTCGGCCCCGGTGGTCGACAAGAACGGCAAGCTGATCGGTCGTCTGACCATCGATGAAATGGTCGACCTGATTCGTGAAGAGAGCGAAAACGAAGTTCTCAACATGGCGGGTCTGCGCGAAGAAGAAGATATTTTTGCGTCAGTCTGGAAGTCCCTGCGCAACCGTTGGGCCTGGCTGGCGATAAACCTGATCACCGCGTTCGTTGCATCACGGGTGATCGGCCTGTTCGAGGGCTCTATCGAGAAGCTGGTAGCGCTCGCGGCATTGATGCCGATCGTGGCGGGTATCGGCGGCAACTCGGGTAACCAGACGATCACCATGATCGTTCGGGCCATGGCGCTGGATCAGGTCAGTACCGGTAATACGTCGCGCCTGATGCGCAAGGAGTTGGCGGTTGCCTTGATCAATGGCCTGGTCTGGGGTGGGGTGATTGGTGTGGTGTCCTACCTGCTTTATGGCAGTTGGTCCCTGGGCGTGGTGATGACCGCCGCCATGACGCTTAACCTGTTGCTTGCGGCATTGATGGGTGTGTTGATTCCGATGACCCTGGCGCGGCTTGGGCGCGACCCGGCAATGGGGGCCAGTGTGATGATCACTGCCATGACCGACAGTGGTGGCTTTTTCATCTTCCTCGGGCTGGCGACGATTTTTCTGCTCTGACGTTCTGCCTCAAAAGAACCCGCCCAATCGGCGGGTTTTTTTTGGGGCCGAATTTCAGGCAAAAAAAAGCCAGCAATTACGCTGGCTTGAACTTTCGGGATGAATCAGGAAGCGTCTGCAGCCATTTCGGCGTCATGGGCGATCAGCGAAACCAGAGCGTTTTGCTGGCGGTGGGAGAGTTGGCGGAAGCGTTGCAGCAGTTCGCGTTCGTGCAATGACAGCTCGGGGCTGTCCAGGCGCATGCTCAATTCTTCGCCCAACGCGCCTTCCTGAATAAGACTCTGCTCAAGGCGCGCGATGATCTCGGAATTCATGCTGCGATGATGATTGCGAGCCACCTCGGCAATGCGTTCACGCATTCCGTCTGGCAGACGTACGACGAACTTGTCAGCCGTACGGCTGGAATAAATTGCCTGTTTCAATGGGCGCATATATTTAACCGGTTAGTTCAGGGGAGCGGTTCTCGGGATAGGCCGCAGGATGTCAGATAGGACAAGCACTCCGGCCAAATGTTCAACCTGAATTGATAGAGGCGCGCATCATGCCTCAAATTAGCCAGATCATTGGCGTCAATTCTGTGACAAATATTGATCTGGGTAAAGGCTTAATGCCAGCACCTATTATCAGAAATGCGGACTGGTTTGAAAACATTCCATGAGTCCGTATCGCTGACCGCGTCCTCTTGCCCGACAGGTGATGCCCGAAGACGCCTGAAGGTGCATGCTATGCGGATTCGATCCTTGTTCCTTACCTTAACAGGATAGTGGCAAATGGCCGATTTACTAGGGCAGACGGACGGTATGGGATGATTTCAGGATGGATGGCAGGCTGATTTATTTAATGGGGCCTTCGGGATCCGGCAAGGACAGCCTCATCGAAGCCGCTCGCGGGCCATTGCGGGTACGCAATTGTGAAGTCGTGCGGCGGGTTATTACGCGCTCGGCTGAGTCCGTCGGCGAAGACGCCATTGAGGTGTCCCGCGAAGAGTTCGAGCGACGCAGAAACAAAGGGGATTTCGCGCTTTCGTGGCAGGCCAATGGGCTGGATTACGGTATTCCTGTGCGTATAGACCAGTGGCTCAAGGACGGGCGCGATGTGCTGATCAATGCTTCGCGCGGCCACCTGACAGAAGCGCAACAGCGCTATCCCACGTTGTTGCCGGTGCTGTTGACGGTCAAGGATGACGTTCTGCGAGAGCGCCTGCTACGGCGGGGGCGTGAAAGCCCGGCAGAAATTGAAGCGAGACTGCGCCGCAATGCGCTGTTCACGGCTGACGATACAATCGGTGATACGCAGATCCGTCGACTCGATAACTCCGGCGACCTTACGGTCACCGTTGCCGGTCTTCTGGAGTTGCTGAGCGTCAGCGCAGAACCGGATCGAACTTGATCTTGCGCCCGGCGATCAGCGCCAGCACGAACAGCGCACTGAACACGCCGCAGGCAATCAGGGGCAGGGTGACGATCGTGTCCTGGACTAATGACAGATGAAAGATGCCACTCAGTAGAGCGAGGATGAGAAACCCTGCGGCTGATTTGGACATGCTGTGCTCCCGATGGGGTGGTTCAAAATACCAAGCGTTCAAAAGACTGCGTGCGCGGTTGAAGACTCTCCTGGCTCACCTCTTGGCTGACAAAACTGCGTTGATCGCTCGTGACTGCCCATTGAGGCGCTTTTTGCAGCTGCAGGTAATGGGGCGTGCGTTGGGCAACCATCGCAGCGTCGTTTTCGGGAAAGAACTGAAAACCCAACAGAACCGCCAGGGCGACTGCATTCGCGACTAAAAGAGCGCTGTTCATGGGGCTGATCTCCTTCGTTCTTTGAGAACAGTCGAAGCAGCCCGCATGCCAAAAGTTTAACGGCTATTAAATTCTTTAAAAACAACGATTTAAGATATTTTCACCAAGGGCCGGCATTGCATTTTGCAATGATGGCATTTTGCGGTGATGCAATTTGCACGGTAAACAAAGCCACGCTACCGCAGGGCGTCTGCCTACACTTAAAAAGCCCTACGGACGACATGACAAAAGCGGGCCTGCCCGTTAACATGCACGCCGTCCATCGCCGCGCATTCCTTGCGCGCGACTTGTGTCTCAGTAGCTCAATTGGATAGAGCATCCCCCTCCTAAGGGGAAGGTTGGCAGTTCGAACCTGCCCTGGGACACCATATATTTGAAAGCCCCACGCAGAGTGATCTGGTGGGGCTTTTTTGTGGCTATCCATCGGTGGATAACTGACTAAAAATTCTCAGCCCCACCTTCGGCCTTGCCAATCGATGTGCTCACTTGCGTGATATGTCGACGTCCGTTGACCGAATAACTGCGTTCCTGGTCTTCAGATCCCGGTTTGCGCAACGTCAGTAGTGCAAACAGTCCGTCCTTGTCGCTGTAGCTCCCGTACCAATTGATCAGTCTTGCGATGAAGCACTCATTAGCGATGACCACCGGCATATCGGCGACGGGTTCGATCGCGTAGTAACTCGCCCCGAAGCTGTAATAGTCATCACTGTCTTGTACTGAAAGGGGGATGGGGCAGATCGGGGCTTTCTGGCGGCCAGTCTCCAGGGCTTCATTTGCATTCACTTTGATCAAGGCCTTCGCAAGTGCCTTTTGCAGGGCGGGCTCCAGTTCGAAAGTGGTGGTGCCGTCCTCCAGATGTTGTGTATGGGGCACTGTCAGTTGATAGCCGTAGCGAACGGTCAGTGTAGGTACTTTGTTATTGATCTTCAGGGGATTGAGAAGAAAGACCTGGTCAACGCCGTAGCTACCGTTTCGGTAGGCTAAGTAGATTTTTCCGCGAGCCTTGATCCAGTTCACGGATTGGTTGGCGCCGCGTTCATTGGTATAGAAAAGTGGGCCGGATTCATGGGCAGGCCCCGATGTCCTGCTGATGAACCGACCTTCACTGCGACGGTAGGTTTGCGTGTAACTGAACATCCCGGTGCCGCCGGAATAGGTTTCAACGATGAGGTCACGCTGTCCGTCGCCATCCATATCCATCAGCGTGTATGAGGTCTGCCCGGATTCAGCGGCGTCGCCGATGTCGGACGCTTTCAGTGCCCTCCACTCGTCCTCCGTGACATCTCGGGGAATTGCCTTGGGAAAGAGCGATTGCTCATCTTCACCCGAGTCGCCAGGGAATGACGTTGTGCTGCTGTCGAACGCCATGGAGTCGAGTGCTCGCTCCAGTGCAAATTCCGGATTGTCCTTGCTCAGGTCCTGGATGCGTTGTTGCAAATCCTCCATCACCTGTTTATCAACATCGTCGGGTTGATAGGCAACGACGTCGACCCATTGCACGTGCAATGCCAGCAAGCGTTCGCGATAGTGTTGGTCCAGGCAGGCGACGTCTTCGACGCATTCATTGCGCACTTTCAACCACTGGCGCTGGGATCTCTTCAGTTCAACCTGCGCCGGCGAAGCGGCGTTCATCAGCGTTCGATAGACCGACCCCATTTGCGTATCCAGCTCATACAGTCCTTTGTTCGCGCAAATTGTATTTTCGACAGCGTTTGCCGCTTTTGTGCAGTCCATTCCGGTCGCCAGTGCGTGCTGGAAAAACAGCAGTGCGCAGGCAGATACGATGTAGCGTCCTTTGATGTACACGATGAAATCCTTTTCCAGGGTAGTGCACATTAAACTACGCAACCCAGAGGTTCATCTAACGCGTTGCATTCTCCGGTGAATCAAATGGTCAGGGGCAGTGTGAGCGAAGGAGTTGAGTAGCCGGATAATGGTTCGACCTTCCCTGGTCTCCAGCATTATCAACTGCTCAACTCCCGCCCACGATCACGCCGTCAGTGTATGGTCCGTATCCCCGAACCAGGTGCGCACCAGATCTGGCCCAGGCGTACCCGTGTGGTCAAGCACCGCCACGTCGACGAAGTTCTTGCCATTACTTGCGCCATCGGTATCCACCTTCACGGTGATGTCGGTGCCGGTCTGCACCACTTGGACAAAGTCCGACACCTGGCTGGTGCCGCTGACAAAGTTCGCCTTGAGCAGTGCGGAGAGGTCGATTTTGTCCCCTTCGGCGTAGTTGTAGTCGAGGATATGGTCGCCGCCTTCATTCACGTTGAAGTAGGCAAACACGTCGGCGCCCGCGCCACCGCTGAGCGTGTCTGCGCCTTCACGGCCTACGATGATGTCGTTGCCGTCGCCGCCACTGATCGTGTCTGCGAGCATGGTGCCCACCAGCGTGCCGCTGGATTCTCCGTGGTAACTGACTTGAGTGCCGGCCGCGCCGCCGTCGGTGACCTGGAAGTCTTCCGCCGAGTAATGCCCCAGCAGGTTCACCTCGGCCCGATGCACGCCGTCGTCCACTGTCAGCAGGCCGCCGGCGCCAGAGGCGCTGGCGTTATAGCTGAGCTGGGTGTTGGCGCCGAAAGCGAGATTGCCGAACGTCAGCATGTCATCGCTCTCAAGGCCGAGGATGCCGGACAGCGAGCCCGCCGTTTCGGCCTGGGCGATCACCAGCGTGCCCGCGCCTTCGCCGTGGAAGGCGACGGACCCGTGTGCAGCACCGGAGAAGGTCAGGGTCGCGTTACCGTCGATGGTCGCGCTGCCATCGCCGGTCACGTCGGCCAGCAGGCGCAGGTCGCCACCATTGGCCCACAGGTGGCCGGTGTTTTCGACCGTGCTGGCCACCGTCATGCCGCCTGGGCCCGTGGACTCCAGCACCCCGCTGTTGGTGATGGTGTGGGTGCCGGTGTCGAGCACCAGGCTGTTCAGCCCGCTGGCCATGATCAGCCCCGCATTGATCAGCACCATCTGTCCGGCACCCAACTGGCCGGCGCCGGAAATGCGGTTGTCGACGTTATTCAGTACGGTGTCGGCGCTGCCGCCGAAAATCACGTTTTGCGCGTTGTCGGATAGCAGCACCTGGCCGCCACCGGTCAAGGTCGCGCCACGGAACAGAACCTCAAGGCTGGTTGCGCTGCCGGCGGAGCCGAGCTCGATGGTGCCGCTGTTATGGATGCTGCCACCGAACGGCATGATCGCGCCGTCGGCAATGCTGAGGGTACCGGCGTTGTTGGTGAGCGGGTCCACATCGAACTGGAAGTTCGCTTCGCTCAAGTCCGCCGCATCGACACCTTTGAGAGTGACCGTCTGGCCAGTGCTGATGCTGACCAGTGCATTGCCGTTGGCGTCGTTAGTGATACTCAAGTCTGCAAAGCCGTTGACGCCCGTGAAGCCAATCAAGTCGATCTTGTCCGCTGCGGCATCGAAATTGTAGATCTGGTTGTTGCCGATCGGCTGGGCGAAGACGAAGGTGTCGGCACCAGACGAACCGGTCAGATTGTCATCGGCGGACACGGCGAAGATCGGCGCGCCTGGGGCATAGACTTCGACGTTGTTGAATACGTAGGCACTGGCGGTGCTGCCGTCGATGTTGCTCCAGCTCATGTTGACATCAAGCACCAACGCACCCACGAAGTCGCTTGGTGTTGTCACGGTCAATGCGCCGGGATCGTTGGTGTGCACGGTCCATGTGCCGTCGCCGTTGTCGGTTCCTGCATTGAACACCCACCCCGAGGGAACCCCGCTGATGGACACCGTTACGGGGCCGCTGATATCGGCCAATGGAGCGTTGAGGGCTAGATTGATCGGTTCGCCAGCCACACCTGCCGGAAGATTCGCGCTAGAGGTGAACGCAACACCCGTATTGCCAGCCAAGTCCGTGTAGGTGTTTGTAACGCTGGCTTTTACAGATCCATTGTTGGTTCTTGTGAAGTCCACTGTATAAGTAGTGCCGCTACCGGAGAAGTTGCTGAGGGTTCCGCGGCCTGCGGTGACACTGAAATCACTGATATCGAAGTTAATCACAGCTTCACTGAACGTGATGGTTATTGTGCCGCTGCCGGTGTTCCCTAGCGGTGTCCCTGACGCTGTGAGCGCGGTTATGGAAGTCACCGTCGGCGCTACGGTATCAACTGGCGTCTCAACGACGTTCTGCACGTTTACCGTAATGGTCTGCGTGTCGACTCCGCCATTGCCGTCGGCCACCTGAACGTCCACAACATAGGCATTGTCGCCGGCGGTTCCACCGACATCCTGGGGATTCTCGTAGTCGGGCGCCGAATTGAACGTCAGCACCCCGCTCGAACTGATCGAGAATTTGTTGAAGTCTGTCCCGGCTGTATTCAGGATCGAGTAGCTCAGCGTCTGCGCTGGTAGATCAGCGTCAGTCGCCACCACTGTCGTGACCGCCGTGGTGTTCTCCGCCACGCTGACCGACGCCGTCGCACCACCACCGTTGGAGGTGATAATCGGGCTATTGTCGTTGACGCCCGTCACGGTTACCGCAATCGCCTGGTCGTCAAACAGCGTGCCGTCTGACGCTCGCACAATCACGTCATAGACGTTGTTCGTTCCCGAATCAGTCGGTGCTTCAAAGTTGGGTGCAGAGATAAAGCTCAGCACGCCTGTGCCTGAAGCGATCGAGAATTTCGCGGCATCCGCTCCACCGACGATGCTGTAGCTCAGCGTTTGTGCCGGCAGGTCTGCATCGGTCGCCGCCACTGTCGTGACCGCCGTGGTGTTCTCCGCCACGCTGACCGAAGCCGTCGCACCACCACCGTTGGAGGTGATCACTGGGGAGTTGTCGTTGACGCCTGTCACGGTTACCGCAATCGCCTGGTCGTCGAACAGCGTGCCGTCCGATGCCCGCACAATCACGTCATAAACGTTGTTCGTTCCCGTATCAGTCGGCGCTTCAAAGTTGGGTGCAGAGATAAAGCTCAGCACGCCTGTGCCAGAAACGATCGAGAATTTCGCGGCATCCACTCCACCGACGATGCTGTAGCTCAGCGTTTGTGCCGGCAGATCAACATCGGTCGCCGTTACCGTCGTGATCGCCGTGGTGTTCTCCGCCACGCTGATCGAAGCCGTTGCACCAGCACCGTTGGAAGTGATCGTCGGTGAGTCGTTGCTGCCGGCGATATGCACGGTGACCGAAGTGAGGGTGCCATCGGCGCTGCTCACGGCGAAGGTGTCGGTGTAGGTGGTGCCGGCGGCGAACTCGTTGTGGGCTGAGCTGGCGACGTACGTCCAGGCACCGCCGGTGCCGATGGAGAACTGGCCATAGGTGCCGGCGGTGTTGGTTTGTGCGACGAAGGTTGCGGCACTGTCGACGTCGCTGATGGTCAGGGTGCCGGCGGTGGAAATGTCGACGGCGGCATTGGTCTCGGTGAGGTTGGCGATGCCGGTGGACAGCACCGCCGCATCGTTGGTGCCGAGGATGTGCACGGTGACCGAAGTAGCGGTGCCATCGGCACTGCTCACGG